>RGDM01000062.1 GCA_009918675.1 bacterium
CGCGAGCATAGACGAATACAACATTGATTAACTATCAAATTTAATTGCAATTTTTAAAATTAATTCAATTTTTTCTAAAGTACCAAATTCCTTTTACGAAGAATGAAATGTGAGTCACGGAACACCCCAAGGGAATTGGGAAATGACTCACACATTCGGAAAGTCTCAAGGGTGAGGCCGACGGATGAGCTGGGTCTCAAGGGTTGAGTCGCGGCTGAAAACTTCAGGGAGGAGAGTATCATGGGACTTCGCATTAAAACCAACGTTGAATCACTTGTTGCTCAGCGTGGTCTTTCCAATAGCAATGCCGAACTCAGCAACAGCTTTGAGAAGCTGTCGTCAGGTTTGCGCATCAACCGTTCTGCAGACGACGCTGCAGGTCTTGCAATTTCTGAAAACTTACGCGCAAAAGTGCGCGGTTTAAACCAAGCCAAGCGCAATGCAAATGATGGTGTGTCGCTTGTCCAAGTGGCGGAATCAGGCCTCAGCGAAATGGGCAACATCATGGTCCGTATGCGTGAACTTACGCTGCAAGCGGGTTCAGACACGGTTGGTGATCGCGAAAAGGGCTACATCCAAAAGGAATTTGATCAGCTGAGCCAAGAAATCGACCGTATTTCAGACACAACTGAATTCAACGGCCTGCAATTGTTGCGCCCGAACGACAAACCAGACGGAATCAAGGTTCAGGTTGGTTACAACGGAACCGAAAGCGACCAGTTGACTCTCAAATTTGGTGATAGTTCCGATGGGATTAGCGCCGAAACACTCGGAGTCAAGAGTACAAATCTGGTTTCCTCAGATCGTGAAGTGGTGGCAAAGAACCTCGAATCAATTGACAAAGGTCTTGAAACAATCGCCTCTTCTCGCGCAGTACTCGGCTCGCTCCAATCACGTCTCGGGGCCGCAATTAACAACATCAGCCAAGGTACAGAAACCATGGCTGCAGCATCCAGCCGAATCCGCGACGTCGACTTCGCAGAAGAAACTGCACGCATGACCCAGAACCGCATCCTCAGCCAAGCAGGCTTGGCAGTGTTGTCGCAAGCCAACACTCGTCCAGAAATGGCTCTCTCACTGCTCCGCAGTTGAAAGATGAAAACTGAACCGTGAATTCGATTTGAGAAATATTCGGCTGCTCAATGGCTGAGCAGTGGAAGAAACAGGGAGGAATGTATCATGGGTCTGCGAATTAAAACGAACGTCGAAAGCCTTGTGGCTCAGAGACAAATGGAACAGAATAGATCGGAAATGAGTGACAGCCTTGAGAAGTTATCGTCGGGTTTGCGCATCAACAAATCAGCAGACGATGCAGCTGGCTTGGCAATCAGTGAAAGCATGCGCGCCCGCATCCGCGGTCTTGCTCAAGCAAAACGCAACGCCAATGACGGTGTTTCGTTCCTGCAAGTTGCCGAAGGCGGCCTGGGAGAACTGAACAACATCTTGACTCGCATGCGTGAACTTACCACGCAAGCAGCATCAGACACAGTGGGTGAAAAAGAACGTAGCTTTTTGAACCGTGAGTTTGAACAACTCGGTGAAGAATTGACACGTATCAAGGACAGTACTGAATTCAATGGCAAGAAAATTCTTTCCGGTGAACAAGAGTCCGACCTCACGATCCAAGTAGGCGCGAGTGCACCAAAAAATTCAGACGACACCTCGGGAGTCGTTCGAATTAAGTTCGACAACCTGTCGGACCTGAATCAAGCTCTCGCCGATTTACCAAAGGAAATCACTGGTGAGTCGGGCCAAACTTTGGGAGGTGGTGACACATCTGACATCTTCGCGGCAATTGATGGAGCGATGGAGAAGGTCACAGACTTCCGTGCCTCTCTGGGTGCAATGCAAAGCCGTATGAACTCAACGATTACCGCAATTGATGTGAGTAGCGAGAACCTAAGTGCGGCATCTTCGCGAATCAGAGATGTTGACTACGCTTCGGAAACCGCTCGCTTGGCACAGTCCAAGATTCTCACAGCGGCAAGCACATCAGTTCTGACTCAAGCAAATCAGCTGCCTGAATCGGTCTTGACCCTGCTTCGCGGATAACGTAACTGAGCGGGATGTAAAAATCATCCCGCTCTTTTTTCATTGCTACATGGTGACCAACAATCTCAATTTTTGAATGTGGATATCGAGGAACGACATCATGGCTTTCGAACTAAAACAGGGTCTGAAACAAGCCCAGCAACTCGTTCTTTCTCCGCAAATTCAGCAAGCAATCAAAATTCTCACACTCGGCAGACAAGACTTAGAGGAGCTTGTCGCTGAGGAACTTCGGCAAAACCCTTGCCTTGAAGAAGGTGACGCAAATTCGGAAAATTCCAACCCCACCGATTTCGAACCGCAAAACACCAACCAAGCAAATGAAAATCAAGAATCACAAAAAGAAGAAATTCCGGATCTAGACGACATTCTTTCGCGCTTTCGCGAGATGCCCGGCGAGGAAAGTCTACAACGTGAAACGTCCGAATCTGAGTTTGATTCACCAAGCTATGACCGAGTCAACGTCAGTGATTCAGATCTTTATGACTCACTCGAAGAACAACTTCGACTCATGCATCTCACCGAGTACGAGTTGAATTGTGCGATCATGCTTCTGCAATTCTTCGATGACAACGGATTCTTAACAGCTGATTTAGGCGACTTAGCCCAAGAGCAAAATATCCCAAAAGACGACCTTGAATACGCATTAAAATCTATTCAAAAATGTGAGCCTGCGGGAGTCGGAGCACGCTCTTTGCAGGAATCTCTTCTCCTCCAGCTCAAGCAAAAAGAGGATGCCCCAAGTTTAGCTGAACGCATCCTGAAAGACTGCTGGAAAGAATTCGAAAAACAAGATCTCGCGAAAATCATCCGTACGCTTGGTCGCCCTTCCGATGCCGTGAAGGAAGCTCTTGTGTACATCCGAGAAAACCTTGACCCAAGGCCCGCGCGCCAGTACGGCGGAACTCAACAACAGGTCATTTCCCCCGATGTTTTTGTCTTTCGCCGCGAGGATGAATGGGTCGTGAGTCTCAATGAAGACGGCCTACCTCGTCTAAAGATTTCTGCTAAATACGAACACCTCATTGAATCGATACTGAGTCAAAAGAAAAAATCTGGAGAATCAGCACCCGCATCGCCCGATTCCGACAAATCTCTTAAAGAGTTTGTCAATGACAACATAAAGAACGCCCGGGCCTTCGTTAAAGCGCTTGCAGACCGGAACAAAACTATATTGCGCGTGACTGAGGTGATTCTCGACAAACAAAAAAACTTCTTTGAACATGGTCCTGAACATCTAAAACCACTCACACTCAAGTCCGTAGCAGAAGAGCTTGGTCTGCATGAAAGCACAATTTCGCGCACAACCAACAACAAGTACATGGACACTCCACAGGGATTGTTTGAACTCAAACATTTCTTCAACTCTGGCATGAGCACCGATGCAGGTGGCGAACTCGCAAATGAAGTGGTCAAGGCTTGGGTTGCGGAATGCATCAAGGTCGAGAGCGAACAGAAGCCATTTTCGGACCAAGATATTGCCGAGTGGATCCAAGAAAACAAAAGCGTCAAAGTTGCCCGACGTACGGTGGCGAAATACCGTGAGTCGTTGGGTATTCTTCCTTCGTCGAAAAGGGCTCGGAAGTTCTGAAAGAGTCTGAAAATTCGAGGCTGCTTCGAATTGACAGTACTTGACAAATCTCTTATCCCGACTGGACTTTTGTAGATACGGAAACTCTCACGCGAGAGGTCAACGGATGGTCTGCCGGATTACGGACTACATGCGCACTGAGTGGATTGAGCCAAATCTCAAAGCCACCGACAAGCCATCATTGTTGCTTGAAGTGTCAACACTTGTCTGCGCGAATCAAAGCCAAATCGAGCTCAGCGAGCTCCACAGCAAACTGCTTGAAAGAGAGCAGAAAGCCAGCACCGGTGCCGATCACGGAGTTGCTATACCACATGCAACTATTGAGAGTGCTCGCGGCCTAATGGTTGCATTCGGAAAATCTCAAACAGGAATCCCCTTTGCCGCACTCGACAACGCTCATTCACAACTCTTTTTTGCTGTCATCGCACCTTCTGTGCCGCGCCCAAATGAAGCTAGTTACCTTCAGCTCATCTCAACAATCTGCAGATTGATGCGCTCGGTCTCTCTGCGCGAGAAACTCTTAAACGCGCAAACACCATTGGAAATTCTCGACACATTGCGGAAAGAAGAGGACTCAAAACTCTCCGCCCCGCCCTCAATAGCCCCATAGGAGCATGGCGAGTCATGACGGATTCACAACAAAGTCAGAGAAAAATTATTGTTGTGACTGGTATGGCGGGCTCAGGTAAAAGCTCCTCAATTCATCGCTGCCTGCGCCACCCAACAATTTCACGCCCCCTACTTAGCGTTGGCCGTTGATGCGCGCGACCGTTCTATGCCAAAGGCTTTGTTAAGTTGTTGGGAGTCGCTCAATAAAATCGCCCAAGTTGAAATGCTCTTTGTGGAAGCTTCACAGGAGATCATCCTCAATCGATTTCGTGAGACTCGCCGCACTCATCCTCTTGCAATGACCCTCGACGAAACCACCTCTGAGGGTGTCGAGACGCTCACCCGAGCGATTGCCCTTGATGAGAAAATTCTCGAGCCCGTCCGTGCTCTCGCGACCCGAGTGGTGGATACATCGCGAATTTCCTCACAGACACTCCGACAAACGATTCTTCACGACTACGCGCCAAGCGCCCGCCACCTTGAACTTGGAGTGCTGCTGGTTTCATTTGGTTTCAAACACGGAACCCCTGCCGACCTGGACACTCTGTTTGATGTCAGATGTTTTCCGAACCCTCATTACATCGCCGAGTTGCGTCCCCTGACTGGTCTTGACGACAAAGTTGCAAAATTTGTTTTAAACGACACACAAGTCACAACTTTTATCGAAAAAACTGCGGATCTCATGAATTTCCTCGTCCCCCTCTATCGCAGCGAAGGCAAGCGGTATTTGGCGGTTGGTATTGGCTGCACGGGCGGAAAACATCGGAGTGTTGCGATAGTTGAAGCTTTGGGCGAAAGATTGCGCGCGATCATTCCGAATCTCAAGATTGAACACAGGCACTTCGATAGGGAGTGAACATTGATTGAATATAAGACACGTGTGAGGGTCCTGAACCCGTTGGGCCTGCACGCCAGACCAGGTGTGAGTATCGTTAAATGCGCGCAAGCACACAAGCCAAGCGAGCTTGAACTCCGATGTTTATCTACAAATTCCAGAGCCTTGGGACACTCACTTCTCGCAATCCTAAGTTTGGGCGCAGGCCGAGACAGCGAAATTGAGCTCATAACCCGAGGACCGCGTGCCGATGAGCTTCTCAAGGCGGTGAAACTCCTTTTTGATTCGGGTTTTGCCACCTCCGAGGAGGCCAATGAAGGGGACGTCGAGGAAATGGCTTCAAGGACTCGCGATTTCGCGCGGGCTCGTGGTCGGTAAAATTGCGAAAGCAAGCCGAACGCCTGAATTTGCGCGTTCACCCCTCATTGTAAACTCTGCTGATACGGAATGGCAGAAGTACCTGGGCGCACAAGAGAACGCCCTACGTTTGATCGAGTCTCTCAGTGTCGAGGCTTGTCCCAGAAAGCCCACAACATCTCCTGCCGAACAATCGGACTTGAACCCAGATCAAAGGTCGAAAGATGACTCAGATTCCATGCCGGTGGTGATGACCAGCTACGGCATGATACTGAGTGATGAATTGCTAATGGAAAAAATTCGGACCTTCGTTTTTCATGAATCAAACGACGCAACAACCGCGATTCTTCGCGCCTTTAAAGACATTCGATCGGTTGTGGAATCTATGCAAGATCAATATCTCAGAGACAAGAGCTTAGATCTTGATGCGTGCGAGGAACTTCTCTTAAGTGCAATGAGCGATTCGAAGAGTTTGAACGAAAAAAAATCGGAACATCTCAAAGCACGTATTGTTGTCATTAACCATCCAACACCGCAAGACATCATCCGATTCCATCAAGTTGGAGTCGCCGGGATTATTGCAGAACAGGGTGCGCAGTTGAGTCATGCGGCAATTCTTGCGCGCAGTTTCAACATTCCAACGATATTCTCTGCAACAAATATCAATCGCCTTTGTAGCGATGGACAAATGGCAATCCTTGATGCCTCGGAAGGCAAAATCATCGTGAATCCGAGTCGCAGTGAGCTGCGCAAAGCGGAAGCTCGACGAGCCGTTGAACTCTTGATGAACCAAAAACTTCGCGCGGGCGCACAATCGGTGGCACGAACAATCGACGGCCATCGAGTCATTGTTTTTGCAAATGCAGATGGACCCGTAGATGCGCGTCAGTTGTTGGAATCAGGCGCAGAGGGCGTTGGACTTCTAAGAACCGAATTTCTTCACCTGAATTCAGATTCAATTCCTCATGAAGACCATCTTGAGGTCTTCTTCAGGCTCACAAGCGAATCAATATCGCCACGCTGGCTGACAATTCGTTTGCTCGATGCAGGTGGCGACAAACCATATCCGAGGAATACTAATTTCTCTAAAAATAATCAGTTAAGTCTGAGTCACGTCAGTGATAAAAAATCCCAGAATAGCCCTTTCGGCTTGCGTGGAATAAGATTTCTGCTCAGTGAAAAATTAATTCTAGGGCAGCAGCTCCGAGCACTCGTTAAAGCAAATAGTTCAGGAAATATCAAAATCCTTATTCCGTTTGTTACACGCATTGACGAAATCCGTCAGGTTAAGCAGCTTGTTCAAGACATCTGGTCGAATCTTCCAGAATTTGAAAAGAGTTCTCTCAAATATCCCCAAGTCGGGGCCATGGTTGAAACCCCAGCCGCCGTGCACATGATCGATCTCATTTGCGCGGAATGCGACTTTGTCAGCGTTGGAAGCAATGATCTCACGCAGCACATTCTTTGTGTGGAGCGAGACGATCCTATAACATCGAAAATGTTCAATTCATTCCATCCAGCCTTACTGCGCTCACTCAAAACTGTGTTCGATTATCAGCGTTACACAGACACAGCGATAAGTCTTTGTGGAGAAATCGCATCGAACCCAATTGCAACCGAGCTACTCATTGGGTTGGGATGTCGACATTTTTCGTGCCGAACAGCCGCTATTCCATTAATCAAAGACTTGATTAGGAATCTTGATTTTGAATCGGCAAAAAAATTTGCTGAGAAAATTCTTCCCCTCAATGACGGAGATGAAATTCAAAATATCTTGCAAGAACGATACGATGAACTTCACAATCTTTTTACATCCACAAATCTGCATCGCAATCGCGCCAGTTAATGCAAATTCAGTTGTAAAAGAGTGCACGAATGCTTTCGTTTGCAAGCAAGGGCAACCACACGGGCCCCATTGCATTGGCTATCATGTGAAAAATAATTGCCGCGCGCAGATTCCCCGACCACATGGTTAGACCCGCAACGATGAATCCGAGAAAAAAGGGTCCGGGCGACAAAGGCATTTGCCCATGCCTTAAGGCCAAGTGCCATTGCCCCAGACTCACTGGTGCATGAAAAATCCAAAACACCAATGCATTGATATAACAAATCCAAACAGCCTGCAGTCCGCTCGCATGTTCTGCCGAACCACGTCTCTCTTGCTGAGCCCGCAGGAGCCAACCGCGGAAGAAAAATTCCTCTGATAAGGGAGCGAGAACGATTGCGGCCATTCCAGGCTCGCTCAAGATCCATTGTTGCCATTCTAGACGTGTTCGAAACCACTCCTGCGGCTGAACAAAACTGTGCAGGATTAAGGGCAAGATAAAATAAGCAAGACAAACCCATTGCGCGTGCGGATTTTTTTTTGCAGCAAAGATTTTTCTCAAGATGCTTCGATTATTGCCACGGCTCAGAACCGGTATTGCAAAGAGAGCCAGAGCGACCAAAACATGCTTAAGCCAATCTTGAAGGGCCGCAGCCAAGACAATTTTGAGCACGACGAAAGCAATTCCTAGGCAGGCGAATGTCCTCAGCGGGCTCAATTTTTCTGACTGACTCTCCTGCATTCGCAGTCTGGCCTCCGACGCTTATCCTTTGGTTCGCGGTCAAATTTGAACTTCCGCCCGCTCCGCGCTAGGGTGCGATTCAGAAGGTCGCCTTATTCCATACTGAGGAGTATGCCCGATGTCAGAGCTCGTTTTGCATGTCACAGAGAAAAATTTTCAAACTGAAGTCCTCGAAAGCAACGTTCCTGTGCTAGTCGACTTCTGGGCAGACTGGTGCGGACCTTGCGTTGCATTGGCTCCGACCCTTGAAGAAATTGCCAAAGAACGTCAAGGCAAAGTCAAAATCTGCAAAGTCAATGTTGAAGAAGAGCCGCAACTCGCAGCTCAATTTAATATTCGTAACATCCCATTCTTGGCTTTCATTAAGAACGGGCAGAAGGTTGGCGACCTCGTTGGCAATCAACCCAAGCAAACAATTCTTAAGGCAATTGACGCAGTTTCCGATGCCTAACGCCGCCGAGTTGAACCCAGCCATTGTATTCGCTGCAGAATCCGAACTCCTACAGCTCGCTGCGGCAGATACATTATTTGGCCCTGAGCATTCTCCGGCCTTCGCTGCAAACGCAGATTCGAAATCGTTTTTGGCAATTGATGAAGTGGGGCGCGGCTGTTTGGCAGGGCCGGTGGTGGTTTGCATCACTTTGTGGAGCGAAAGTTCAGCCAGCGCCGCAAACACACGCTGGAGTTCGGCCCTGCGCGACAGCAAAAAACTTTCTCTTGCACAGCGAGAAGCCCTTTTTCGAACTGCTGTTGAAGCCGAATGGATTGCCGGCCGATGGGAGACGCTTCCCCCAATCATCACGCAAATGCAATCGACACAAGAGCCCTGCGAATTTCTCTCAAACCGCATCAGCCTGAGCTCACTGAAATCGCCGCATCAAGTTGTGAAAAAATCATTTGCTGAACTTTCTGAATCGCTCAGCAAAATGCACGCCATCCGCGCAAAAAAATCAAAGCAAAAACCCAGTTCATTGAAAGTGTGCTCAGGCAACTTCGGTTTGGTTGCGGCTTATTTGGGTTGTGCAACTGCTGGCGAAATTGACGCGCACGGGATTATTCCCTCACTAGGTCTGGCAGCCAGTCGTGCCCTTGCGCAGCTTCCTCGCCAGTGCGAACCTGCCGTGGTTTTCTTTGATGGCAACAGGCCAATCAAACTTGCCGAACCCTGGAATGAACTCCGACAAATCCTCGTGACCAAGGGAGACAACTTACTAAAGTCAATTTCCGCGAGTTCGGTGATCGCAAAAGTTGTCCGCGACCAATGGATGCAGAAATATTCGGAAATGTTTCCTAATTATGCCTTCGAGGAAAATCGCGGCTACGGCACCGAAAAGCATCGAAATGCCATTGAAAAGCATGGGCCAACCCCCCTCCATCGGCGCAGTTTTCTGAAAAATCTTTGCCCACAGTTACATCCTTGACGACGCCTTTCTCAACAAAATCCCGCGAATTCCGATTGTCTTTAAAGACGATGAGAAGCTTCAAAAAGTTTTATCCGGGAATGGGAGGGCTGCATTATGTCCATGGGACCTGCAGAGCAGAAAACATCAGGGCTCTCGTATGAGCTCTATCGCGAACTCGTCGATGAACTTCTCGCGCCCATCGAACATTCGCTCGATTGCAATGTGCGTTATGAACTTTATCTCAGTAAGCTGGTGTATCTTGAAAACCTTCAAGAGCAATGCTTCAGAAGTGTAAATTCAAATCACGTGAATTCAAGTGACTCTCTGATGAATTCATTCACGCACGAAGATTTGCAAACAATTCAGGATGCAATCATCTCGACCCACAATTTCTTGCGTTCAACTATTTTGGAAGCGCTTGAACAACGACTTTCGCAGATTGCCTATCAAGGACAGAGCGTATGAATTTTACGCTTCAAGTCATGGTCGACGCATTTGAACGAACGTCGCTTGACGATCGACTTCATATTATAATGCGCTCAGACGAAGATCTTGAAGTGTGCATCGAGTTCAATCGCGATGATCAATTTCGTTGCTGGACATTTTATTTCCGCGACGCTCGCGAAGAATCGAAACAAAATTGTTCGCGCACACACGCTGTTGAAGTCGCTCGTGCGTTTAATCTTTCAGAAAGCGGACTCGCCAAAGAGCTCGCAGGTCATCTGCTAACGCAAGCAGCCTTCGCCGATCAGTTCGTGAGAGAGATGCAAGAGCTTCTCGGGTTGGACGCGGTGCGTGAGAGCATTATGCGCACTCAGCTCTTCATGGACGCTCTTAAGGAGGCCGTTTCTTCTGCACTTTCCGACAATGATGAGCTCAGTAACGAAGACGAAAGTCTCGAAAACACACCCCCGGCCGAGAGCTTTCCACCCCCCGCCGACCAGCCCTTGAAGCTGCGAGTTATCAAAGGATCCTAAAAAGATTCATAATTGAAGGTATTTACAAAGACATTTTCGTGTTTGACCACCCTTGGACCTGAGGCTATATCTGCGCGTGCCGTCACGTGCAGAGCAAAGGTAGCCCATATGTTTGATATTGTTTCGCAAGGTTTCAAAGACGCCGCCCTCAAACTCAAAGGCCAAACACGTCTCACAGGAGAAAACATTTCTCCCGCTCTAGACACCGTGCGGCGCAGCCTCCTTGATGCTGACGTTGACTTTGGGGTGGTAAAAAACTTCCTCGAAAGTGTCCGCGAAAAAGCCCTCGGTTCGGTTGTTCAAACAAAAGCAAAAGTCGCAGATTTGAAAGTTTCTGCGGGCGACCATTTCATCAAGTTGTGCCACGATGAATTGCTTCAATTGCTGGGTGGTGAACAAGTTCAAATAATTCGCAATCCAAAAGGCCCAACAGTTGTTCTTTTGGTCGGCTTACAAGGCGCCGGCAAAACAACTCACGCTGCAAAATTAGCGCGTCTGCTCAAAGAGTCCCAAAGCATGCGACCGCTGCTTGTGGCGGCCGACGTCTATCGCCCTGCAGCCCGCGAGCAGCTCAAGGTTCTTGGCGAACGCATTGGAGTCCCTGTCTTTACGCTCGACACAAATGATGCTGTTGAAATAGCCCGCAAAGGACTTGAACACGCCCGACAGGAATGGCTTGACCTGGTGATTATCGACACTGCAGGTCGACTGGCGATTGATGAAACTCTGATGTCGGAAATTGAGAACATCAAGGTTGCGGTTGCGCCTCAAAATGTCTTGCTTGTCATTGATGCGATGATTGGTCAGGATGCCGTCCGCACGGCAAGCGCATTTGATACACGTGTGAATCTTACCGGCGTCATTCTCACAAAACTTGATGGCGATACCCGTGGTGGTGCAGCACTTTCAATTAAAAAAGTGACAGGCAAAAGTATTCTTTTTACAGGCGTTGGCGAAGCGCTCGACCGCCTCGAAGAATTCCGTCCTGATGGCATGGCAACTCGTATCCTTGGCATGGGAGACGTGGTTGGGCTGATGCAAGATTTCAGCAAAGCCATCGACGAAGAGCAAGCGGCGCGCAGCGCCAGCCGAATGATGGAAGGTCAATTCAACTTCGACGACTTTCTTGGAATGCTGCAAGGCATTCAGAAAATGGGCCCTCTCAAGGACATCATCTCAAAGACTCCGCTTGCGGGTCAGCTGAACCAGCAGGATCTTGAAAAAGTGGATGACCGAGAAATGGTGCGCGTGGCGGCGATGGTTCATTCGATGACTCGCAATGAGCGCAACAATCCAGACTTGCTTTTACCCAAGACCCCCGAGGGACGCTCTCGCCTCCAACGTATTGCACGCGGCTCAGGCCGAACGGAAAAAGACGTTAAAGATCTCGTTGAACGCTTCATGCAAATGAAGCAGATGATGAGCCTCTTTTCGGGTGGTTTGGGCGGCGGACTGCTTGGCAAGATTCCCGGCATGGGAGGTCTGAATCAGCTTGCAAACATGGCTAAAATGATGCGAGGGGGCGGCCTCGGTGGCCTGGGTGGTTTGCCCGGCATGGGCGGAATTCCCGGAATGGGCGGCTTCCCTGGTGCTGCAGGCGGACGCATGGGTGGCTTATCCACTCAAGACCTGGCTGAAATCAACCGGCAAAGAAAAAAGAAAAAAGAAGAAAAGAAAGCACGTGCGAAAAACCGCAGATAAGAGCTTTGTTGAGTGAAAAGGAAACCCTTCCATGTTTAGACAAGCATTACTCCCGCAACACTTTGACGAACCTGCGGGCGGGACCAACGAAAATCCGTTGGCTAAGTACATGCCAAAACCGCAAGTCACATATCCAAACGTGGGTGAGGAAAACAAAGCGTTTCTGAAGAAAGTCTATGTTCAAACATGGGGCTGCCAGATGAACGTCGCCGACACCGAGCGCATGCTTGGCCTGTTAGGCCGCTGCAATTACCGTCCAACAGATTCAACAGAAGACGCAGACCTCATTCTCCTCAACACTTGTCATATCCGCGAAAAAGCGCGCCACAAGCTGGTTAGCCGTCTTGGTGAATTGCGCCCTTTAAAACAAAAAAATCCAGATTTGCTGTTGGCGGTTTCAGGCTGCGTTGCGCAGGCAGAAGCTAAACAACTTGCAAAAGAAGTTCCATTTGTAGATTTGATTATTGGCCCAGACCAAATCGAACAGCTTGCAAATCTTCTTGAGGATGTCGTCACGCGCGCAGATGAAAAGAAAGAACAGCGCGCATTTAATGTGCATCAGCCGATTGTTAACGCAAAGTTTAACAAGGAAGAAGCCTACAGCATTCCCATCGACGTCATTCCTCCGTATATTGACGAAAAGAAAAACGAAGTCAGTAAATACGTAAACATTATCAAGGGCTGCAACAACTTCTGCACCTTCTGTGTTGTTCCCTATACGCGTGGACGCGAGAAAAGCCGCCAAGCAAACGAAGTGCTCGACGAAGTTAAGTTCTTTGTGGACAAGGGCATCAAAGAAATCATTCTGCTCGGACAGAACGTCAATTCTTACGGGCTCGACTTCCTTCCCGATCAACCACCCACTGCGGCTCAATTACCAGCAGACATGTCTCTGCCATTTGCTGATCTGCTCTATAAAGTTTCTGAAGTTGAGGGTGTCAATCGCATTCGCTTTACGACCTCAAACCCGCATGACTTCACTCCCTCGCTCGCCAAAGCGTTTGCTGATCTCCCCAAGCTTTGCAACGCATTTCATCTGCCTGTGCAAGCGGGTTCGAATCGCATTTTAGATCGCATGAATCGCCAGTACACGCGTGAAGAATATTTGGAGCGAGTCAATTGGATTCGCGCAGTGCGACCCAATATTGCTTTCAGCACCGACATTATCGTCGGCTTTCCGGGTGAAACAGAGGAAGACTTCGCGCAGACTCTCGAACTTGTTCGCGAAATGAAATACGCTTTCATTTACGCCTTCAAATATTCACCACGCAAAGGAACACCGGCAACTCGGTTCCACGATCAAGTTCCTGAACGCGAAAAAGACGTTCGCCTTCAGGCTCTTCTTGCACTGCAACGAGCTGAAACCGAGCGTCAGAACAACGCCGAAATTGGTCATACACGTGAGGTTTTGGTTCTGTATCGTAATCCAAAGGAAGAAAATTCTTGGTACGGCCGCACTTACGAAGGTCGCCTTGTCAAAGTTGCATCGGTGCGTGATCTTCTCGGCAAACTCGTGCAAGTGCAAATCACAGGTGCGAACCTGACCGCACTGGAAGGTTTGCCTGCTTGAATCCAGCGGCTCAGCTGGAATGAAAATGCGGGAGACTCCTTGCCAATTCTCCCGCATATTTTTTGCCCGAAAATTATGATGCTTCTTGGCTTTCTTCCTCGTCATCTTCGGATGAATCTTCGAGCAGTGTTGAGGTGGGTTGCAAAAGGCGACCCACGAGTGCGCGATACAAATCCGGATCTTTCCGCTCGTAGCGAGTCAAAAATCGTTTCACTTGAAGCGGATTGTCTCGACTCTTTAGAGTTATCAAGCGAGCAAGCTTAACCTCTTGTTTCTCACTGATCGCCTTGGCCTTCAGAGCAAAAGCATACGCCGCCAAGCGAACCCACAACTTGGGATATCGCAGGAACATCTTCAGGCGCATCTGGTTGTATCCTGATTCAATCGGACTCCAGGCTTCGATCTCGGCAAGTGCATCAAGTACCGCTTGGCCGCTGCGCACTCCGTCGCTGCGACTTCGCAAAATTCCTTCTTCCCAAAGCCTGTCTTCCATGAGCTCATCACCCAGCTGCTCGAGACCGCCCTCGACATCAAGATTCAGCGGCTCAACCGCGCTATCGAGTAGAGCCGCTTGTTTGAGCTTTGAAGAGGCACTTTTAGGTTTTTTTTGGAGGCCGAGGGAGGAATCATCTGGGCTGCTCACAGGATCTGAATTTTGCCAGAGGCTGTGCATCGACACTTCAAGCTGCTGCAGCGTTGCCGGATCCAACACTGTCAAAGCCAAAAAAGTGACCGATGCAACCGCAGCGAAAATCGCCAACACAGGTTTCAGCTTATTTTCCTTGGCCAAATTCATAGGCATTCCTTATCGCGTCTTAACCTCTGGTATCGGACGACATGCTGCGATTCTCACTGTGTATTTTTTGACTGAGGTGGGAAAATATGTAGACTTCAGTGAACCATAAGCAGTGAAGTCAAACGGAGGAACACGTGAAAATTCTTGTCCTTGTGAAACATGTTCCGGACACCGAGACCAAGGTTAAACTCGCCGCAGGCGGCAAAGGCTTGGATGATTCGGAATTCAAATACATGGTGAACCCATACGACGAATTCGCAATTGAAGAGGCAGTTCGCACGCAAGAGAAGCAAGGCGGCGAAAGCGTCGTTGTGAGTCTTGGACCAACCCGCGTTCAAGAAGGAATGCGCAAAGCGATGGCCATGGGAATCGACCGCGGCGTTTGGATCAACACCGAAGGCCATTCGGGTGAATTGGACTCATTCTCCGTTGCAACCGCTCTTTCAAAAGTCATAGCAGAAGAAAAACCTGATGTTGTTTATCTCGGCCAAAAGGCGATTGATGACGACTCAGCTCACATTGGTCCAATGCTCGCAGAATTGTCCGGAATGCCGCACGTCCAGGTTGTGACTAAGGTTGAGTGGCAGGATGGCGCCCAAATTGCACGTGTCGAGCGTGAAGTTGAGGGAGGCATGATGGAAGTATACGAAGTCAAAGCTCCAATGGTGCTTGGCGCTCACAAAAGTCTCAACGAGCCTCGCTTCCCTCCTTTGCCCGGAATTATGAAAGCTAAGAAAAAGCCGCTGGCTGAAAAGAAGCTCGCTGAAGTGTTGAGCGAAACAGCCCTGGTCACTGTTCGTTCCTATGCTCTTCCTGCTGACAAAGCTCCTGGCAAAGTCTTTAAAGGTGAGGCGTTGCCTGACATGGTCAAGAAGGTCGTTGGCTTGCTTCGCAGTGAAGCCAAGGTCATTTGAGTCACATTCGGAACACGGAGATAAGCACCATGAAAGTTCTCGTCTATGCAGAAGTCCGCAACGGAAAACTCAAATCCACCGCGGGCGAGCTTCTTACAGAAGCGCGCCGGCTCTTGGCCGGAAAAACTGAAAATATTCACGCCGTGCTGATGGGTGAAGGTTGCGCAGCTCATGCCAAAACGCTCGCAACTTTTGGCGCAAGCAAAGTGTTTGTCGTTGACTCACCAACAACAAACACCTACCAATGCGAGCCTCACATCCAAACAATCACTCAACTCATCCAAAAGAATGGTTACACGCTCGTGATGGGGCCAGCATCCCCAACCGGCCGCGACTTCTTTCCTCGCCTTGCCGTTCGCAACAAGTCGGCCATGCTCACTGACGTGATTTCTGTTTCCCTTGAGGGCGAAAAAGTGATTGCCCGACGCCCCATGTATGCAGGGAAATGTATTGCCGAGGTTGCAAGCCAAAGCAGCCTGACTTTTGTAACACTGCGGCCAAATGTGATCCCAAGCGAAGTTCTTAACGCGTCTGCCGAAGCGGCAGTTGAAAATTTTGCTCCAACACTAAACGAAGATGCAATCAAAGCGAAAATTATTGAAGTTCGCAAAGGCAAGTCTGAAAAACCCGACTTAACTGAAGCCAACTTGATCATCTCAGGTGGTCGTGCCATGGGTAACGCAGACAACTTCAAGATTCTCCATGATCTTGCTGATGTGGTTGGAGCAACAGTGGGTGCATCACGCGCGGCAGTTGATTCCGGTTATGCACCACACGACATGCAGGTCGGACAAACGGGCAAAACAGTGAACCCCAATCTGTATATTGCATTTGGAATTTCAGGTTCAATTCAGCACTTGGCTGGAATGCGCACATCTAAAGTGATTGTTGCCATCAATACCGACCCTGATGCGCCAATTTTCCAAAAAGCAGACTATGGAATTGTTGCGGATCTTTTCCAAGCCGTTCCATTGTTTAAAGATGAACTTAAACAATTGGTAGAACATTCCTAAGAACCGCGGGTGAGTGCTGCGTGCGACCCACCTCAAACAGAACAGCCCCGGCAGCAGATCGCTTCCGGGGCTGTTCTGTTTATGAATTTCTTCATACCATTAAATGAAACTCTGATGGATTACTTTCCCGAGCACTTGGCCAAGTCAACGTCGGTGACAAGCGTGCACTGAACGCCACCCAAATCAATTTTTTCTGGACCGACAAATTGAACAAAGAGATCTGATGAGTCAAAACTCTTATTCAGAGTCAGAGCATCTCCATCTTCGTAACACAGAGTATGAACAAACGCTTTTGTGACCTTGTCTTGTTTTGAAATACAGCGCCAGCGCCAAGCATTATCGCCAAGGTTATTGCTCGCACTGCTCAGCTTATTACCGGCCTTATCTGTTGTTTCGATAGTCACAATAGGCTTAAATG
>RGDM01000063.1 GCA_009918675.1 bacterium
GCACACTAGGCAGCCCCAGCCAACGGCACCCCGCAAGGCCGTCCCATGCTTGCGTACCTGTCTACTAAGCAGATACGCAGGACAGAACTCATTGCAGCGCAACGGCTCTCAGCCCGTCCAGCTGGTTTGCAGTGTTTGGCCAGCCTGCGCTACAAATTTCCATCATGGGAGCCCCCACCCCCACCCAAGCGAGTACACCAGTACTAGGCGCACCCCTTGCCTCCCGTTTGCAGCGCCTTTTTCCACAACCTTACCTAGGTAGGCTCCCCCACCCCCATGCTTGTGCCTGTTTCCGCCCCAGCCCCAAGCAGCCTGCATTTATACAAAAAAGTCCTTACCCTATGTATGTAGATGTCTGGACAAGATGCTGTGGGTGTTCTTGGAATTGTTCCAGGCGGTAAGTGTTTAGACGCGCCAATAGCCGTCAGCACCAGATGCACCACCACCTATAGCGAACTCCGCACCCGCATATACGCCAGTCTTCTACCGCACCAGCAAGAATTTGTTAACGACACTGACCATTTATTACTAGGTTTATGTGCAGGTTTTGGTGCTGGAAAGACGGTGGGATTAGCTGCGAAAGCAGTATTCCTATCAATGGACAATCCAAACAAAGTCGGAGCAATATTCGAGCCAACCTATCAGATGGTATTGGACGTATGGGTAAGAAGTTTCGATGAATTTCTGGATAAGTTTGGGATTGAGTATGACTATCGCGCCAGCCCCCAGCCCGAGTACATCCTGCATTTACCGCACGGCCCCTGCACCTTGTTATGCCGAACGTTAGAGGCTGTAAATCGTATTCGAGGAACAAACCTAGCGTTTGCGTTAGCGGACGAGATCGACACCTCAAAGTTTGAGCTAGCGCAGAAAGCGAGCGAGATGATTTTGGCGCGACTACGCGGCGGCACCAACCCCCAGTTTGCGCTTGCCAGCACACCCGAGGGTTACGGTTTCATGTGGAACACGTTTGATCAAAAAGCAGCACCAGACCGCCATTTAATCCGCGCCCGAACAATCGACAATCCCTACCTGCCGGACGGCTTCGTCGATTCCCTATACGCCAACTACCCACCCCAGCTCCTATCCGCGTACCTACAGGGTCAATTCACAGCACTAGACAAAACCACCGTCTATTCATATTTCGACCGCGACGTTCATTGGAGTGACGAGGAAGTCAAGCCAGACGATGCCATGTACGTCGGCCTCGACTTCAACGTCGGCACCTGCTTCATCGAAATATGCGTTCGACGCGGGGATGTATTTCACTTTGTAGACGAATACCACGTAAAGGACACACCAACAATTGCTACCCGCTTACACGAACTATATGCAACTCACATCGAGCGCAATCTACTAACGGTAGTACCTGATGCTGCGAGCAAGCACCGAACCACCACCAACGCCAGCGAAAGCGACCTAGCGATATTAAAGCGACAAGGTTTACGCATAAAGGTGCAATCCCAGAACCCGTTAGTTGAGGATCGAGTAAACGCAGTCCAAGTACTCCTGCTAAACAACCGTCTGCGCATCCACCCCCGTTGCAAATATCTAATCCGCGCTTTAGAAACCCAAACCTACAACAACAAAGGCACTCCAGACAAAAGCGGCACGGGGTTAGAGGATAAATCCGGCCCTGTGGATGCTGCGGGCTATGTACTGCACTCATTAGCAGGTCTACGCCGCTACCAAACCGGCGGCAGCAACTTCGAGTTTAAGTAAGGAAACCTAGGTAAACACAAAGGTAAGCAAACGTGGCCGCACTTAATAGCACATACCCAGGCAGTGATTTCACCTTCCCCCGTGCATTTGAACCGCTCCCAGCCCCCCTCCCCAGCGGTGCAGCAGACAACCCCAGCGTTTTAAGTTCTGCCGTCCTATCAATGCTAAACAAATGGGACCCAATAAATATATGTCTTGGCGGCACTTCAGCGTTACGCGCCGATGCCCGCAGGCTAATCCCGCAAGAACCGCGTGAGGACGCAAGTGCGTATGAGCGGCGAGTATTCCACGCCGTACTGCCCCCATTCCTGCAACGACTAGCAAGCCAAGCTGCTGGTCTAATCCTGCGCAAGGGCATCCAGCTGCAGGGCGATCCCTACTGGACTGACTGGGCTCAAAACGTATGCGGCGATGGCACCAGCCTGAACTCATTTGCCCGCCAGCAACTTGAGACCGCGCTTCTCTACGGCCACAGCAGCGCAATCGTGGACTACCCCCCAGCTGCAGCCCCCCGCACGTTGGCGGACCAGCGCAACACAAAAGCCCGCCCCTACCTAATCCACACGCACCCGCAATCAATCCGAGGTTGGCGCACCCGCGACAACAACCCACAAGGCGACCTAATCCAAGTCCGCATCCGCGAATTAGCGTTAGAGGACCGAGGCCGTTTTGGCGAAGAGCAAGTAGAGCAAATCCGAGTATTAGAAGCCGGTAAGTACGAGTTATGGCGCCGCGACCCAGCTAACTCCTGGTTCCTGCACAAAAGCGGCACGACCGACCTAGACCGCATCCCATTAATAACAGTTTACGGCAACCGCCTATCAACACTACAAAGCTCCCCACCCCTGCTAGAGGTTGCCTATCTAAACATTGCATACGCACAACGCTTTTGCGACTTCATGCACAGCGTCCATGTAGGCGCAATGCCAATCTTAACAATGCGCGGTTTCGATCCAGACACCGACTCACCAGTAGGCATAAGCGTCAACACGGCAATTCTCTTGCCAGTAGATGGCGGAGCAGAGTTCGTGCAACCGACCACAGATGCCTTCGACTCCCAGCTCAAGTGTTTAGAGGCGCTTGAGGGTCAGATTGCACGTCTCGGCATCAACACCCTCACTCAACAAAACACAACTAATGCCGCAGCGGAATCAAAGCGAATGGATCGCATCGACAGCGATTCAATCATGGCATTAATAAGTGCGGACCTATCCAACGCTTTAACATCAATGTTAGAAGTCGCGGCCCAGTACATCGGCATCGACCCCCCAATTGTCGTCATCGAGCAAGACTACGACCAGCGACTACTAGATGGCAATTCAATAACCGCAGTACTGCAACTATTCATGCAAAATGCAATCAGCCAAGAAACGCTACTAGACATATTAAAACAAGGCGAAGTTCTGCCTGCCGGACTCAACATTGAGCAAGAAGTAACTCGCACCCAGGATTACATCAACGAGCAGAACAGTTCAATGGGACTAGACCCACTGACAACAAGGCCAGAATCACTAAATCGCACTAATGCAGCACTAACCGGTCAAGGAATGGGCTTATCGTCCCAGACCCTACCGACCCCAATGCGTCCAGGTAATACATGACACCAGACGAATATTTAAAAGCGTCTTACACAGCGCTACAGAGAAGCGAAAATCATGTAGGAGACGACATAAAGGCCCGCCTATTACTGCTGCTATGGCGTCTGCGCCAATCCCTGCTAAGTTCGCTCCCCGACACAGGAATCAGCCGAGAGCTAATCATAATCCCGCTACTAGAAGCCTTTGCGCTCGAACTCCAGCTGTATAGCGACGCATTTCTAGCAATCCTACTAAAACAACTTGAAGAAGTTGATGAAACCCACTCAGAACGCGCTGCCGCTTATGCCGGATTAACTCTAACCCGCCGAGATTACCGCCCCCGCCGAGGAAACGAACTGTTATCAACAACCCGCAGCGGTGGGATGACGCTACTTGAGAAGTTCACACCCGACCCACTATCAACACTAAGCCCATACACAACCGGTCATTTAACAGCAATCCGATCAAAGATCCAAGCTGGAATAATGCGCCAGGATGCCACGATTGAGATTGCCCGCAGTTTAGTTGCTGAGCGCACGACTCGGGGATACATCCAGCCAATCAATGCCCGTGGCACCAGCTACAGCGCACTAAGAAACCGCGACACCGCACTCATATCAAATTCAGTATGGGAAGTAAGCGGTTATGCGGAGCGCGCAGTGTTCGAGCGTCAAAAATACCTAACCTCTCGCCCCACCCTGCCCCCCACCCCAGCCCCATTCGGCGCAAAGGGCTGGCAATGGCACGCAATTTTAGATCCCAAAACATGCCCAATCTGCCGCCCACTTGACGGTTTAATCCGACAAAACTTCAACGAATTCCCTTACATCCCCCCTGTCCACCCGCGTTGCAGATGTCGCTTACTGCCTGTGCAATAAAACAACAACAAAAGCGGCAACTTAGACCGTCCAGCCTTTACCCCCATGCCAGAGCAAGTTGTAGGAGTTCCTCCCGTGGAGGAATTAGTTGAGTCCGCGATTCAACAACCTACCACCGCCCCAGCACCAGCCGCCGAAGATCCAACAGCCCTCCGCGCCAAGCTAGAACTCGTACAACGCGACAACCTTGCCAAAGGCGAGGCTAACAAAGCGTTAAACGAGCGTCTAGGCAATTCGGAGAAGCGTTTACGGGATTTAGAAGCAGCTTTGAAATCATCCACGCAACAAACGCTTGCTGACAGCGGCGAGTACAAGAAGTTGTGGGATGACGCAACGGCAGAGAATGCTCGATTGGTGCAGCGCATCACCGAGCTAGAGACCCAGCTAACGGATAAAGACACTGCGATCACTGCGGAACGTTTACGTGCAACAGCAATAAACGCAATCAGCAGTGCGCAAGCAGTATCTCCAGAACAGCTCTACGGCCTACTAGCCCCCCAGCTACGAGATAACAACGGGAGTGCCGTTGTAGTTGTAAATGGGATTGAGCAACCGTTGGAATCACACCTACTGAGTTTGAAATCAGCGGGCAGTGGATGGGACCATCATTTTGCCGCAAATGCAGCTAGGGGCATGGGAGCAACTGTCAGTGCAACCACTGGCAGCGGAGCAATCAATCCGTACAAGCCCGAAAGTTACAACCTAACGGAAGTAATGCGGCTTGAGGCGGAGAATCCAGAGCTTGCGCGAGCGTTCCGACTTGAAGCAGGCGGCAGGTAATCCACGGTAACCCCTTGCATCCAAACCAATGTCATTAAGCAACGTCGGCGGCACATTTCTATCCGCCATGATCACCCGGCCCGAATTTGCGGGCTATCTTGCAGAAAGAATTTTCAACGAATCGCGTTTTGTCCAAAGCGGAGTTGTAGCACGCAACAGCGCCTTGGATGTACGTGCAGGCGGCACTCGCATTCGAGTACCTGAGTTCGACCCAATCGCGCCAACCATCGAGCGCATCGACTCCAGCAGCACTTGGGGCACCAGCGGCGCTGGCTACCTAACCCCCCAAGCGCTGTCAACAGACGAGCAAATCATGACCATCTTGCGCCGTGGCTTTGCCTACAGCGTGGATGACGTATCCAAGTTAGGTAGTGGAGTTGCCGATCCTCTAGGTCACGTTCGCAACCAGCTTGCAGCTGCTGTGAACAAAGCCAAGACAGCAACACTAATGGCCCAGCTAGGAGGTTTGTTCGGCAACATCTCCGCCAACGGTGTATTAGGTGCTAACACCATCAACAAGACCGGCACAACAACTGCAGCCGCAGCGAACTATCTGACTGCGGGTAATGTTGTAGCCGCCAAGCAACTGCTTGGTGAGCGCGGCAGCGAGTTAAGCACAATCATCATGCACAGCGCGGTTGCTGCTTACCTAGAGGAGCTAGGCTACCTACAGGTACAGAGCAGCGGCGGCAGCGTATATGCAGGCGGCGGTGTAGGTTCCGGTTTAGGCTCCGGCTTAGTCGGACGTTTTGCGGGATTGAATGTAATCGTTGACGATCAAGTCGGCGTAATTGCAGGCGGCACCGCAACCCACCTAAACAAGTACCAGGTGTACTTGTGCGGCTCCGGCGTAATTGGCGAGGGCATCCAACAAGATATCCGCGTTGAGTACGACCGCAACAAGCTGAGCTTCCAGGACACCCTGATCGTTGACTACCACATGGGTTACCACGTCTACGGCACCCGCTGGGCAGCCAATGGCGACAACCCTACAGATGCCTCCACCAGCGGCAACTTAGGCGCCACCAGCTCCTACGCTCTTTGCTACACAACCGCAAAGAACATACCGCTAGTGCGTCTGTTGGTAAACACCCCCTACGACACAGGCGTTTACGCCTAACTCTAGCTAGACGAGGCGATCAAACCCCCTGTAACAAGGGGGTTTTTTCATGCCCCGCTACTACTGCCCCACCCCAGCTTCCTGCCGTTCAAACACAGCAACAGTATCAGCAGTCATCTTGTAGCTCTGCAACAAAACCTGATTAACCAAACCAGCACTTATGCGCAACTGCATTGCAATATCGGGCACTGAAACACCAAGCCTCTGCAGGCGACGAATTTCCGTCAGCACCAGCTCCCACTGTCTAATTTCACCCCCAGCAGCTTTGTCGGCCTGAGCAGATCTGCGAACGTTTGACATTTAATGCTTTGGCACTTACTCAAGGTTGCCGGAGTAAGGGAAACCTAGTCGTAAGCAAGTGTGATTCCATGGCCGCGACTATCAACGCAACACCAGGAGCAGCTGATGCCAACAGCTACATAACACTTGCCGAGGCTCAAGTCTTAGCGGACTCAACTATAGATTCCGTTGAATGGTACACGGCAACTACCGATGTCAAGACCAGAGCATTAATCACAGCCACCCGCACCCTCGATCTTCTTAAGTATGTCGGCACCCGTAGCACCAGCACCCAAGCGCTCGCCTGGCCGAGAAAAGACTACGCAACCAGTGAAAAAACCTACACCGACACGGAAATACCCAAAGAAATAAAGCAGGCCCAGTTTGAGGTTGCGCTCTCCCTAATCCAAAACTCAGTAAGCGTTGGTAGCGGCTCAACGTCAATCATCCCCGGCATCAACAATGCCGACCTACAGCGGGTCAAGCTAGACGTAATCGAGATCGAGTGGAAGCGTCAACTAGGCAGCACCAGCCCAGCCAAGGTTGTAAGCCCCGGCCTGCTAAACGATCTGGTTTTAAACACCCCAGGCTCAACCATTGCAGTAGTCCGCAGCTAACCCAACCTAAATAGGTCAAAGCATATTAGATTAGGTACGAACGTTCAATGCTTTGTTGTGGCCGCCCCAGCTACGAATCCACGAAAGCGACCGCGCACGGGCTACCTAGCTGAGCCTTTAAGCGTTGAAGAGCAGAGGAAGGTGGGCAGGATGTACCGGGAGCACCAAGGCATATTGCGTTTAATGGGCAGGAAAATGTTTAAGAAGTACCCCTTTGTTGCAACTGACGACTTATTCAGCTGTTGCGACATTGCATTTATTAAGACGTGCCGAGCCTGGCAACCAGCTAAAGGCACCTTCAGCACACTGCTAACAGTGTTTTGCGAGGGTGAGATATTGCATTGGATACGCGATAACAACTGGCTAGTAACAGCCCCCGGCAACGTGCGGCGTTTAGGCCAACGCGCCCGACGACTACTAGATGCCAGCACACCAATATGCGAAGTACTCAAGGAGCTGGATTTAACAGAATCAGCATTAAAACTTGCACTTGTCGCAACACAACCAACAGATCATGACATTCGAGGTTTCGAGCTACACATTTGCCCCCGGCCAACACCATGGGACGCACTATTAAGCGAAGAAGAATAATGGCAACCTAGACCAGTATAAATCAAGCCAATGACCGGTTCATTTTTCGCAGCACTTGGGTACAAGCTTTATGTAAAAGCTGGCACCACTGCAAGCGCGATCCCAACCACCACCACTGGCATGACCAGGGTGCTAAGTCTGGATAACAGCGGCATCCAATCGCAGAGCGACACACAAGACGTACTAGATTACGATTCTACTCAAGGATTCAAGGCTTCCCTAATCACTGGCCAGTCTTACAATATTCCCTGCAGTATGAATGTATCATTAAAGGACGCCGGATATTTGATCTTAAAAGATGCTGCTTTGAACGCAGCTAACGGCAAAACAGTTCAATGGTATAGAGAATCGCCCGTTACCGACGGCAGCGGCAATAACCCCGAAGTACATAAAGGGGTAGCGTTAGTGGGATCGTTCAGTGAGGATATACAAGCCGGGAATGTGGCAAAGGTCACATTTGACTTAATTGGTTACGGCGCATACACCTTCGTACCGCAAGCCGCCCCAGCCGGTGGCGCCTAACCCAGGGCGCATTAAGGTTTGTTTATCTTATTCCAACGTTCCACTAGGAACGGCAGCAGGGGTTTATTGTTTAACGCAGGTGTCATCCAGTCCCTCGGGGGCGCAGTGTAAGAGGTTTCCTTACCGCTTCCCACCTCATACCCTCCTTTAAACACGTCGCTAGCGTAGGGAGCGCTATAACTAATAAAAATTGTATTCCCCCTGACCGACTCAGTTTGCGACTGAATAAGCTCGCCAGTATCATAAATATCCCGCTTCCCAGCTTTAATAAAAGCACCACTTTTTCGTTTAGTATCAACTGGATAAAAGAATTGCGCAGTAAGCATTTCCTCCTGCGCCTGCGCTCCAATATAAACTGAATAATCCTTCATAATGCGAGGTCCATTTGCAAGTATGGCCTTAGCATTCCACTTAGTAATTTTAAGGCGACCCTTCATTACTAATCCCGCGCCCAAAGCGTAATACGAGTGCCTAAGATTGCAGATAACCGTTCGCCCAAAGCGCCAGTATTCCCATACCCCAGCCGTGCTCTAACCACTTCAAATTGAACAGCCGAAGCAGTACCAAAAGTCAGCGTACCTTCAGTACCGACTCCGATGCGATCATCAAGTTCAAGTGGTTTTATGACATAACCCTCAAATATAGTGGCATCGACGTTTATGCCGGGGTAGACCTGCGGATCTACAGACACAGCTTTTAGGAAAGCATCGTAAGCCAAGCTTTTTACACTGGGGCTGACATTGCCAGTTGCAGGGTCGGTAACAGTCCCAACCCCAGCAACCTGAAACGTCACTACAGCATTTTTAACAGAGGAGAGAGCACTAGCCATACACAAGGTTGCCGAGGCAACCTAGAGCTATAGAAGCTTGTAATCAGATGGCAGGTGGAGGTCAAGATTTAGGAAGCGCAACCTTTAGGGTGACATTAGATGATAGTGACCTAAGGAATAAGTTAAAGACATTAAAGGCCGATATAGAGGGATTAAAGGTAGGTCCAGTAAAGTTAAACCCCGATGGCACCGGCACCCGCAGCAAAACAACTGCAGCGGATGCTGCTAAAAAGAAGAGTGAGGCGGCAGAAGCAAGGCGTCAAAGTGCATTACAAAGGCTAGAAAACAGTAGATTCAGAATAGGACGACAGATAAATCAGCTTGAGCAGCGCGGTGTAAATGTAGATAGATTACGCAGCAAGCTAGAGCGAGATAGGTTTTCAACGGGAACAAAAAGCTCACTTGCACAGTTGCAAGCTGCTGCTAACACAACTCGTCAACTATCGCGTCAAGTCACACTAGCAAAAGATTTAGCAGATAGGACTAAGAAAGCCGCTGCGGAAGCAGCCGCTGCGGAAGCAACAATAAATACCACCCCTGCAAAGGAAGCACTTCAACGCCCCAGAACATTTAGCGGAGGGGCGCGTGAGTCAATAACAGCTCTTACAGACTCACAGAAAAAACGAGCACGTTTAAATCAACAATTAAACAGTTTAGAAGCAAGTGGTGTAAACACAACTAAACTTAGAACCAAATTAGGTGAAGCAACTACAGCGCAATCCAAAAGACAATTTGGAACTTTTAATCAAATAGCTGATTCGTTAGAAGACTCATTAAAAAAAGAACGAGCAAAGTTAAAAATACAAACGGATCAAACTCGTGAGATTAAGAAACAAGAGAATTTAGCTAACCGAGAAGGCCGCCGTTTAGGTAGGCTAAACAGTTCACCAGTACGAGGTGGACTAGGTTTTGAAGGATCTCCAATAGCTTTAGAGGCTTCTTTAAAAAACCTTAACAGGATCGCAAAAGACAACGCCCTGCCTATTAGAGGGACAAAAAGTATCAAAGATTCTCCTGCATTTATTGCAGCTGAGGAAGAACGTACACGATTAAGAATCCAACGCAGAGCAGAAAAGATTGCAGATCGTCAGAATTATTTAGCAACAGGAGGACGCGATCAGTCGATTCGCGGCAGGATGGCAGCACCAGCTGTTGTAGACCGAGGAGCCGAATCAAGAGCGCGGAGAAAAGAAGCAGAGGATCGTAGAAATGCTGCTGCCCAGCGCAGGGCTAGTGAGAAGCAGGCACAGGAGCGAGGAGCACGGATAAATTCCGGCCTCATAGGAGGCGCGTTCCCATTAATGTTTGGGCAGGGCGGTTTTGCCTCAGCAGGCGGTGCAATTGGCGGAACACTAGGCGGAGGGCCGCTGGGCTTCGGTCTGTCTCTAATTGGGACATTTGTTGGTAGCCAAATAGACGAGTTAAACAAACGATTAGGAGAACTCGGAACAGCTTTACGTTCTCCGATCGAATCCCTCGATGTATTTATAGCCCAAGCAACTCTAGCCTCCAGCGTCCAAGACAAGCTGGCAAAAACATTAGTGGAAGGTGGGCAACTCGGAGCAGCAGAGAAACTAATCCGCACCGAATCAGCAAGGACAGTAGATCCAATAGTTGCTGAAGGTATAGCTGCCAACAACGAAAAGTTCAACCGAGCGTTATCAGACACTAAAGACATACTGGGTCAACTTACCGCTGGTCCAACAGCAGCATTTTTAAGTTTTCTCGCAGACATTTTAAACACAGTTAATAACGTCCCCGCCGCCAATCCAGACGCCACAGCTGCGGAACAACTGTCTGCAAGGAAATCAACCGCAGCTGCAAATAAAAACAAATCATTAACATTTGCAGCACAGTCCTTTGCAATAAACCCGTTTCTTGGCCTAGGAGCAGCTATACCTGCGCTGGCCACAGCCACTGCCAATGCAGGTGATGAAAGAGCAGCCGGTTCAAAAGAAGTCCTTGCATTAGAAACAAAGCTTACAAAAGAGAAGCAAACTCAACAGAATTTAGAAGCCGCCGCCCTGCAAGCTAAAGGTCAAGGTAAAAAGGAACTAGCCGACACCTTATCATCACAGGCAAAGTTAGCAGCGTTACAAGTAGAATATACAGCAGGGCAAAGTGCAATAGCACAGGAATTAGCAAGAAATAAAAACTCAATTAACGACGACAAAGATAAACAGTTTGCCCAAAACCAGCTGAAGGCTCTAAAAGAACGCATTACTTTACAAAAGCAACTTGTTGAAGCTGAGTCATCAGCCGCTGCTGCTAGTTCCTCAATTGCTGCAAAAAGAGCTAATGATCTGAGGGGTTTTGAGGGCAGTGCGCGAGCAATTAGAGAGAAGCAACTTGACGTACAGTTTGCCCAAACGGTAACAAAAGATGCTAAAACTGCAGTAAATCAAAGCACCCCCGGCAACCGCAAAGCAGCTGAAAACGGTCTGATCACCGCACAGAACAATGAATTAATAGCGCAGATTGAGCTAGATCGAGTAAGAATATCTTTACAGAACGAGCTAAACAAATCACTTGCAAGCGAAGCTTTAGTGCGCGAAGGTATAACAAAGCAAATCAGTGTTTCAATTGCGCAACAAGAAGCAGCATTAGCGCGTGCTGATGCAGCAGTCAACCCCGGCAATTCGGTACTAGCTGCAAGAGCTGGCGCTGCGGATGGCAGGGCATTTTTAGCGCAAAACAATATACAAGTTGATGCTGCACGACGAGCCGAAGCAGATATACAAAATCAGATCAAGTTTGAAGTTGATCCTAATAAGATTGCAGAATTGCAGAGCAAGTTACAGACAGCTTCACAGGCAACGAAGCTTGCAATGGTTGAGGCTGGCACAGCTTTAGCAAATAAAGCTGCAGATGCTGCTGCCTCGTTGCAAAGCGCGAGGGATGGACTACAGAGCGCGTTAGAAGGTAGGAGAAGTTTATTAGAGAGCAATATAGACAAGCTGCCAATACAAGCGCAACAAAATTTAAAACAAAACGCATTAGCCGATGTTAGGCGTGGAATAGATACGGGCATTTTGCGCCCTGATATTAAACTTAATAACACAGAAAGTATATTAAGCAACGGTAGCTTTGTTCGTCAAGTAGAAACTGTTAATAAACAGATAGCAATAGCAGAAGCACAAGTAAACGCCCTAAATGCCAACACCGAAGCTTTACGACAAGGCGGTACGATAGCAGTAACTGTCAATAGCGACGGCGCCGGAGGATGGAGTTCCGGCGGTGCAGAGAGGATAGCAGCGTAATGGCAATCACACTTGGCAATTTCACATTTAACACACTGCTTACTCAACCATTTGGGTTTGAGGAGCTAGAGGCTTATAGCGGCCTGAGCGCCAGGGCCTGGCGGGTATCAGGTCTATGCACCCCAGCTCAGTGGGCAACGCTAACCTCCACTTATGAGACGTGGCGAAGCACTCGAATTACTGATGAAGACACGTTAAAGAGCAGGGTTTTAGGCACCACGGTTTCATTTACAGGAAATGCCGCCGGGCTGTCTTGGAGTGCCATCCCCTGCTGGTTTTTAGCGGCACCCAGAGGCGATCAAACAGGTGCTTACATAAGTGCATCATTTGACATTGTTGATGCAGCGCAATATTTAGCAGCACTATTAGCGCAACAGGAGAAGAATAAAGAACGCGATGATGCGTTAAAGCCAGATTTAGGACAATTAACATTAAGTTACGGAGGATATACAGCGGTATTAACATTGACGCAACCACCGGAAAGTTATGCAGGTGGCCCTCAAGTTCAGCTGACTGCAGCGGGCCAACCATACATAACAGGTGTACTAAATGCCTTGCGGATTCGCAATGTAGAGGGCACTTGCAACAGCACTAATTGGACTGCATTGCAAAACTATTACGAAGCGATAGTGCGAGCCACCCCAGCTAGCGGCACCTGGTATCCGAGCACAGCCCCAGCAGCTACCGCTACGGCAAATATTATCAATGGTGTTAAGACAACTGAGTACGCAGTAACACTACAACTAACACAGTTATAGAAATGACACTTGATATTCGGGGCAACGTATTTTGCGACAAAGGCCCAGTTATTAGAGGCGGGTTTAGTGACGATCATGTCCAAGGCACAGGATTAGTTAAAACTAAAGGTGAGATTGTTTTAAGTGGCTTGGTATTGCTCCGCCCCGGCGAGAGCATTAAGATCGGGTACGAAAAGCAAGGAAGAGTTAATCGCATCCCCCGCGCCCTGCGTGTGCTTAGTAGCTTTGCAGATCCGTTCCGCAGGGAGACAACTGTTAGTGTAGGATGTAAATTAACAATGCTAGAAAACTTCCGCGAATCTCGCAAGACGGATGTAGCTGAAGTTGTTGATTATTTAGAAGTCGATTGTAAAACTGTAAATGACATACCTTTAAACATACCAATCAGCCATATAATTGCCCAATGCCTCGCGTCGCTAGGACTATCTACTACTGGTGTGTATGTGCCTGGGTCTTTGGCCGTAGAGTCATTTGATTTTGGCTCCGGCTACGTAAATATACTTAGCGATATTCTATACAGCAACTCACTAATAGGATACTTAAATGAAAACGAAGTGTTGGTAGTTAGCGGTTTATATTCTTCTGGCTCATCCCCAGTTTTAGATGAGAAAGATGTAATTGATGTGTTCCCGATTCGCTCAGGGGAAATCCCAGCCAGCACAGTAATTGTCAACTACAACTACAATCGGTTTACGCCGCCTAAACCAGAGGAGGAGGAGGCAGAAGCGGAAGATGACGATAAGCGTAAGAAGCGAGATTGGGAGTTAGAGGAAACGCAGGGAGAACTACAATATGTCATAGTGAGCTATAACAAAGCTCAATCTATTCATGTATTTAGCTACTACCCATTTTCCAGAACACGCACTACGTACGACATTTTAGACAGACCACTAACAAAGATTACGACTGAACAAATAATTGCCGCCCAGCTTAACTCGCAGTACGTGACCGAAGTTCTGGATAAGACGGGTGGTTTTGGAGTAGCTGACGCAATGGTAGAACATAAAACAGAAATATATTATGGCTACTTGTATAGAGCAAGTGACCTAGTACCTCCTATTACAGAAAACGAAAACAGAAACCCCTGCTTTGCAAACATTAACAATGGGTTGGTCAGACGTAATCCAGACGGTAGCACTACTACTTACAGTCCTCTTACTAAGTTCTATACACCCGAGCGAGACGATCAACCCACATTTACTTCTACCACTAATTATGAGTCAGAGATAGCAATAATGGGCGGTATAAATTTACCAAGTTATGTCTACAACTTCACGGATGCAAACGGCGCTTCAGTGACAAGTATCTTACACCCCGGCACTCAAACAGCGCCTACTTCAATTAAAATAGAAAACTTTGACGTTAAAGACTCATTTGGCAATTCTAAAAATAATTTAAATAATGGAGTTACTTTTGTAGAAACAACCTTTATCGAATCAGCCTACAAGCGCGTCCAGTTCCAGCAAGGTCTCGCAAAAATGGCGGAGGATATAGAGACCCCCAGCCAAGCATACGGCATGTATTTAGTAGCACAGCAATTAGTAAATCACGGCAGCGGAACAAGAACAACGTATAGCCGTGAATATGGCACATTAAACAAACGCCCCAGCGCTCAAAAGCGAGCTAAGGAAAGGTATGCAAAAGACCCCCGCGAGAGCTTTAGTAATCTTGAATTTATCACTGGCGGGCCGGGTTCTGCAATCACCACTGCTTACGACTTACCAATTGCTCCTGATGATGAGATTAAGGTCAATCCGAACTATCGCGGTATCGGTACTGGCGACACTCATTATTTAGTAAGGAAGTCCTCTGCGCCTGAATTAGCGCGGTTTTTTGGCCGCACCCAGCAGCGTTTAACATACGGCCACAGGATGGGATTTAGCGTTCAGACCGTACCAGACAAGCTGCCTCCGTATCCAGCAATGGGAATTTCGCTTCGTTTAGGAGGAATTGTTGCAACATACGTTGCTAATGCGCAGAGCTGGTCGTTCGACAGTAACGGAATAGTTGCTAGCGCTGACTTCTTGTATTTAGGCGGGGTTGGTGCTACCACCTCTGCTTATGTAACCCCCAGCCCCTGGGCACCTGTGCAGGACGGGATCACAGCACTACCTATTGCCCCAGCAATAACAACAAACGCAACACCATCGGCGGCCAACAGCATCACAACACCAGCAGGTTTTGACGCAAATGCTCCCGGCAATATATTCAACACGCTGCCAACAAATAGCGCTCCGGTACATAACAAAACAATAAACGTAACTGCATTCGTGCCGCCGTATCAAGAAGTAGCAATACATACATTGTATGTACGTACAAATTTAGATGTAACCCGCACCTTAATCTCTGTTCCGATACCAGACCGTGATGTACTGTTGCGCACCCGCCCCGGAGCACTAGCAGAACAGTTTAAATATCCAACTCGCACAATAGAGCTACGCCTACGCACCAATGCGCTGATTAATCAGATTTACTACGAAGTACGCGACGC
>RGDM01000064.1 GCA_009918675.1 bacterium
GTCGACCCACCCGCACCCGAACCACCATCGCCGCCTGCGGCATTCTGACCAGATTGACCATTTGAATAGCCACGATTCGAAGTTCCACCGCTGCCTTGTGCTGATCCACTCGCGCCCGCTCCTCCAGAGCCACCAGCACATCCGTCAGGACCACCTTGCTCTCCTGAGGATCCACCACCGGCGCCGCCGTAGCCAGAGCCACCAACAGCATGCGAACCGCCTCCGCCTGCCGCCACGGCAAGAATATTTGTTCCTTTCATGACTGCCGAAGCGCCTCCGCCGCCACCTGCGGATCTGCTTGCAGAACCCGGCAGTCCAGCTCCACCCACGTAAACCTGCAGACTCTCGCCCGCGTTGATTCCAGAGGTCACTGAAATTTGTGCATAGCCACCGCCACCACCGGCGGCCCCAACAGTCGCACCACCTGCGCCCCACAGCTTGATAATGATCGGATTGGTGGCCGAAGCTGCGCGTTGGGCTGTCCAGGTTTGCACCGCGCCTGTGTAGCTAAACGTGGATTTACGTGCGGGTGGAAGTGCTGTGGAAGTTGCACTTGCCGGAGGATAAATCCACAGCCTCATCCGACTTGAAGCGTAGTTGTATGGGGAATTAAAGAAGTTGTTTGTTCTGGCCTGATTGTACCAACCAAAGGTTGAATACCCATTAGGGCCGCCGTAAATAATTCCAGAATAATCACCTCCCATCCAAGTTGCACCGTCGTCCTCATGATGGAAGAGCGAGTACACGTACGCAGTTAAGACGGGTGCAGACAGAGATTTTACAAGCGGCAAACGGTTCGCATTCTTCATTAAATAGATGTTATTTGCAGGCGGTTCAGTGTTAATTTCCCAAGCGTTCGCTGAAGTTTCCATTTGCGCAACCAAACGCCAATTGCCGTTGCTTGTATTGTCGGCTGCATTCCAAATCACCATCCAACGCGCATCATCAATCACTTTTGAAACTTGATCTGGACGCACAGAACCACTGACTTGTGCTGGATTGATAGAATTCTGACTAATGACACCAATCAGGTAGCGGTTGCCATCTTTGAACAAACAGCCGAGTCCATTCACGCTTCCCTCATCGGCCGCACATCCACTTGCTGCAACGTTTGCAACTGTTGTTGGAGCAGAAGCCGAACTGCTTGTGTAGCGAACAACGCGAGGCGCAGTGCCTGCTGCAGAAAGACCACCCTCTGGGCTTCCCACTTTAGAAATGAGATAAAAATCTTTGTCCAAACCAAGCTTATAACTCGTCGCATTTGAAGTGGCTTGATAAGTGAATTTGTTAAATTCCCAGGTCCAACCATAGCTGTTGCCGTTGGTCACCCAATTGCTTCCGTCGCGCCACCACGGCAAGAAATTCGCGCCGCCAGTGCCGTCTAAATCAAAAACTGCAGCTCCACTTTGCGCTGCTGCCGGAGGAATAACGTAAAGATATTCGCCTGCGGAAAACGCGGCCCCACCTTGAATGGGAGTTGCGTTGGCAAGGATCTGTTCCTTCGTGCTGAGAAGTGCTGTCGACCTGTACAACATTCCTTCACTCGCCGACGCCGCTGTTGAAGTCACTGCCTGACTCACAGGAACTGAATAACGAATGACGACACGACCATGACCACCACCGCCAGTTTTCACACCCGGTGAATGCTGAACAAAATTTGTATTCAAATCTCCGCCAACAGCCACTCCGGCCAGATAGTCGGAATCATCCATTTTCGGCGGAATACGTCCAAGACCCGTCAGACACTGAGCAGCGCTGAATGAACGGGTTCCATTCATGCGCACCGACGTTTCGGTCTCAATATAATCATTTGGATTGTTGAAACTGCCCGTAGGTTTCAGCGAAACAGTTCCAGCTGCGGGCGGAGTTGTATCGCTCGCAACAGCTGTTGAACCTTGTGGGAAACCAACAAAACAGCTTCCGCCACCACCACCCGTGTTATAGCTGCCAAATCCACCTGAGCCTGATGCGCCACCAAAAAATCCACCACCACCTGCACCGGGCCCACCGGTTCCACCATTTCCGTTTCCAGTGCCACCGCGGAGATATCCACCTTTTCCGTTTCCAAGTTGTCCGCCTTGCGTTTGCGAACCACCTTCGCCGCCTGCTCCGCCGCCTTTTGATTGAGAGCTAAACGCAGTTAAACCACCGCCCGGTGCGCCGTTGGTTTGATTGCCTGTATACCAGCCACCACCACCACCGCCTCCGGCGACAATCAACACAGTGTTCTGCGCATTTGAAACGGAATAGACATTGGATGAACCACCTGCCGGACATCCACCGTTGTAGTAATTTCCCCCGTTAGGCCATCCACCATTTCCAGTTCCACGGCCGCCCCCAGCGACATCGATGCGCAAAATCTCACCTGGGGTGACAGAAATTCTTGCTGAAGAGAATCCACCTGCACCACCAAATTCCGAGTTATTCGAAGCTGCATAGGCTGGCGTTTCATCAAAGATACAGCCGCCTCCACCCCACGCCTTCACTTCCACCGAAGACACACCTGGTGGAATGGTGAAAGTCTGGGACGCTCCGGTGTAGTTAAAAACTTTCACTTGCGGAACAAGGTTTTCACACTTGTCAGCTTGGTAACTACCGGACCAATTTCCAAACGAGCCATTCGAACACGCACGGGTTTGAACCTCGCTGATACACTGCCCGCTTGAATTTGCAGTCGACGAAAAATATCGGGTCCGGGTTTCAATGTCACCGTGAGGAGTTGTGCCGCACGGCAGGGCTGCTGCCACCGAACAGCTGGCTTCTGCAAAAGTTCCCGACCAACTCGAAAATGTCCCATTGTTGCAAGTTCGACTTTGAATTTCTTCCTGACAACTTTGTCCAAAGCTGGCGCTCTTTGCTAAATATTGTTTGCGAGTTTCAGTTGTACCGCTTGCAACACTCCCGCATGCGGCCGCCGACTGAACTGTGCACGACTCAACTGAATTGCTGCCCGACCACTCCGAAAACACTCCGTTGCTACATGAACGTGTTTGGATTTCAGATTGACAGCTCGAGCCAAACGGAACAGAGCCAGCGGCATAACGGACACGGACTTCAATGCCGTTGTGGCGCGTGTTGCCGCACGAGAGTGGCGGCAGTATTGAACAAGAACCGTTTGAATACGTTCCGCTCCACGCGCTAACAAGACCATTGTTACAGGTCCGCTGCTGAACCTCTGAATTGCACGATTGACCAAAAGCAACCGTTGCCTTTTCGTAGCGGATTTGAGTTTCAGATCCACCATGAGCAGTCAGCCCACAACTTGCTGGCTTTGCAACCGAGCACTCAGAGTAATTTGCTGAGCCATTCCAAGCACTCCACGCCCCATTGCTACACGATCGCGAGCGAATTTCAGGCTGACATGTCTCGCCAAACTTCACCGACGAGTTCGCATATTTGGTGGCAATTTCAGTCATCCCACTTGCGACCAATTTTCCATTCGAATCAACACAAGGAACTGCAGACTTCACGGCACATGAGGCCTTAGGTGCGGAAAAACTTGATTTGCCAAATTCAATGACGCCATTGTTGCAAATACCCGTGACAATCTCAGACTTACACTGCTGATTGGCATCAACTTCAAGCGATTCGTAAACCACCTTCGATACCGACTCGGCGTGTGCCAGGTTCTTAATCAAAACTCCTGCATCAGATTTATATTCGCAGCCTTTAGCTGCTTGCGATTTGCAATTCTCTGCTGAAAATGTACCCGAGAATCCGCTCGATTTTCCGTTGAAGCAGCTTGCAATTTGAATCTCAGATTCACAAGTCACACCGTACATGGGTGAACTTTCCTTGAACCTCACGCGCGAGGTAACACCTCCGTGGGGGAACGTAAGATCAAGCGCATTGGCTCCGTAAGTCGATGACTGCAAAACGCACGACGATGCTGGCAGCGAAGAACAACTGTCGCTTTCGAACGCGCCACTCCAGGACTCAAAATTCCCGTTGTTGCAGAACCTAATCTGCATTTCACCTTCACAACTGCGACCAAATTCGACCGACGCAGATTTGTATCGCACGCGCGATTCATAGCTGCCATGTATTTTACTTCCACAGCTGGCTGCCTCACCCACAGAGCAAACACCTTCGGAAAAATCACCGCTCCACGCCGACCACTGCCCATCTTTACAGGTCCGTGTTTGAGTTTCAGACCGACAACTACTTCCAAAAGCGACATTCGATGACTTGTATCGAATGCGCGACTCGCTCGTGCCATTGGCCCCGCCAACGCAATCAAGTGATTTTTGCATTAGACATTTTTCAGCTGTGAAACTTCCACTCCAAGTGCTCCATTGCCCGCTATTGCAGATGCGCATCTGAACTTCGGGTTGGCAGATGTCTCCGAAAGCAACTGAATCTTTGTCGAAGCGAATGCGTTGTTCCGTGCTACCCACGGGTTTGCCATCGCACGTCGCTGACAGCACTTTCGCACTCAGGTTACCAGATTTTCCCGCAGAAGCACTTCTCAGGCGAGCGCTCTCGAGCAGTGATTCGTCAACGAGAGAGGCTTGTTTTGAACTCAATCCGCAACCAACGCTCAACAGCAGCAAACAAGCGGCGGGGACAACCACCGCGAACATGCGCAACACCATGGGCCACCCCACGCAAGATTATGAAAAGCGTCTCGGGGAGAGGTTCGGCTCGATGGGAGTTTAACTTGAGAAACGGAATCTTAAGCCTGAGAATAAGGGTTACGGCTGGGCTTAACCCCACGCCACTCAAAGACAATATTATCAGCCAAACGCTGCGCCTTGAGGAACTGTTCTTCAGTTCGAACAGTCCAAACCATCAGGGGCTTATTACGACGCACCTGATGGCTTAATTCTTCGCTTAGGTCATTGATGTTGTAGCTAATAAATTCACACTCGGGGGATACCCCAGGCGTCAGTTGAGAAAGCCCATTGCTTTGAGCTTCCGTGAGAAAAGCGAAATCAGCATCTTTGCTGTGATTACATGAGATAAAACCCACCGGCCACGAATGATGCGGCTGACGCAAGCGGAGCAGTTCTTTGACACTGAATGGATTAAAACTCTTGAGTGCAACCTCACCTAAATAACCTTCAAGAACACGCACAACCGCATCTTCTAATTTGCCATCGCTCTGCATGCCATTGCGGTTAAAAGACTTCAGTTCAATGACCAGTGGACGCATTCCGCGCACCGAATCCAGAACTTTTGCGAGTGTCGGAATGCATTCTTGTGAATTTTTCAAAGGTATTGCAGCAAGCTGTTGTGCGCTTAACTGTGAAAACATCTCCTGGCGTCCGCACATGCGTTCGAGAGAATCGTCGTGAAACACCATCACCTGCCCATCAGCTGAGAGCATGACATCGAGCTCTGAAGCAAAACCATTGGCAACCGCTTCAACAATGGCACCAAGAGAATTCTCAGGATGTTCGCCAGCATTATTAAAATAGCCACGATGAGCGATGGGATATTTTTTTAAAAACTCGACGGAGCGAGATGTCATTTTTAGACTCCCAATTCACGCGCTGAATCAAAGAACGACAAAGTTCGACCGATGACGCGTGAACGAATGTCATCGGTTTCCTGCAGAAGTTCGTGCTGGCTCTTTTCCTCAAGCACAATTTGGCAATTGCCGCGCGCACGCGAAAGCACTTTATGGGCGTTTGGTTTAACCACTTGATCCGCGCCTGCCTGCCAAACCAACACACGAGAATTCACATTCTCTGGGAAGCGAGCTGCTTTCAAGCGACGCTCGACACTTAATGCTTCGCGCAGCCAATTGTAACTGGGAGCACCCAAGCGGATCTGCGGATATTCAGCAAACAGCTGTCGATTCCAATTCCTTCGCGGAGCAGAGTTCGTCAAATCAAATCCATAGCCTTCTGAAACAAAATCTGTTCCACCGGGAATGTACGTTTTGTCGCGCCCTGCGCGAATGCCCGCGTTCACCATCAACGACACTATAAATGCCGGATAAGGCTTAAGAACCAATTGAATCATGGGTGCAGTAAACGATACGGCTTTTGGTGTTGCATGCGTTTGCGACATCCACAGCGCGCTGATGGAAGCGCCCATAGAATGCGCAACAACAAACAACTCACCCTTTTTGCGCGGCACAACAACGCGGTCGTGAAAAATAGCGAGATCGTTTATGTAGGTTTGCAAGGATTCGACCCAGCCAATTTGCGTATCGAGCAATTCACGTTGTGAGAACCCTTGCCCGCGATGATCATAGGTAAAGACATTATAGCCACGGGTGAAAAAATCGTATGCTGTCTCAGCGTACTTCGCATGCGACTCGTTGCGTCCACCAATCAGTAACAAGGTTGAATGCGAACGCGGATGGCACCAGGCACGGCAAGACAACTTCACATCACGCGACGCTTCGATGAAAAAGCTTTCCGCCATAACGTAGAAAGGTTGAAAAAATTTTTTGTGGAGTTCTTCAAGCCGATCTTCACGATTAAGCAATGACAAAACCGGACACTGCTCCAACGTGAGAGGAGGATCACTTGAAAGGACTTGCTGAATTGTCTTTTCGACTAGGTGTTCGGGCATCATGGTGCGAGAGCATAGCTGGCCGAAGGAACAAGTTCAATGCTCAGGCGGGCAACCCGAGCATTGAACATGAGGCAGAAATCAGCGTTGACATCCGCTGTTGCTGCCAACCGACTCGCGGCCGACGCAGCTGGTGAGCCAATTTGCAATTTTTGCTGATTTTGCCGTGCAATTGGCCGTCACCTGATACGCGGGCCCGCGTAGACTTGCGCCTAATGAAATAGCAACCGCAACTCCGTTTCCTGAGCTTTCGGATGGAATCCAGAGTGTGCCTCCTGAAGCCAATGTGCGGCCTGTGAGACCAGGAATTGGAGAATGAAATGAAAGTTTGCTTTTGACTTCCTCTTCCGAGAACTCAAAAGCAGGCCGCAAGTAGCTTGCAGAGCTGGGCTGAGTGCCGGCAGAAAACGCCGGAGCTCCATCCATAGAAACGGTGCTGAAGCTCAGAAGGTTATTCTTGTCGTCTTTCACCTGTGCCGCGACTCCAAGAATGTATTGCGACTGGACGTCGAGTGACTTGCCATCGGCTGTTGCTTTCCGCCAGATAACATCCACTCCGCCGTTGCCATTGCAATCATAAATACGCTCGTGCCTGAATTGAACGTCGTAATTTGCCGGCCGCCCCACCGGACGCAAATCAAGAGACCCAGTGCTTGATGTGGAGGCGGGCGTTGAGACAGGTGAGCCGGCAGGAGCTCCCGCACCAACAACTGTGCCACGGCTGCCATTGAATCCGTGAGAACCATCCTTCACTAAATATGTTCGCATGCGATCGCGGTTAGCATCTCCGAAAGCCTGACAGTTGAATTCAAGTGTCGAACCTTCTTTTGTCACAATAAAATAACGATTGGCGAACGCGCCGGCTTCGCTGCTCTTGGGCAAAATCAACATTCCACCATAGACGTCTGAAAGTGATGTGCTATTTCCATTCACGCGCAAATAGCCCCAACCCGAGCTCACTTCGTCGGTCGGATATTGAAGTGAAACAGCATAGTAGTTCATAACAGGAAAACTTCCTGCAGGCTTGACTTGCGGGATCGGATAACGTGGTTCGTCAATGGTACTCACGCTCCTAAATTCCACTTTTTTTCCCTCGATCGTTTCTGCGGAACCAGCAAATCCAAGAATATAGGGGCTGACCGTTTCGCCCGACGACTTTTTCAATCGCCAAACAAAATCAAGTCCACCCGACTCTTGCCCTTTTGAATTTTTGCAAGTCACAAAGCGGGTCACTTCAAATTGCTGTTTGAAGGAATCGGATCCCGTAGATTGAAGCTCGCCGCTGTTAAATGTGCGAGGTTTACAAGCAATGAATGCCACCCCAACCAAGACTAACGACAAGACTTTGAGTTGCTTCACGCCAAGGGTCTCCTTGCAAGATAGAGATACTCTGCTATTGAAAAGTACAGAATAGATTTTAGACTTGCCGACGACGCATGACGAGCCCTGCGTTTACCATGCCAAAAAAATGAACGTGCCAATGGGCACTTTGAAAAATATCGGGAGAGAGAAATGAAGGTCGGAATCATCTGTGGAAGTCACCGGCTTAATTCACAGTCATTAAAGGTATCTCGCTGGATCGAAAAGCGACTCTCAGACTTGGCCCTCACCCAGCGTGTTTTTCTTTTGGAACTCGCAACCGCCGAAATTCCTCTCTGGAATGAAGGATTGTGGCAGGGCGATGAAGCTTGGAAGGAGATTTGGAACAAACCGTCGCAAGAACTCACCTCCTGTGATGCGTTTGTTGTCGTTGCACCCGAATATGGAGGGATGGTTCCTCCCGCATTGAAAAATATTTTTCTCTTGTGCAGCAATCAGGAACTTGCCCATAAGCCGGCCCTTATTGTTGGAGTGAGTGCAGGCCGATCGGGTAGCTATCCGGTCGTCGAATTGCGGATGAGCGGATACAAAAACACGCGCATTTGCTACCTTCCAGATCACCTCATCATTCGCGAAGCAGAAAAACTTTTTCTCAGCGATGAAGCAGCAAATCCGTTTGAGGCCGACGTCCGCGCGCGCCTCGATTATTTTCTCAAGGTCTTGAAGGAATATTCAAAAGGTCTGGCCATGGTGCGCTCGAGCGGCGTCATAGACACCAAGACCTTCCCAAATGGACTCTAACTCATCAAGCCTTTGCCTTCGCCTTCTCTTGCTGGTGCAGGCGCACACTTGTATGCTTCCGCGGCACGCGCGTGCCACAGGAGGCCTTTATGTCGAACAATTCATTGGTTCAAAATGCATTGAACTGGCGCTATGCGGTAAAGAAATTTGATGCCCACCGTAAAATAAGCGCTGCCGATTGGACAACACTCAAAGAATCTCTCAGGCTCTCTCCCTCCTCCTATGGACTTCAACCGTGGAAATTTATCGTGGTTGAAAATAATGATTTGCGTAAACAGCTGAAAGAAGTGTCGTGGAATCAGTCGCAGGTCACCGACTGCTCTCACTATGTTGTCCTCACATACCGTGAAAAAGTGGACGCCGAATTCATTCAAACCAATATGGCTAAAATTGCGCAGGTCCGCGGTGTTAACTTGGACGAGCTCAAGGGCTTTGAAAAAGCTATTACAGGCGACTTGATTCATGGTCCGCGTGCAAAAGTTATTGAAACCTGGGCACAGCGTCAGGTTTATATCGCAATGGGTTTCTTGCTCGAAACCGCAGCACTGCTTGGCATCGACTCAACACCCATGGAAGGCTTGGATCCCGCGGCCTATGACACGCTTCTTGGCCTGAATAATTCCGGATGGAAGACCGTTGCTGCTGTTGCACTTGGTTATCGTCATGCGGAAGACCCTTTTCAGAATAATAAAAAGGTCCGCTTCGACGAAGCGGAAATCTTTGAGGTGAAATGATTCATCATCATTGCGCTGCAAAAAGACAAGCACACTGTTGCGGACATAAGGCGACACACAATGATCACCGATCCAACCCTCCTGAAAATCTCAACCTGTCTTTTTGCACTCGCAGTGTTGCATACTTTCTTCACGAAACGATTTAACGCTTGGGCAACCCGTTTTCCTGAAGGTTCAGCAAGCGAAAATCTCTTGCATTTTTTGGGAGAAGTTGAAGTTGTGTTTGGTTTATGGGCGGCAGTTTTTATTGTGTGTCTTTCGCTCATGCAAGGCACACAAGCCGCAGTAAATTACATGAATCAGGTGAACTTCTCTGAAGCCGCGTTCGTCTTTGTGATCATGTGCCTCGCCTCAACCCGCCCTATTCTCTCAGCCGCTCATCAACTTATCGATAAAATAGCGAGCCTTTTGCCAACTCCTCGTGGAATCTCATTTTTCGTCACCGCGCTCATCGTTGGCCCTTTGCTTGGTTCGTTCATCACCGAACCCGCCGCAATGACTGTTGTTGCATTGCTGCTCAAAGAGGAGCTTTTTGAAAAGCCGATTTCGACTCGTTTGCGCTATGCAACGCTTGGTCTTCTCTTTGTCAATATTTCCCTTGGCGGAACGCTTACTCATTTTGCTGCGCCACCGGTTTTGATGGTGGTTGGCCCCTGGGGCTGGACGCTCAGCGACGTCTTCAAATCAATCGGCTCCAAGGCTCTCATTGCAGTTGTTTTCTCGACTGTCGCCACAAGCGTCATCTTCTGGAAAGAGCTCGCTGCGCTGAATTTCGAGAAAAAAATCAAGCAGGCTCGCGTCCCTGTTCCGCTGTGGCTCACGAGTCTGCATGTCGCCTTTATGATTCTCACCATCGTTTATCATTCGCATATGGCTTTCTTTCTGCCACTCTTTCTTTTGTTTCTTGGCTTCGCCGAGGTCACCCGCGAGCATCAAAGTCCACTCAAAATTCGAGAAAGTTTACTCGTGGGATTCTTTTTAGGCGGGCTTGTCACTTTGGGCGGGCTGCAAGGCTGGTGGTTGAAAGACGTGGTATCGGCTCTCAATGATACCCCTCTTTTCCTTGCTGCCACGGGCCTGACGGCTATCACCGACAACGCTGCTCTCACATACCTAGGCACGTTGGTGCCAAACCTTTCGGATGCGTCGAAAATTGCACTGGTTTCGGGAGCTGTGACCGGTGGTGGCCTCACCGTGATTGCCAATGCCCCGAATCCTGCGGGCTATGGTATTCTCAGATCCAGCTTTGGCGATAATGGCATTAGTCCGCTTGCACTCTTTGTCGCTGCACTGCCTGCGACCCTAATCGCCTTGGTTATCTTCCTCATCACGAAGGGTTAAGCAGTTCTCGTTTGCCTCTCTGTGCGTCTTGTGCCAAGACACGCCTCCTTTGGATATCTTCGGAGGCCGTTCTCAATGGCACGTACATTCGCAGCATTTGTCGCAGCAGCCACACTCGTCCTGAACCTCTCGCTTGCGGCACAAGCAACAGCCGCCAACAACAATCCTCTTGTCGATAAATTTGCCGAGCTTCTCACAGGCCTCTTTGATAGCTCAGCGCAAGGCATTGATGACTCAGAATACCTCGACGTCACTGTTCGCCATTGCGCGGTGACGGTGACAGATCTTCCTGAGAACTTTAATTCAGGACGTTTTCTTGCCCTACGCCAATCGGTAAGTACTTCAAAAAATCCTTACCGTGTGCGCATTTTGCGGATTTTTTCCGGTGAACAAAATGGCACCGTGAAGGTTTCGAGCTTTGCAGCACAAAGTGGTGTTGACTTGGCAGAACTGTGCTTCAAACCCGAAGCTGAGCGGATTGTTTCCTTCACTCAGCTCAGCGAAGAAAAATGTACAACCTCATCTCACCTTGAAGGCGATGTGTTCGTTGGTGGCACCTCTGCAGAAGGCTGCAAGAGCGAACGCTCCGGCGCAGTGCGCATGACCAGCGAAATTCGTCTCGACGAAAAAGGCTTTTCAACCTGGGATCGCGGCTGGGATAGCGCGAATCATTTGGTTTGGGGACCCGAGAAGGGCCCTTACAAGTTTGAACGCGTCAGCTCACAAGATGTTCAGCTTTCGCAAATCGCCGCATTCTTTTCCGGACGTCTTTCCAACGCAGAGCAAGTGAAAGCAGATCCACAAAACTTCATGCCTGTTGAATATGAGTTCTGCCAAATTGATGCAGCGGGTTCGCCTTTGCGACCTGCAACTCGCTTGATGTTGGCACACCAAATCATCACCACTCCGGCACGAACCTTAAAGCGCAATCGGATTTATGAGTTTTTCCGAACCGACGAAGGAAAGATCGGAATCCGAACAAACCCCTTTGATGAAACAAAAGTGCCCGCGGATATTTGTCAAAAAAGCTTGGAAGAACGCCGCTCAATTGACCCGCAAGCACTGGCACAGCGCGACACATGTGTTTTGAGTTTCGATTGGCAAGAAGACGCGCAAGCCTATGTGGGCAGCACGCCAAAAGACGGATGCGCAAGCACGTTTCAAGGTGCGGTGAAATTTACCTCTGAAGAAACGATTAAAGACGGAATGATTTCTCCTTGGGAGCGCTGGCTCAATGCACAAGGAGAACAGGTGGCAGGCTCAAAAGTTGGCCCTTACATTTACAAGCGCATTCAAAATTAAATTAACGCGCTAGAAAAAACGATGCGCCGTTGCCGTCGCGACCATTGCTGAGGCGGCAACGGAATTGTTCATCCATTTTGATCCCATAATCTTTTGGATCAAGATAATTGACCTTCACCATCACTTCGCCGTCATCAAAAACCTTCACACTGCCATAGTTCAAAACGAATCCGCGAATGGAAATCAGTTTTGTCTCAGACGATGAAACATAGGTTCGTTTGTCGGGACGCTTGCCGGTGATTCCCGCGCCAAACTGTTCCCAAGTATCAAGACGCAAGCCGCCCACAGCGTCCATGCCATTCTTTTCCGAACCATAGCAGCTCGCGGGTTTGCCGGGGTTGGCCAGTTTACAGGCCGCATCCGAGGTTTGTTCATCGGGGTTGCTCACCGAGCCTTCAACAAATTCTTTGAGAAAGAGCAATTCACATTTTTTGTAATCAAAGACACCACGGATTGATTTTCCATCGTTCAACGCATTCATCAAATCGCTATAGGTTGGCAGACGCTTTTCTAAGCCAGCGACAATGGCATCTGTGACCGGTTGCCATGGATTGTTGCCAGCAGCCCATGCGTTTGATTCAGAAGCAACTGAGAGAACACAGGGAACAGCAACCAGAAAACGGACACATGCGTTCATATCTTTTCCCATCCTTCAATTCACTGTTCTTCAATAGCAGGCAAAGGCCACACCCCTTGCTAGCAACTCGCTGAGCGGGGTTCGGCTTAGCAAGGCTTCAAGACCCCAGCAAGGTGGGTCATCCTTCTTCCACCCAACGAACCGACATTGTCGAGGCCTTAGACACCTCGCTTTCTATTTTTATGAAATAATTCCTGGTAATTACAAGCAAAGAAGCAGAACTCAAAAGATGGCACGCCGTTTGCAGGTGTCCAGCAAACCGTGGCTTTGTGCCCCGCCCCTAAGGAGAGGTTTGTCATGAAAGCTTTGCGCGCTGGAATCGTTCTTTCGTCGTTGGCTTTTGCAGCCGTGGGGTGTGGGAGTCAGGCTCAACACACCGATGCCACCACCCAAGAGTGGGGCGAATCGGTAGAAGCAGGCAAAGCCGAGGCCGAAAAACTCCGGACCTTAACACTTGAAGAAGAATATAAATACGGGGCTGACTTTGATTCAGCGATCAAAGATCCAGCGCGTGCGAAAGAAACAGGCGTCACCATCAAAACCATCGAGGGGCACCCAGCGGCGGATTATATTCGCAGGATTGGTCAGCGACTTGCGGCAGTTTCGATTCGCCCTGAGTTGACCTACACATTCCAACTGATTGACGAACAATCTGTGAATGCGTTCGCAACCATGGGTGGCTACGTTTATATGCATTCGGGTTTACTCAAATCTGCGGAAAATGAAGCACAAGTTGCTGCCGTGATGGCACACGAAATTTCCCACATTGGTCGCAAGCATGCTCTACAAGCCATGGCCAATCAGGCTGTTTATGGCGGCTGGGCCAAGGGTGTGGGCGGCTTTGGTGGTCTAATTATTAACCTTACGTCGGCGGTTATGTTTCAGCTTCCAGGCAGCCGTACATTCGAATTCGAAGCCGATAGCTATGGCCTAGATACCCTTCGCAGAGCTGGGTATCCTGCACAACAAATGGTGGTCTTCTTCCGCAATGTTTTGGCAAAAGGCGACCCCAACGATGGCCAACGCCACGATTGGCTCTCGACCCATCCCGACACAGCGCGCCGGATTCGCGCTCTTGAAGAAAAACTCACAGCAGGTGATTTGATTGGTTATGGGATGAGTTCAGCAGAGCACCAGCAAGCCATTCAAGGCTTGCCTTGAACACGACGCAGCTTCACCGCCATGGATGGCGCAACTTCCCACTCATTCTGCATTGAGACTTCAGTGGAGGCATTAACGACATGCAACCTGAAAAAGGACTTCAGTGCCTGATGATGTCGGTTGTTGCCATGCTCAGCGCTTGCGGGCTAACGCTGAAAAATGAAAGTGCTACAGAAAGCTCTGTGAACCCAGCCCCAACCATCAGCTCATTTAAATTGATTAATGAAGAAGTGACCAACACCATCGCCGAGGCGATGGAAAAAAAGTGCGCCTCAGTTTTCAGCGGCGACGAAATGCGCCTCGCAGAGTGCAACAGAGCAGCTGAACAGATGGCAAAAGAACTCGACTTCAATTACATCAAAAGATCAGATGGACAATCGTCTTTTGTTTTCCTCAACTCACGCCTTCATGCCCTGCTGCAGGAAAAAGAAACCATCACATTTCTTTCTCAACTTCAGTCGGCGTGTGAAGACGCTTTGTATCTGAACACACCGTTCAACTTATGGAATTTCACACTCGAGAAGAGCAACGGCAAAAATGAAATTGCCACCGAGCGTTTGGCTGTCTTGTTTCAAGACGGTGCCATTGCGGCAGCTCAAATCAAATTTCTTCTCGTTGAGCAAAACCCACAAGCACTGATGCTGGCTCAGGTGGTCAACACACTTGAAAGTGCGCTCGCAGAGAAAAAAATGAGCGCATATCCAGCGGAAGTGCAACTCTCACGGAACGCGATTTATCATTATTATGTGCCTCGTTATCTTGCTATGAAGCTGCGTCAAGCTGGACACAATTCAGCTGTCAGCGCGCGCCTGCCATTTATTTTCAATAGTTCATATGAACTTCATCAAATTCAGAAGGCTGAAAATCCACAGATGCTGCTCAACCACCGGCCCGTAGTTGCAGGCTCCGAGGCAACACCAGAGTTGCGTCGATTGATCGACAAATGGAATTCATACGACAAACTCTTCAGCGACCTGCTCGATCACCTTGAAGCTCCTTTGCTGCCATTTAATCCACAAGGACAAAGCGAAAACCTGGAAGACTTGTACTTGGGTTACGCGGGCGCTCTTGCGGGTGTTTCGGGCAGAGCGGCCACCACAAAGGAATTCAGCAACTTCGTTCTTGAATTCTCGCAATCACCGAGCGCTTTTATTAAAAATAACTAACCAAAATTATAGGTAAAATATCGAAACCCCGAGAAATCCTCAACCTCAAATGGTCGAACTCCGATACGACCGATGAGGTGGAATAATGGATTTCAAGGGAGCACAATCGTCAACGCTAAACTGCGCGAAGCAAGCTCACCCGCGTGCGCTTGGCTTTCTTGCAGGCTGCGCGCTGATGCTTCTTGCCGCT
>RGDM01000065.1 GCA_009918675.1 bacterium
CGCTCGGTGATTGATTATTCAGATGGTGAATTAAAAGTCGTATTTCCATATGAACAAACCGCGGTCGAGCGCATGAAGGGCCTTGATCGAAATGAACGTGCATGGGATCCCGATCAGAAACTCTGGCGAGTTTTTATTGGAACTTTCGACGATATCTTCGACATTCTTGGGCGAGGATTTAAGCTGACCGAAGCAGCTTACGCCGCAATTCATGATTTCGTTGAAACACCCTATTATGCGCATCTCGGCCGGGGAAAACTTGGAAAAATTGTTGTTCGCGAAAGTTGGTTCGAAGATCTCGCGCATCTGACACCGAACAACGTAAAATTTGGCAGTTCTTTTTTCCACCTTGAACGACTTCCCATTGAATCCTTCGAACCCGAAATTATTTCCAACGTTGAACGCTGGCGTAAAGCAGCTGCGCGCTATTCTTATGGGCGCAAACCTTATCAACATCAGCGCAGTGGTGTGGAATTTTTGTTGAGCAATCCGGCTGCAGCTCTGCTTGATGAAATGGGTTGCGGTAAAACCTTTCAAATCGCCTCAGCTCTCGGTGTCTTATTTCAGGAGAAAGAGATCGACAGAGCCTTGATTGTTGTTCCAATGTCTCTGCTCAAGACCTGGCAAGAAGAGCTTAAGCTTTCGCTCCCAATCGATTTTAATGTCATTGGCGGAACACCAGCGCAACGCGCAAAAGCTTTTCAAAGCAAAGCATCAATCTATCTTGTTCATTATGAAGGTCTTCGCCTTGAAGAGGAGCGCTTTAAGGAATGGATGGAAGCCGGGTCTTGTGCGTTGGTGTTTGACGAAAGTCAAAGAATTAAAAATCTTCAAGCACAGACGACGCAAGCGGCTCTTCGTTTGCGCCCGGTATCCAAGAGATGTGTGATTGCCACCGGTACACCGATTGCAAATCGACCCATCGACTTGTTTTCGCAGTACCTCGTGATGGACCAGGGTGAGACTTTTGGCACACGCTTTCCTGCTTTTAAAAATACGTTCTGTGAAATGGAAATACAGAAATTGAACGTAGGCAGGAAAACAATTCGTGTCGAAAAGTTTATTGGAACGCGTAATCCAGATGAACTTCAATCACGTATTTTGCGAACAAGTTTGCGCCGTTTGAAGTCTGAGGTTCTCGATTTACCGCCGATTCTTTTCAAGGATTTTGTGGTTGAGCTCAAAGCAGAGCAGAAGCATATGTACGCGCAGATGCGCGATCATCTGCGCCTTGAAATAGGCAACATGTCTGATAAAGAGCTCAGCTCCGAAGCGGCGAATATTGTGGTTAAGTTGCTGAGGCTTTCGCAGATTGCGTCGAGCCCGTCGTTGCTTGATCCCGCCTACAAGGGACCAAATGCTAAGCAATCTGAGCTCGACGATCTTCTTGATGATGTCTTTTCCGACGATAGCAAGAAGGTTATTTTGTGGTCGCATTATGTTGAGAATGTTCGCCGTTTTGTTGAACTTTATGCTGATAAATATGGCGCAGTAGGGCATACGGGTGAGATGGATGTTGCCGAGCGGCAAGAGAGTGTAAAGTCTTTTCAAGACAAACCCGAATGTCGATTGTTTATTGCGACTCCGCAATCAGCAAAAGAAGGTCTCACCCTTTTGCCTCGTGATGGTAAGATGGTGGCTGACACAATGGTTTACCTTGATCTCAGCTTTGACAGCGGTTCATATGTCCAGTCTCAAGCGCGGTTTCATCGTATTGGTCAACAGGCAGTTCGCTGCTTGGTGGTGCACCTGGTCGCCGAAGGAACGGTTGATGAATACATTCGCAAGACAGTTCTTGAAAAGCTCAAAACAGCAACTCAAGTTCTTGATGAAGGTTTGGGAGTTGGTACAGTCGCGCAAAATCTTGGCCAGGCCGGCGCCCAGATGAGTAAAAAAGAATTGCTTGAACTTCTCAAATAACTTGCGTCTAAAAGCAGGAACCCGCGCTGCAATTGAGAAATAATTCGCATCCCGAGATGGTGCCATCGTTTGCTTTAGCGCTTGCGCCTCCGGCTGCACTAACTGTTTCGTTGAGGCAGGAAGGGAGTGTGTAAGAGCCTATCTTTTGTGTCGACGGAATTAAGCATCCCTTGTCTGCATTTTGAAGAAGCTTACTCACTTGTTGGCTCACAGTGTTGAGTGAATCTTTGCCTTGTGCGCTTGGAAAGCATGCCGAGATCGTTGCAAGAGCCGTGGAAAAGTCTGCAACTGAGCTTGCAAGGTTTGAGATTGTGCTATTGAGCTCAGTTGCAGTGGCATTGATTGTTTCTGTTGACGCGCTGCATGTTGCGCCAATTCCGGTACCAAGTTTACTGGGTAATCCAGCCAATGTCGTTTGCGTGTTTGTGATCCCTGCTTGTAGGTTTTTGAACATCGGGACCGCATAAATTGCCGCGGTTAAGCAGCGTTGAAACGAAAGGCTTGTTGCTGATTTATTCGGCGCGGCATCGAGAATTTCAATCGATTTTTTTAGGTCGTTTAGCTGTGCTGAAGTGAAACTTGGGAGAGTTGATGACAGTGCGTTGAAAACATTGTTTCCAGCGGCACCAGAGCTCGATGAGTTGTTGCTTGATGATGTCTTTTCAATTGTGTTGACGATAAGGTCGAAGAGTCCGACTCCAGCTTTGCTAGCAAGAGATATTGAAAAAAGGCTCGCAGATTCATTCGATTTATCTTTATTCCACAGTTTTTCAGCGGAAACTGCCGCAGATTCATAATCGCCATCATTTAGTAGGGTAATAGTTTCTTCACGCAGTGCACTGGCTGTTTCTTTGCTACTGATTGGCCTAAAGAGACTCGCACCACAGGCGCTAAACAGGGCTCCGATTACGACAAAAAAAGAAAATTTGTGCAATGCTCGCTTCATGATGAGCTGACCTTTTTGGGCGGTGTTGCTCCGGTGAACATGTTGTAATTGCGGGTTGCGCTTGGATATAGTTTAACGAAATTCGAAATGTTATGCTGCAAGCCCATAAAGTACATCATGCGTGCGAGAGCCTCCGCAGCTAAGTCCCGATAAGTGGCGTCGTGTTGCATAGAATCGAGCATGCGCGCCGCTTCATCCATTTGCTCAAGTTCAATATGAAGAGTGACTTGATCCCAAAACTTGAAAGTGAGCTCAGGATGTAAACTCTTGATACGTTGATAACACTTCATTGTGTTGAAATAGAGGGCGTTTTTCTTAAGAAACTCTGCGTATTCTGAAAGTACGCGAAGGTCACGTGGTCGATCGCGAAGTAAGTGCCTGAATCGATCATTTGCCTTCGACATGTGGCCTTGCGTCATCTCAATGCGCAGAAGCGCAATTTCCGCATGCCTTTTAAATTGAGGAACGTCGCGGAGCCGATTGAGTTGCTGTTCGATAGTTCCGTAGTGACCTTGCAGCATCGCTTTTGAAACCTGGTGTGCGAGGCGAATTGCGGGGTCGTTTGGCTGAGGAAGAACGGCGCGAATAATTTTCTCAGCATTCGAGGTTTGTAGGGGTTTTTTTATGAATCCGACTGCACCAATACTTTGATAAAATGAATCAAAAATTTGATTTTCTGAGGGTGCGGTGAAGACGTAGGGAATGAGCTGGTGACCAATGATCTTATAAATTCCCTCAAACATTTGCATTCCGTCATTCACACCATTGGTGTGGTCAACAAAGACAATTGGCCAATGGCTTGTGTGAATCAGGTTGGAAATATCTGTTGGATTAGTTGTACAGACGGTCTGGCGGAAGCCCATTTTGAAGAGAAATTCACGAAGAATCTGGACGAAACCAGTTGAGCGTTCTTCAGCAAAAATGACCGCGCGTGGTTGCAACGACACCTGTGTGCAATCTCCTGTGATGCGGACTCACATGTCTGAAACTACTCTATTTCATGCAACTTTTGTTGAGCCGGTAAATTTGTTTCATGTGTTCATTTGGCTGGCGGTGTGTTGGTCTCGAATTCCAGTTCAATCGCACCGATACATCCTCAAAGGGGGGCGGACATTGTCGATTTTTCGTCTCGTCTGTTCATTGTTGAATCTCTCGTTTTGCCTGAGCTTGGGTTTTTCCGCGCTCAGGACAGAACTTGCTTTTGCGGCTGAGATCCTCCCTCCCGTTCGTGAGTTGAAAGGATTACGCTCCTTGGGTTTGGGATTTCCGGCCGTTGCCTTGAGTGGACAGAGCAATGGAGAGTCACCCATTCAAAATCCAGCGTGGACGGGCTTAGAAAGTAAAGCTCGGCAAAAAGCGACTCTCCGGGGTGTTTGGGTCCCGGGAGTCACGGTGGGCGCGAATGCAACCACGGGTCATCTTGCGAAGGCCTATTTTGCTGGAAATGGTTCGACTCAAAAGAGTTTGGAAAACTTTTTAACAGAGGCAAAAAACCAACAAACGCCTTATGGTTTTTTTGAGCTTTATCCGAGCTTTGGTCTCGGGTTTTTGCAGTGGGGCTTGTTTGCCAGGGTTCGCGTGGAGGGCTACGTCTGGCAACCCTCATCGCAGGTGCAGACCACAGCGGAAGGCTCAGCGGGGACGCTGCCTGTTTCAGGGCGAATCGGTATCGATCCCTTTTCTCTCACTGAAACTGCACAGATGGACGTTTGCGCCTCTGTTCAACGCGGAACGAGTTTATCTTTCAGTATTCCATACAAGAACACAGGCGTGACGCTTGGTGCGACGGCGCGTCCAACGTGGCGGAGCGATTATTCAGGAACCGTTGCACTTGCTGAGCCGCTCCGCACCGATGCAGCCAAAGATCTTCGCGCGAGGTTTAATGAAACTCACGGCATTCCTGTCGATGCCGCGATGACCATACGTTTGCCGCAGTTAAGAATGAAGCCTTCTGTGGGATTCAAATGGGATGACCTGGGTGACACAATTTATAATGCCGCAAATTCTTCGCATCAGAGCTTGGTCGAGAAAAGCAGCCTTTCTGCGGGTGCTGCGGCCTGGATGTTTCAGAGCAAAAGCTTAAGCGCGCAATGCTCTGTTGCGGGTCATCACTTGAACGACACGCGCATCAAAAAATCGTCCGCGTTTGGTGGAGGGTGTGAGTTCTATCTAATGGGTCAAACGGAGGTTGATGCGGTTGCGGAATCACCGTTGATTTTGAGAATGGGCGGAAACAGCGACGGTCTTGCTTACGGGCTAAGTTGGGATATGCCATTTGCCGTTTTGGAAATTGCCAGCAATGTGGGCTCTGTAGAGGGGCCGGTGGGTTACTCAGCTCGCAAAGACAGGCGTTATTTCTTGCGTTTTACGGTCGACGCAAGCCAGCCATGAATTGCCAGGACCCTGCGGTTGGATTATAGGCATGGCGTTGTTGAAAAGCAGCCAAGTTAAATGTGCGGACGTGGCGAAATTGGTAGACGCACTGGTCTTAGAAGCCAGCGCCGAGAGGCATGTGAGTTCGAGTCTCACCGTCCGCACCACTCCTTGAATTTGAGCATGCGTGTTACTTTGTTTTAATGGTTGGATTCAAGCTCGAAAGCAGCTGCTTGCGCAGGGTGCTGAGCAGTTGCCTAAGTGCGGGTTGATGAGCGTCCTCACACGCCTGCAAATAACCCATCACAATACAAGCAGCTTTGCGCAAAATGTCGTCATTAGCCTGGGGATCATGAGCTGACCGGTCGCCAGGTGAGCCGCTCGCTTGAGAATTGACCGACGTGAAGAGTCGTCCACCACGCAATTCTGCCGTTCGATATGAGTCTTTTTCGCGGAAGGTGATGACACTCTCGTCGACGCTCGAACCAGCAGTCTCGTTTTGATGGATCACCAAGTCTGTCGGGCCGTCGCCACGGAAGCACAGCCAATCAGTTGAGTCGTAAGGTGGTTTGAGCAAACCCCTGTCGAGGGTGTTCAGATGCTCACCCAAGCGCATAAATTCAATAAATCTGCGCAAGAAAATCAATACACTCGCTGTGTCATGACAAAAGGCATAGCCGAGCCGTTGCTTGCTTTCAAAAACACGCACTGCTCGCCCCGTCGTGCCAACACCGAGAATCACAAGGTCAACTTCAGAGGTTTTCGGAAGTGTTTCACAAAGTGATGCATGCTCAGGACGATCAATTCCGACTGAAAATCCTCCATAGCTGATATCAATCAGCGGAACGACGATGGTTTTTTCCATAACCACGTGTCCGATGTAGGTATCATGATTGAGTGTATATCTTTGCGAGACGCGACGTTCAGATAACTTAGGTGCAGCCATTTGAATCATCTCCCGAGAGACTGCTAGGCCTGGGCAGCCAGCCGTGTCGTTCTCGGGAGCTTAGCATTGACCTTGAGCTCAATAACAGATGGGGGGTGTCAAAGGATTCCCCCCCCCACCCCGTCTGATTGAAGCATTTGCAGAGAGAATTAGTCTTGGCTGGTCTCGGGAACTTCGTAATCTGCAGAGATAATCTCTTGGTCATCGTGCCAGGCTGCGTAACACGTTCCATCCATTAATGTTCCAACGAATGAGCCGTCGGCCTGATTGATCCGACAGAGAGACGACAGTTCGTCTTGGCTAACATCGGATTGCTGTCTGATGTTTGCTTGCGATTGACCTTGTCCAGACATTCCACCTGTCGACCAAATTGTATAGCGAGGTCCATGCGAACCCGGGGAAATCCAGATTGGAAAGTTGAGTCCGCCCATTAAGTCGAAGCCAATACTCACATGGTGTCCGCGGTTGAGGGAAGGCGAATAATAATAGCAAGAACCATCGCGGAAACCGCCATAGCTCCAGCGCATGCCATCTGAAAGTCGACAGATAGTGATCGGTGAGCGCCCGTATGCTGGCGAGTTCCACCAACCCCCGACAATCAGGTTTGGCGGGTTGATAAATCCAGGGCCGGGTCCAACACCCCCGGGTGACCAATGACTCCACCAAAGAGAAGGCTGCGCGTGAGCGGTCATTGCAGCGACACCGCACGCAATTGTAGCAACGGCGTTGAGAATGCGAATTGCACATTTCATAGCAATCTCCCTTTTGAATAATAAATACCCCACAGAACACCTCAAGACTGAAGCTTAAGATGTTCTGTGAATTGAGGATGACTGTTGAAGGGGGGGATCGACCACCTAAAGGTTTTGCAATTTCAGCAGTTTTTTTAGTGGTTCTGAATTGTCGCGTGGGAGGTTGTAAGGCAACGACCAAGCGCTAATTGGCAGTGACATAAATCTTCGTTGAGCTTACCGGTGGTCGGGAATTTTTTCAGTGGGCTGAAGTTTTTTACAGTTAAGCCCTGTTGGGTGAAGCAACGAGCCAGAAATGCACGCGCCGTGCGACGATTCCCGTCCATGAATGGGCGAATCGTCATGAGTCGCATCCAAAGCCGAGCGCTTGCTTGAATTAGAATCGGCGCCGCTGGGTCGGTGTCGAGGACCCTGTGAAATTCACGCAGACAATTTCTTAGCTCTTGATTGACTCGGTCACCGGCGGGGCTGCGGTACGACCAACCGTGGCAATCGGCCAGAGACACTGCCCGTGTGCGAACCGAGGGAACCCCTTTGAGCCCACGAATGCGTCCGTTGAGCAGTCGCAGATCATAGATCCAGGCATCTTCGCGTTGAACGTTCGTGAGTCGTGTCACGATCTTTCTCCCATGGAACTTGGCCGCACGTCTGTGAGGGCCGAGGGATGCATCATTTCGTCTGGCCAGGCAAGAAGAAACTCAGTCTTTTGCTCTCACAAAAAATGTCTTTAAATCTTGTGGTGTTGCGGCAATGAGTTGGGGAGACGGATCGGAGGGTGGATGCGATTGATACCCCCATGCGCACCAAATCGTTGTTGCACCACAAAGAGCACCCGCGCGTGCGTCGCCTTGGCTGTCCCCGATCATGTAAATGCGGTCTTGGTTCTGAATGCCACCCAGGGTCTCGAAGGCATGTTTGAGTGGGACGGCACTTGGCTTTGCCTCACTGCACGTATCGCCGCCTACAACAAGATCGACAAGATGGTCGATCTCGAGAGCTGCGAGCAGCTTTTTTGAGAGGGCCTCTGGCTTGTTAGTGATGACAGCTGTGCGTCCTGTTTGTTTCGCAAAGGTGAGCGCCTCACGAATTCCAGCGTAAAGTGAAGTCTCGACAGCGATGTTTTCGCCGTACTCAGCGTCATAAAGAGCTTGCACTTGGGAGACTCGTTGTTCATCGATTTTTTGAATTTGACCACAGACGTAATCATCAAAGCAATTGAGATACAGATCGCGCATCCCGCGATTTACAAAAGGAACAAGCTCCGCAAAAGAGCGCGCCGGAAGGTGTAAATTTGCGCGCACTGCTTGAGCGGCTGCGACCATGTCTCGACGACTGTCTTCAAGTGTTCCGTCGAGATCAAAAAAGAAGAAATCTTTCATCACTGCCCACTTTTCTTTTGCAAATCTTCAACACTGCCTTTGCCATCACCGTGCTCTGAAACGCTGCGTTCACCCGAGCCTGACCCTTTAAAGGCAGTGAAAGGTTTGTCGTTGTGGGTTTGAACTGCGTGAGGAATCCCCCCAGGTATCAGCAGAATATCGCCTGCTTCAATGGTCACAGGGCCTTCGTCAAAATGAAATGTTGTGACGCCGGCAACGGCGCCGCGAATTTCATCGTAATCATGTGCGTGTCGAGAGCGCTCAAACCACGCTGGGATTGTTTGCAGGTCATAGACTTTGTAGCCATATTTTTGCATCTCACGCGCGACCGTCTCTTCAGTTGGAATTTCCTTGTGTGGCCACTTAAACACTTTCACTGAATTAAAAAGGCTAGTCATCGAGTGCGTGTCCTTCATCTCATTTTGGTTTTAAAATTGATCGCGAAACCGGCGGACATAGGTAAATGTTTCGAGTTCGTCACGGGTGTCAATTGTTTTCTGCAGTGAGGGAGAATCCCATCTGAGAAATGGGTTGGTTGCAATTTCATCGCTTAGAATAAGAGGAAGTGTCATCGACTCATGAGGCAGCACGTTCGCTTGAGCAACCATCGCTTCAAGTTTCTCAAGACGCAATTTTTGCTCATGATTATCCTCGCCCAATAAGGTGGCCACGCGAAGATTTTTCAAGGTGTATTCATGGGCGCACCATAATCTTATCTGGCTTGGCAGCGCGCGTAGATTTTTGAGCGCCGCGAGCATTTGTGGATAAGTTCCTTCAAAAAGTCCGCCACAGCCGGCACCAAACAGTGCATCACCAACAAAGACATCAGTTGGTTGTGGAGAATTTTTGGGTTTGAGCACAAAGGCGATGTGGTCGACAGTGTGGCCTCGCACATCCAAAGCGTAAATGTTGCAACCAAGTATTTCGAAGTCTGGTTCGTCGGGATTCAGGGTTCGAAGATTTTTGCAGGTCCATGACGGTTTAACGTTGAACCACGACGAACAAATAATTTCGGCGCCGGGCCACGTTTTTAGAAGTGACTCAACTCCGCCCGTGTGATCGTTGTGATGGTGGGTCAAAAGAATGTGAGTCAATGTTAGATTGTGCTGCTCAAGGCAGGCCTGAACCTCTGCAGAGCGACCCGGATCAATTGCAGCAGCATGCTGTGTCAGGCTGTTCTCCAGAACATAAAAATAATTGTCCTGGAAGCCCGGTAGAACATGGAGCTCGATATTCTCTGCCAGATTAAATTGCGAAATTGCCCGAAGCATCAGTGGTGTCCTGCAGAAGAGCTCCAATATTTTCCGTAGAATGGCCAGAGTGCGCGCTTGGTTTCTGCTGGAATAAGCTCTGCAGATGTCATCAAGGCAAACTGTGCTGCATTAAAAATAGGATTGTCAGAACTTTCGGGAAGAGTCGCAAGAATATTTTTTACGATTCGCTTTGAAGCATCAATATTCTTTTTAAGAACTGCCAAAACCGCCTCGACTGAAACAGCTTCTTCATTTTCGCGCCAGCAGTCGTAGTCGGTGACAAATGCGAGTGTGCAATAGGGAATCTCGGCTTCCCGGGCAAGTGCAGCTTCGGGCATGGCTGTCATGCCAATAATTCCGCACCCTTCAGCGCGGAAGGCATGACTCTCGGCGCGTGAAGAAAAGCGTGGACCCTCGACACAAACATACGTGCCTTCATTGAAAACTTTGACATCTTCTTTTTGGCAGGCTGCGAGTGCGGTTGATTGAAAATCAGGGCAGTAGGGATCGGCAAGACTCACGTGACCAACCACTCCACGACCAAAGTATGTGCGTTCGCGTAATCCAACTGTTTTGTCGAGAATTTGTTTGGGAATCACAACGCATCCGGGTGCATATTGTTCTTGCAGGCTGCCAACTGCGCTGACACTAAGAATGTGTGTAACGCCAATCGATTTTAGCGCAAAAATGTTTGCGCGGTAGTTGACTTCTGTTGGGGTAAATCGGTGGCCTTTGCCATGTCGGGGTAAAAACGCAACGGGGCGGCCGTTGAGTTTGCCAGTGATAATGGCATCACTGGGTTGTCCGAATGGGGTTGAAATGGCGAGTTCTTGAACGTCGGTCAGCCCCGGGAGATCATACAGGCCAGAACCACCAATCACACCCAAATAAGTCTTCTTCATGACAAGCCATCCCATAAAATCGTCAATACGAGGTGCCGCCAAGAGTGGCCGGCACCATCAGATGCGCTTGCCGTTAAACTTGTTTAGCAAGTCTTGCAACGAGGCGGGGCCAGAAGGTTGAACCGCTGCGGCGCGCTCGTTCGACCGACGCGGAGCTCCTGCGGATGAACCAGACGAGGATGGTGCTGGGCGACTATTGCTGCTTGGGCCACCCGCATTGCGTGATTGTGGCCCCTGATGGCTCGACAATGCGCCTGCCCGTTGTTGTGCGGGACGAGACCCCAGGGTGCCACCCACGCCTTCTTCAACGGCCTTGCGACTCAAGCTAATGCGTTTGCGCTCTTTGTCGACGCCAATCACCTTTACTTTCACCTGGTCGCCAACGGCAATCGCCTGCGATGCATCTTTAATAAATTGACTCGAGAGTTCGCTGATGTGGATAAGGCCATCTTGGTGCACGCCAATGTCGACAAAAGCGCCAAAGTTGGTGACGTTTGTTACAGTGCCAGCGAGAACCATGCCTTCTTGTAAGCTGTTCAAGTCCCGAACTTCGCGGTTGTAGGTATGTTTCACACCATCTTCGCGCGGGTCACGACCAGGCTTCTGAAGTTCTTTGACGATATCTTGCAAAGTTGGCACGCCAATATCTTCGGTCACATAGCGCTTGAGATCGAGAGTATTGAGAACCTCTCGTTGGCCAATCAAATCAGACAACGACTTTTTCAAGTCTCCAGCAATGCGCTCAACGACTCGGTACGCTTCGGGGTGCACGGCAGTGTTGTCAAGCGGATTACTGGCTTCCGGAATCCGTAAGAAACCAGCGGCCTGCTCAAATGCTTTGGGTCCGAAGCCCATGACCTCGAAGAGTGCATTGCGATCCTTGAAAATACCCTTTTGTTCGCGATGACGAACAATATTTTTCGCGAGAGTTGGGCCGATGCCAGCAACATAAGAGAGCAGGCTTGGGCTTGCTGTGTTGAGGTTGACTCCAACGAAGTTCACGCAGCTTTCAACCACTTCGTCGAGTTGTTTTTTAAGTCGACTTTGGTTGACGTCGTGCTGGTATTGGCCAACGCCGATACTTTTGGGCTCAATTTTCACAAGCTCCGCGAGAGGATCTTGGAGACGTCGAGCAATACTTACGGCGCCACGATAGGTGAGATCGAGATCTGGGAATTCATCACGGGCAACATCACTGGCTGAATAGACGCTTGCGCCCGCCTCATTCACCACAAGGATTTTAAAACCAAGATGTTTGTTGGCTTCAAGAATTTGATGGAAGAAGTCGTCCAGTTCACGGCCAGCCGTGCCGTTTCCGATACTGATATAATCAGCTTTGTATTTGGTGATAAATTCAAGCGCTTTTTCTGCCGCATTGCGGTTTTTAGGTGCATTTGCTGGCGACTCTAAGTCAGGAAAGATAGTTGAATGATCAAGGAGTTTTCCAGTTTCATCAACAACAACAAGTTTACTGCCTGTGCGGATGCCGGGGTCAACACCAAGAACTATCTTTTTTGGAATAGGAGGTAGCAAAAGCAGAGAGCGCAGGTTTTTTGCGAAAACCGCAATAGCTTCTTCTTCGGCACGATTTTTCGTTTCGAGCCGCAATTCTGTTTCCGTGCTTGGCGCAAGAAGCCGTGAAAACGCATCTTTGACGCATTCGGCAAGCAGCGTTTTAACTGGAGTTGATGCTTTGCTCTCAATAACACGGTCAGAAATCATCGCGAGAGCGGTGTCTTGGTCATACTCAACTGTGACTTTAATAATTTCTTCTTTTTCACCACGACGTAGCGCCATCAGGCGGTGTGCAGCGATTGAGTTTACTGGCTCGCGGAAGTCATAATAGTTGTTGTATTTAGTCTTTTTGTCTTTGTGTTCGTCGCGAACAACTGAAACAAAGGTGGCGTTGTCGAAGATCCATTGACGGAGTTCACCACGCACTTCGGCACGTTCTGAAATTTGCTCAGCGATATAGTCTTTTGCACCCTGAATCGCGAGTTCAAGGGTTGTCACTTCAGGGTGATGGCCGACGTATGAAACGCAAAGCGCAACCAAGTCTTCGAGACTGGGATCTTGTCTTAGGATCTCCAGAGCGAGGGGCTCGAGGCCTCGCTCCTTCGCGATTTGCCCGCGGGTTCTCTTTTTGGGTTTGAAGGGCAGATACAAGTCCTCAAGCTCAGCCTTGACCTTACAGGTTTTGATGCGGGTCTCGAGAGCAGGAGTGAGCTTGCCTTGTTCTTGAATCGATTTGAGAATGGTTTCTTTGCGTTCGGCGAGTGCAAGAAAATATTCGAAGCGGTCGCGAATATCGCGGATTTTCACTTCGTCTAGTCCGCCGGTGGCTTCTTTGCGGTATCGTGCAATGAACGGGACCGTGCAGTCGTCAATGATCAGCTTCAATGTGCTTTCAACCGGCTTTTGCTTGAGGTTGAGCTCGGTAGCGATGTCGGTCACGATCTCGGGCGTCAGCAAAATATCCTTATTAGCCATTGCCATCTCACTTTTAAAAAAATCCAAAACAAAAGAGGGGAGTCTGTAAGACACCCCTCCCTGAAAACAGCGACTGCGGAAGGTGCCGCAGTCGCTAAGTTTACGTTAGCGAGCGCGATTGACAAGCTCTGTACCTGAGAAGAAGTAAGCCAATTCAATTGAAGCGTTTTCTTTGGAGTCGGAGCCGTGAACGGTGTTTTCACCGATGCTCACAGCGTGTTCAGCGCGAATTGTGCCTTTGTCAGCCTTCTTCGGGTCGGTGGCACCCATCAGCTCACGATATTTGACGACAGCGTTTGGGGCTTCCAATGCCGAGACGACCACGGGGCCTGAGCTCATGAATTCGACAAGCTCACCAAAGAAGGGGCGCTCTTTGTGAACGGCGTAAAATTGTTCAGCTTCGCGGCGCGACATGTGAATCATTTTGGTTGCCACAATGCGCAAACCAGAAGACTCGATCATGTTAAAGATTTTACCAACCAAGTTTCGGCGGACACCATCAGGTTTGATGATTGAAAAAGTCATTTCCATTGCAAATTCCCTTCATTGCTCTCGACCTGAGCTTAATCACTCGGACGCGGTTCGAGGCCGCAGTATTGTCAAAGCTCATCCCGCTGTCAATTGTCTGCGTTCGCAGTTATTGATTGTGGAGATTCACGAAAAATCTTGGTCAATACCGTAGGAGAGAGCCTCATCTGTCAAGGCGGACGAGCGCGCAGGTGAGTTGAAAAAGGCTTCAAAAGATGGAAGCTGCCAATGGCCGTTAATTAGGTCACCTAGAATTCTCAAGTTTGTTTTGTAGCGTGGATTTTGGTTTCGTAAATCGCGCACACATTCCTTCAAAACACGCAGCAACATGCATAGTGAAAACAAGTTCTCAAGCTCTGATTTTTTGTTCGGCAGGAGCTCAATGGCAGCAGAATCTTCGGCAATCGTTTGTAAGTATGATTTGACTAAAGTTGACTCAAGCTCTTGCAGGTTTGGGGCGTAGCGTTGAGGTGTCGCAAAGTTTTCTAAACTTTTTATAACGTGACGTCCAAACTCACTGTCTGCCGAGAGAATTTCACTAAAAACAGGCAAATCTTCACTGCGCTCGGTTGTCATCCAAGCGAATTGCAGACTTAAAAGTGTGGCTGCCAAATCCTTTAAACAGGTTTGTTTGTGTAAGCGGTAACTCTCGTCGTCGAGACTGTCGGTTTCGTAATTCACGAGATAAAGGCCGTCTTCACCAACTAAAACTTGACCTAAATGCGCATGGCCGTGGATGCGGATCAGAAGTCCAAGATGCTCACTCTGGATGACGCTCGAATAAAGAGAATGTGCGTACTTTGGCAGGGCATTCAGAATTGATTCATACGAACTTAAGTGGCGAGAAAGATTTCTCACCAAATAAATGCGTTCATCGAGCTTGTGAAGAATGAGGTCACTCCATTGGGTGCGAGCGGAACCTGCGTTGGTTTCGGGATCAATAAGCTTATTGTTTCGGCTGTTTGTCATGGCAATGTGAAATTCTGCCAGCATCCGACCCAAGCGACCCGTTGATTCTAAGATGGAATACCAAGTTAAACGTGAAGACCGTTCACGCATCGGTTCGGGATACCTTGCATGTTGAATTTTTGCAGTCAGGTCCTGCCAAAGCTTGGCATTGCTTTGTATATATCGAGTGACTATGGCCACTGGTAGATTCTGTTCGGAATGAGCGGGGCGAA
>RGDM01000066.1 GCA_009918675.1 bacterium
CGGCAGTGGCAACCAAATACACAGGACCGCAAAAAGCAGCGATTCTGCTCCTTGCCTTCGGTGAGGAAATCTCGGCCGAGATTTTTAAACAGATGAACGAGTTCGAGATCAAGCGCGTCGGTACTGCGATGAGCCGTCTTGGCCGCGTCGATGGAGAAACCATCGATGAAATTATGGAAGAATTCTATCACGTCTTGCAAAGTAACAAGAAGTATTTTTTTGGTGGCAATGAATTCACAAAAAAACTTCTTGAATCAGCATTTACCGATGGCCAAGCAAGTAGTTATATCGAAGATCTTGCACTTGAAACTGCTGCGACGCTTGAATCGCTTGAGCTCATTGATTCGAAGATGCTCTCGAATATCTTGCGCAACGAGCATCCGCAAACCATTGCTCTCGTCCTTGCGCACCTCGACCCTAAAAAATTTGGTGAAACACTCAAGTTATTACCTGAAAGCCTGCATACCGAGCTTTTACTTCGTATTTCTCGTCTTGAAGCTGTATCGCCCGAGCTCATCGACGAAATTGATGATGTCTTGCGTGGTGAAGTTCAACGCATGGGTAATGTCACGCAACAGCAGATTGGCGGCGTGACTCCGATCGTCGAAATGCTCAACATGATGGACAAAGCCACAGAGGAAACCATTCTTGATAGGCTTGAAGAGCGCGACCCAGATCTCACCGAACAAATCCGCAAACAGATGTTCACCTTCGAAGATCTTATTAAGATTGACGACCGCGGCATTCAGGCGATTATGCGCGAAGTGAAAATGGAGCAGCTGAAGCTTGCAATGAAGACAGCCTCTGAAGGGGTGAAGGAACTGCTATTCAAGAACATGTCACAGCGTGCTGCCGAGGGTTTGCGCGAAGAAATTGCCAACGCAGGACCTGCTAAATTGACAGACGTGGAAGCAGCCCAACAGGGGATCGTCCAGATTGCACGGCGCCTTGCAGACGAAGGTAAGATCTTCATTGCTTCAAGCGGTGAAAATGCTCTGGTGTGATGACTTAGGTTAAAACCGGCTGTGAGAGGAATTGAACGACATGACACGCGGACGCTTGCTGAAAAAAAATGAACAAGACCGCTTAAAATCGTTGCATGTCGATTCCTATCCATGGAAAGATTTTTCAACTGAAAGTATTCTTTTGCCAGACAACCCAAGAAAATCGGTTGTCCTGGCGAAAAGCCATCCGTCTCAGGAATTGCAGCAAAAGGTTTTACAGCCGGCGGAATTCACGCGCACTTTTGGATCACCTGCGCGCCCGCTTTATCCGGAAGACATGACCGCTGAGTTCTTGGCGAGTCAAGAAGAGTTGCGGCAGCGCAAAAGGCGTATGCAAATGGACGAAGAAGATGCTGTTGCCCTTGAGCTTCTCGATCTTGACGAAGACAAACCTGAAGAGCAACAAAAGAGCAGTGAATCGGAGGAGAATATTTCACCCGGCGCAGCAAATGCAGGAGCAGCGGCCTCAGTGTCATTTCCGGGTGGGCGCAATGTTGGTCCAGATATCAGCGATTTAAGCAAACTCGCGGCACATAAGAATAAAGCTTTTGAGGGCGGACTTGAATTCTCTGCGAGCCAAGCCAATCAACAAAGTCAGCAACAGGCGGAAGCTGAGGTGCAGGCCGCTTTTGAACGTGGGCTTGCGCAGGGGCGCGCGGAAGGCGAAAAATCAGGGTATGAGCTTGGTCATGCACAGGCTCTTCGAGAATCCACCGAAGCAATGCAGGCTCTGCGGACTGAACAAGTTCAAGAGGCTCATTCAGATAAAAACTATGAAGAAGGTATTCAAGAGGGGCTCGCGCAAGGTCGGCAACAGGCGGTGGCAGAAGCTGAACAGAAATACGCTCATTCGATGGCGCTCTTTACGAAGGCGCTGTCTGAGCTTGCGCATTTGAAAGGTGAACTGCTTTCAACGGGACGCGAAATTTTTGCCGAAATCGCTCAGATCTGTGCAGAAAAAGTTCTTCGTAAAAGTGTGCTGCTAAACGATGTTGCACTGAGCCAGGTCTACACGGCGGCGATGGCGCAGTTCCAGTCACAAGATCAGATTAAAATCGAGATGCACCCCGACGATGTCAGTCGGTTGGAGGCTGAAATAGCTCTGGCAGACCGCGGCCGTATTCGCTTGGTTGGAAATGCAAAACTTGAGCGAGGCGATATGAAGATTGAAGCCAACAACGAGGTCGTAACTTTTGACGTTCACAAGACGGTCGAGGCGGTCATTGACTCGCTTAAAGATGAACTCTTTGAGGCGAGCAAAGATGACGATTCCTCGGAAAAAGCAGGTTAATCAAAGTAAGTAAATTGCCTGAAAGGCTGGTTAGAGATGTTTGCCTCCAATGCTCTTCAGAAACTCCGTCAGGCACGTCCAATTTTGGCCCGAGAACCGCTTGTGCTCGACAAGTTAGGAAAGGTTCTTGAGGTTGTCGGTACTGTCGTGGAGGCAACATTGCCAGGAGCCCCGTTAGGAGCACTTGTCCGCATTTTTGATCATCACAAAACTTATTGCATTGATGGTGAGGTTGTTGGTTTTCGTCGCGATCGAGCACTTATTATTCCTTTCTCTGATCCGACCGGAGTGTGTGCCAATGCCTTGGTTCAGTGCGTCGAGCGCGAACCTAAAATTCGCGTTGGGGCTCATCTCATTGGGCGGATCGTAGATCCCTATTTACGTCCCATCTCAGGTCAACCTATTCCAGCGTTGACTGGTGTTCCTTGGTCAATCGTTCGTGAGCCAATCAATCCGCTGCTCAGAAGGCGCATTGATGCGCCGCTCGATCTAGGAGTGCGTGCAATGAATTCGCTGCTCACCTGTGGTGAAGGACAGCGTATAGGAATCATGGCTGGTTCTGGTGTGGGTAAAAGCGTTTTACTTGGAATGATCGCTCGCTATACACAAGCAGATCTAAACGTTATTGCACTGATCGGTGAACGTGGCCGTGAGGTGCGTGAGTTTATCGAAGAGAACCTTGGTGCAGAAGGTTTGGCGCGCAGTATTGTTGTGGTTTCGACCGGCGACCAAAGCCCTCTCGCACGCATTCGTGCTGCGCATGTGGCCACCGCAATTGCCGACTTTTTTCGCCAAGGTGGAAAAAAAGTTCTATTGATGATGGACTCACTCACACGCGTCGCGATGGCTCAACGTGAAATTGGTTTGGCGGTCGGAGAACCACCAACAACCAAAGGATACACCCCATCAGTCTTTTCAATGCTGCCGCGTTTGCTTGAACAGGCGGGTAATTCCGAGTCTGACGGATCGGTCACAGGAATTTATACAGTTCTTGTGGATGGCGACGACTTCAATGACCCAGTCACAGACGCTGCGCGAAGTATTCTCGATGGTCACGTCAACCTGTCGCGACAACTCGCAGCCCGCAACCATTTTCCTGCAATCGATATTCTTTCCAGCGCAAGTCGTGTGATGGTTGATATTACTGACAGCCGTCATCAAGCCTCAGCTGGTTTAATTCGTGAAATGATGGCTATCTATCAAAAGAACGAAGATCTCATCTCGATTGGGGCCTATAACCAGGGGTCCAACCCAAAAATTGATAAAGCCATACAGATGCAAGCTCGAATTGAACAGTTCTTGCGCCAAGAAAGAAGTGAGATCTCCAATTACTCGGATTCGAAAGAAAAAATGTTTGAACTGACGGAGATTGCATGAGTCGTTTCGTTTTCTATCTTCAACGCGTCATGGACATGCGCCAGCAGGCGGTTGATGAAGCGCAGATGTATTTAGAAAACTGTCGTAAAGTAGTCAGTGAATTGCGACGCATTTTAATTGAGCAGCGCGACGCCTATCTTGAAGAGAGAGACTTATTGAACGAGGCAATACGCACAGGTGAGCATTTCAAATATTCAACTTTTGAGCAATGTTTGGAAGTTCGAAAAGCACGTATGCTGGAATTGCTCGAAGCGATTCGGGTTGCAGAACAAGACGTCGACATCGCTGAGCAACATCTGCTTGTCTGTCGGCGGAATCTCAAGGTTTTTGAAAACCTCCGTGATCGCAAACAGGCAGAGTTCTTTGCAGACCAAGAGCGAAAAGAGCGCAAATTTATGGATGAACAAGCAACACTGCGGCACCATAGATCCGTGTTCGATGGTTCGAGATAAGGGAGAGATGGGATTATGAAAGCCTTGCATCTGTTGTTTGCTGCAAAACTGGTGGCCATCGCTGGCCTAGGTGGCTTTATGTATGCCAACCACCAGGCGAAAGCAGAGGAACAGAGTACAAAGCCAGGAGAAGCCGAAAAGGCAAAAGATGCGAATCAAGCGCTGCCTGACATTCCAGAAAAAGGTTTGACATTAACTCGCGCGGCTGAGTTGCGGAATCAGTTGATATTGATGCGCAAGGAAGTGGAACAAAAAATCGAGAAGCTAAACGTTGCTAAGCAGGCCTATGACAGATCAAAAAGTGATGTGGAAACAAAACTTAAGCGGATTGAGGAAGAACGTAAGTTACTTGAAGAATCACTTCAAAAAGAACGCAAAGCAAAAGAAGAGCGGCTGAGTGAGACACTAGAATTTGTTGCCAAGATGGAACCCAAAAAAGCAGCACCTCTTATAGAGGGCATGGATCGAGATCTGGTCATGCAGTTGTTGCGTAAGCTCCCGCCGCGGCAGGTCACCAAACTTTTAGAGTCAGTCAGCCCTAAAAAAGCGACAGAGCTCTTGGAATATTATACGCGCATTCGTTCCGGTCGAGAGTACGAACTCTTCCGCGAACTTGGATTATGCCAAAGCGGTGGTGAGGAGGGAACGAATGACAAGCAGACCAACGACAAGAACAACGACAAAACCAACGACAAAACCAACGACAAAACCAACGACAAAACCAACGGCAAGGCCAACGACAAGGCCATCGGCGGAAGCGAGCCGTCCAACACAGGGAGCGCACCCGCGCCCGCGCCTGCAGGCAGCGGACAAACCGCGCAAGCCACTGGAACGGCCACAGCGGCGCCCACCGCTGTTCGATAACCAGTCAGCAACATTTTTTGTGACCACGGTGCACGGGCTTGAAGAGGAACTTGCGGCCGAAATTGCTGAGGTGGCACAAGACTGTCGTTTGACCCTCGACGAACCACCACGCGTGGCCAGCGCGGGTGTTTATGTGCGCGGGCCATGGGCGCTTTGTCTGGCGATGAATTTTGGACTGCGCTGCGCAAGCCGCATCTTGTGTGAAGTCATTGAGGCAGACGCTCGAAGTCTTGATGATGTTTATGCTCAGGTCGAACGTTTGAATTGGCCGAGTTTTTTCCGTATCGACAAAACTTTTATGGTGACAGCAAGCTCAAGCGATAATTTCATCAAAGCTCCGGCCCTGACACTTAAAATCAAAGACGCGATTGTTGACTCTTTCCGCAGACAAACGCGCGAACGTCCGAGTGTTGAAAAAGACGCACCGCAAGTTCGGGTGATGGCCCGATATCATCGTGGGCAAATCTCTGTCAGCCTCGATACAACTGGTATTCCTCTCTCTGCGCGTGGATATCGAGTGGCATCCCACGATGCTCCTTTGGGTGAACTTCTTGCTGCTGGACTCGTCCGTATGACAGGTTGGAGCCGGCTCTGCCGCGAATTGCGTCAAGAAAAACCCCAGAAAGTTTTCTTTTCACGCGTCTCCGAAAGCGCGAAAGAAGGGCGGAAGATCCCAACGCAAATCACCCTCACACCAGAGCTTATTGACCCGATGTGTGGAACCGGGACCTTCGCAATAGAGGCTGCGCTCCAGCTTTTAAATCGTCATCCTCAGCTTGAAAGAAAACATTTCGCCTATGAATGGCTAGAAATTGTTCCTCAGCACACGCTCAAGCAAGTGGAGTATATTCGCCGGACTTTGCGTGCTCAGGAAATTTCGCTTCTCGACGCATTTAGTAAAATTAGTTTCTACAAGACCCATGCCCTGGGCCAATCTCAGCGTCCTGATTCTGTGGCACCTCCGTTACTTTGTCGCGATAAAGATGTCACAGCCATTGCGGCCGCGCGTCGAAATGCCGAAGCGGCTGGGGTATCAAAACTCATTTACTTTGAGAAAGGTGACCTTTCTCAACTCACCACGACCCACGACTCCGGACTGCTTGTCATGAATCCTCCCTACGGCGTGCGTTTAGGGGAAGAGGAAGCGCTGAAGAGTTTTTACAAATTGATTGGTGACACTCTTAAGAAAAACTGCCGAGGCTGGCAGGCATGGGTCCTCGCGGGGAACGAGACACTCGCAGGTCAGGTGGGTCTCAGGGCCACGCGTCGAAAGAAGATTTTCAACGGTGGCCTGGAGTGCCTTTGGTTACAGTACGTCCTCTTTTGAGATGCGATGAAGCTTAATGAGGTTTGTTGGCTGCATTGACGCGAGTGGAATACCGCCTGTTATAACAAGCAGGTCGCCTTCCTTTGCTAAGCCGCGCTGAACGATTGATTTTGCAATTTCATTCAGTGCGCCATCAGTGTCGAAAAACATTGTGTTTTGAACGCCGGTCACGCCGCGCACCAAACTCAGTTTTCTTACAACATCGGGCCGCGGACTCAACGCAATGACAGGAACCTGCGGACGGAATTTAGCGACCGTTCGAGCAATATTTCCAGTCAGAGTGAGGCAAACAATTGCGGCTGCTTTACACACGTCACCCAACTCTGCGGCAGTGCGAGCAACAACTTCAGGAGTTGCATGGGATTTAAAAAGTCGCGCATTTTCCTCGCCAGGAATCAGCATGCCGGAATCTTCGACACGCGCTAGGATGTCTTGCATCGTGTTGACAACATGACTTGGGTGACGCCCCGAAGCAGTTTCGCCCGACAACATGGTGGCATCGGCAAGATCAAAAACCGCATTGGCGACATCTGAGATTTCGGCTTTGGTTGGAACGTGATTTTCAATCATCGAGTCGAGCATTTGCGTTGCAACGATCACAGGTTTTCCGTGCGCGCGGGCTGCTCGCACGATTCGCTTCTGATACGCTGATACGTTTGCAAATCCGCATTCAACGCCAAGGTCGCCGCGCGCAACCATAATCGCATCGCTGACCATACAGATATCGTCGATGTGTTCAACGGCGCTCAACATTTCGATTTTTGCGACAACAGGGATGTCGGAGCCCAGTGCACGTAGCATTTGTTTGAGCTTTTGCACGTCGCCCGCAGTGCGGACAAACGATAGAGCAACGTAATCGACTCCTTGAGCAACTCCAAAAAGAAGGTCCCGTGTGTCTTTTTCCGTTGTCGAGGGAATCGACAAGTTACTGTCGGGAAAGTTCACGCCTTTGCGCGATTTCAAAAGTCCGCCATGAATAACTTCGCAATCAACAAAACCATCTCTGATTCCAATAACGCGCATTCCAAGCAAGCCGTCATCGAGGAGAATCTGTGCACCCACATGAGTGTCTGCAGCCAGATCCCGATAGTCGATTGGAATATTTTCATCGGTTTGCTCAAGGCCAAACACTAAAGTGAGGTGCTGGCCCTTACTGATGGTGGTCGAACCGCCACGCAATTTGCCAACGCGAATTTTAGGCCCCTGGAGGTCTTGCAAAATCGCGACTGGCTTGTTTTTTTCGCGAGACAACTCGCGAATTGTCGCAATATTTTGTGCGTGAGTGGTGTGTTCGCCGTGTGAGAAATTGAGCCGAGCAACGTTCATTCCTGCATCCATAAGAGCAGAAATGGATTCTCGGTTACTGCTCGACGGACCAAGTGTGCAGACGATTTTGGTACGAGTGTTGTTAACGGCATGGGTGATCACTTGGAATCTCCTTCGTCTTTGGCGAGTTGGCCTGAGCTGTGGTTGTTGTGCCGCAGCGAGATAATGTTTTCAATCTGGGCCTCGGATTCGCTGAGGCGCGCTCGCAAGGCGTCGACAGTTTCGAATCCACTCTTCAGCAGTGCAGCCATGTCGTCCAGTGAGGTGCTGTCTTGCTCGAGAGCAGCGAGAATGCGCTGAAGATCGCTCTGCAATTCCTTATATGTCGGAGCTTTTGCTTGGTTCATGAGTCTCCTATGGGGAGGGTGGTTGGGGTGATCCGGGAGCAACGATTGCCTCCAGCCCATCCCCTTGAAGTGGGCTCTGATGTATTCCGGTCACTTGCATATCGAGCAAAACTTGGGCGTTCTTTTGTCGACTCCAGAGCTGAACTTGGACCTGGTCAGGAGCATCAGATGTGAGAAAGTCATCTGCACTTAACCTTCGGCCTTGGCCATTTTTCAAAAGTGAATACCCCAGCCGCAGGGGTTGGGCAGCGGTTGTGCGGACAAGCCGCAATGCTCTCGTGGCCTGCTCGAGTGCATCTCGCTCTCGCTCAAGACGACGCTGTGTCACCTGCTCGAGTCGAAGGTCGAATCGACTGAGAGTTTGCCTCTCCCGCTGCACCCGCAGATGTGCGTGTCGAGCTCCCCGTTCAAGCTGACTGAGAATAAGTTCGAAGCCTTGTCCGACGAGGTTTGTTAGGAAGCGTGCGGCACCGGTTGGGGTTTTTTCGGCCAGTAAAGCAACTTCATCGGCAACGCTGACATCATCGAAATGACCAATGGCGGTCATTACTGGCAATGAGCAGTAGGCAATCGCTTTACCTATTTCAAGATCATCGAACCAACGCAGATCGAGGCGAGACCCTCCGCCACGGGTTATCACCACGCAATCGAATTCCTGCTCCTGTGCATCGGCAATCAGCTGAAATGCTGCAGTGACGTCGTCTTGCACTCGTTCACCTTGCATGTGGCAATCAAATAGTGAAACGCGGAAGGCGAGGCCCGATATTTTTAATTCATCCATGAAATCAGAATGCGCGCGCGATCCGGCCGCTGTTAAAAGCGCAATCCGCACCGGAAACAGACTCCAGCGATGTGTGTTACGTTGTCTATCATACAAGCCTCGACGCTTTAGCTCGCGGACAATCTGTTGTCTTTTAATTGTCAGATCACCAAGCGTAAAAGAGGGATCAAGATCATCAATGATGAGACTCAATCGAGAGCCTTCGCGACGAAAATCGCAGTGCACCTGCAATTTAACCTTCATGCCTTCAGCAAGTGGGCATTCGGACAATTTATCTGCAAGCAAACGAATTTTTCCCGCCCAAAGGCAACACGAAACAGAGGCAGCGCGCCCGGTGTGTAGAGTCCGTTCTTGTTCAGTCTCCAGCAGATCAAAATAAACGTGGCCAGAAGATGTTTTGAGTGACGAGATTTCGCCCACGATCCAAAAATCAAAGGAGAGATGTTGTCGAAAAATATTTTCGACAAAAAGAGAAAATTGCGAGACACTCCAGACACTCTCATTTGCTCTCTCAGAAACACCCTCTTGAGAACCTTCGTTTAGTTCGTGAGTTGTGAGCGGCGACTTGTTGGAACTTGTCGAGATCACCTCGGGTGGATTTGGGATTGCGAGAAATCCAAGGAATTCAAGCTTTTTTGCGATTGAATCGTCCTGTGCGACAAACCAACATTTTTGTCCGCCATCGTATCGAGCTCCAAGACGCTTGAGCTCTTCTTTTATAGTGAATGTATCTCCACTGAGTTTGAGGAGATCACCTTGGCGAGTGACTGCGCGGCGCGGCGCCATGGCCGATGTCTCCTACTTTTCACTCAGTCGGTCATTTGGAACTTCAGGCAGCCGTTGCTGCGCCGATTTGTTCTCAGCAAACACCGAGAATGCTGCACGAGCATTACCCAGGCCTCCAGGAATGTGCTCAGTCCAAACGATAACAGAGGTGTCTTTAATTGCTTCCTTATCCGGCTCGGCCAGTGCGATGGTTGCGTCTGAAATTTGGGCTCCAACGAGTTCAATACTATCCGGCGAATGCCACAGAAAACCTCGGACAGGCAGGGCAAATTCGCCAAGGCCAATCCGTTCGCGGGCGACGGGGGTGTTGTTGATCTTGAAAGATAATTTGAGATGAGTTGCTGAACTCACTCGTCCATCGACAAGACAGAAAAGATGCCAAACGCTTTGCGCAGTGCGGCGTCCAACAATCTCGAAAGAATTGTCTGGCGAAACTCCAGGCTCTTCTGCAGATTTTTCCGTTAGCTGAGCATTTTCACTCTGCGATTCACAGCCAATTGTCTTGAGCTGAGACGCTAGCGAGATTTGAATAACCTCATCTTTATTATTCACTGCAGGTAGAAAGACATGCAAGCCAAGGAGTCGTGAGCGTCTTCGATCGGAGTTGGACCTGTCTTGTATCTGATAAATTTTGTCCGACTCTGCACGAAAGAGAGGACGAATTTTAAGTGCATTTTGGCCAGGAATTTCGTCTGCAAGCCAACCTTGAGTGCTGTATGTAATGAAGGAGTGATTGGTGAGTTGAGTGGTTGGATAAGGCTCGGATGTAAAGCTTTCGATGAGCTCTTTGTTGGGGATCAACTTATTTTTCGCGGAGCTGAGTTTCTCAAAGGTTTTAACAACAGACTGAAGACTTACCTCAGCTTTCTGAGCAAGAATTTTATCTTTTTCTCCATCAGTGATCCGAAGGTCATTGATGCTCAGAAGTGCTTCCCCGCGAGTTAATTGTGTTTGGGGTATTGTTTGTTTGTCAAGTTCTATCGGTAACTGATTATTGTGCAAAATAAGTGCCAGATTCGCTGAATTAGAGGTGACAAAAAACGACTCAATTGCGCGGGCCAACCACGAGTCCAACTGTTCAACTTTTTCGCTGTCTTTGTATTTTTGCGAGGTTTGGCCGAAAAGCTCTCTGACTCCTGCAAAGAGCCATGCAGGCAGAGATTTTTCGCTCGAAATGGCCGATTCCCAGTTGAGGCGCAAACTCTGTGCAGGAACCTGGACTTCAACAAACAAAAGTCCAGGATCTGTAATGAACTCGTCGTTTCTGAGAAGTTCTGAAGTTGAAGCGAATTCTTGCCGCCGGCTGATATTAAGGGTTGTGGTCATTGCATTTTCACTCGGGTCAGATGCGTCTTTTAAGTCGCAATCTGAACATGGATTCTGCCTCGTTTCAAGCCGAATTTTCCTAACAGATCCGCCCTTATTTAAGTAGCGATTGAGCATGATCGGCGACGGTGCGAGCATGTGCTGGAGCTTGGGATTCTGAAGGGTCGCTGCGAGTTCAATTGGCATTCGCGAAGTCAGAATTGCCTTTTGCGCGAGCTTGAAATCGTCGGAGGGAGGAATCACCGTCGTGAGATGGATAAGGTTTTGTTGAGGTAGAGTTGCGTTTTTCAGTATCTCTATTGTTTTGTGTAACTGGGTGAGAGATGTATTCATTGAATCGATATGAATAATCATGGCTCGACTTAGCTGCGTTCTCTGCTCTCCGTCAATGGATGTGGGTTGAAAACCTTCGATCGAGAGGAGACCGGAAGACTCCTTCGGCCATTCCAAAGTGAATATTTTTTCTCCACGCCTTTGCAATTCAGCTAATGAAGGAATCTCAATGTCGAGAGCCTGACCACGCGGATCAACTTCGCTTCTGCCGAGCTCATTGCGGCCAATGCCGTTGTTCAAAATGAGCGGCGCATCGAGCCGATCTTGCGTGACGGCCAACGCCCTGACCCTAAGTTTCCATCCTCGTCCCGAACCGGCGCTGAGCGGGTAGCTTAATGAGAGTCTCTCGCCTGGGAGCAGCGGCAAAATGTTTTTACTCAGCGAAGCACTGCCGTCTTTAGCAAGCGGCTCTATTAAGCTAAATAGGTTGGTTCGTTCGCCATCTATGGAGACGATTTTTAACTTCGAGTGGCCAATTTCGAGGTGTTTGACGATGGCACCAGGTCGATCGTTTGCATTTTTCGACGCAAGTTCCCAGACTGGAGCATTGAATTTCCGTTCCCAATTGAAATGAAAACCGACGTGCGTTCGCGTGTCAGTTTTTTGCGCGTTCATTTCAAGCTCTGCAGGCTTTTCCCAGCCACGCAATCTTGCAAGAACACGTGAGACTTTGTCGTGCAGGGAATTTTGTTTGCTGCGGGTACGAATGCCTAACGCAAAGGTTGCGAAAAATGCAGCGGTTAAAGCAACTCCAACTGCAACGCGAGTTATTATTACTTCGCCTTTTGTAGCGCGCGTATGTCCTCGTGTTGAGTGGATAGACTTTCTGCTCATTATTCTTCGTCCTCGTTGGGAACAGCAGGAAGAGCTGAAGTTGATTTATCAAATGCTTCTTCTTCAACTTCACTTGCCATATCCATCACTGTTGATGCAGCGCGGATAGATTTCACAGGGAGGCCGGTGATTAGGGTGCGAAACGCTGAGCTGTCTCTTAACGAAACATCTCTATACACACTTTCTGTGAGTAATTCGCGGGCGTTCTTTAAGCATTCTTGTATCGTGAGTGAATCCGTTGAGTTTGGAAGATTTGATTTCGCCATCTCTTCATACATGAGCTGTGGCAGTCGATTTTCTGTGGCACGCACATTCAAACTTACCTTCACAAGAATGCGAGCATTGCCTTGGCTTGCTGCGACGCTTTGACAAATGACATGTCGTCGCGAATTTACAATCGCTCTGCGCAAGGCATGATGACTTACAATAAATTCCAATCCAGATCTGTTTGTTTCTGAATTAGACTTTATTTCGGGAGCAATCGTTGAAATGTTTTTTGACTGATTTTTATCATTAAATTCGGAATAAATAAAAGGAGAGTCTTTTTCAATTTTTTGTTGTTGATCGCGGAGAAGATCGGCGATTGAGGTTTGCCCGCGTTGACCAGGGGAGTCCAAAGTGAGATCTGTCAGTTTTGTTTTTGTTTGCCCGTCGAATCGTACAAATGCAGTCGTATTCAGGGAGTTATTGGACAACCCAAGTAAAAACGTTTGATGAAAAGGTATTAAACCCGTCGAGTTCAGAAATGCGGTGTGACTGGTCATGACCTCATGTGTCATGCGAATTGAATTAGACCAAGTCGCATATTCCTTAGGAACTTGATTGTATTTTTCTTCATTGGATTTTACCGACGCTGAAATCCAAATTAAAAATGTGCGCAGACCTGGTGAGTGCAATTCCTGAGTCATTTTTTCGTAGGTCTGCACGAGATGTTGATTGAGCGAAAGAAAGCGGTTTGAGCAGACAAGATAAGGTTGTAACCAAGGTTCCAGGAGTCTTGGTGTTAGGGCAAACGGCAAGACCGAGGCTTGGAAATGGCCGAGGCGAGAAAGTTCAAACGGGGTTTGTCCACAGCGCTGGCCAGCGGTTCCC
>RGDM01000067.1 GCA_009918675.1 bacterium
CCGAAGCAATTCACCGGGGCGGGCGTGGTTCAAGGAGTCGGCCATGGCCGCATCCAACACTTCGCCAGCTTCCAGGCCGCGAACCGTGCGAACGACAACCGCATCCCCACGTTGGAACGTGAGATCGGGGGGGGCTGAAAATCGCCCGACAAAACCGCCCAAACCGTGGCCACCAAAAACCCCAAAATCATCAGCCCCGCCAAAGTTGTCTGCTGCCCCGCCGCCGGCTGCCGATTTTCCTTTGCCGGAATCACTAGGTAATGCCGATGCTGCATTGGCTTTTGCTGAGTTTCCGCTTGTTGCCGACTTCGGTGCGTTGCTGCCCGTTGAAGAACCATTCGATGGCGCTGCGTTCGATGCCGAATTTCCGAAGTCTCCGTTATTGTTTGAGTTGCTGCCCAACCCACGTCCATTGCTCAGACTCGACGAATTTCCGGGCAGAGGAAGGTCGGTGCGCGCTGAATTGCGCGGAGTTCCGCCAGGCAGAATACGAGGAGTGATCAACACCATGAGCTCCGAGCGAAAACTTTGTTCTTCGTTGGTGCGGAACAATGCGCCAATGAGTGGCAGGCGTCCAAGAAATGGAATGCGGCCCTGGCCCTTAAATTTTTGGGTTTGATATAATCCACCAATCACTGCCGTTTCACCATTTGAAACGATTAATTTTGTATTTGCTTGTCGCTTGATGGAGCCTTGAACAGGGTCTGTAGGCGCGTTTGTGGGTGTTTGTCGTTGCACCTCGATGTCAAGCTCGAGAGTGTTGTCTGAAGTCACTTGTGGCTTCACTGAGAGTTCGAGATTTGCAACAGTGTCGCGATCTGCGGGCTTGCCATCGGGTCCCAAAATACCGCGTCTCAGAGTGACGTCTTCTTTAATGAGAGCCTTTTCCTGATCCTGAACAACAACCCGTGGCGATGCAATAACGTTGGCCAATGATTCGGTTTCATAGGCGCGCAGCACGGCGTCAATATTGATGAGATTGTTGATTGAACCAACCGAAAATTGCATCGAACCCAGCTGAGTTGAAGAAGTTGCCAGCCCAGGTCCAGGAGCAGAGCTTCCAAGTGCGCCAGCGCCGCCAATATTTCCAGAGAGCGAGTTTGGAAAAACCAGACCATTTGCAAGGCCGCGGTTTCCGTCAAAGCCAAAGCGTGTTCCCCAAGTTACGCTGAGTGTTTTTGACAATTCACTGCTTGCCTCAACAATCCGCGCTTCAATAAGAACCTGTTGCTTGCGTCTATCAAGGTTTTCAAGAATCCCCTTTGCTTCAACAAGCGCATCGGCGATTCCTTGAATAATAACTTTGTTTGTTCTTTTGTCAGCCACAATTGAGAAGCGAGAATCCTTCTCGGCATAGCCTTTGAGCATTGTGCTCAGCAATCCAACAAGGTCAGTCGCTTTGGCGTAGTTGACTTGCCACACCAACCGTTTAGTTGGCAATGTTTTCCATGCTGACTCTCGTTCCTTTAGCTTCTCTTCTCTTTGCAGGGTTAAATTCGCAACAGTGTCAATCTTCAAAATTCCATTCTCAAACACAGCACCAAATTTATAGGTATCAAGAATTGCTTTCAGTGCTTGCTCATAAGTGACTTTTGTCAAACGAATCGAAACGGGACTGCCTTTTTCAACTTCGGCTGACAAGGTAATATTGAGGTTAGCAGCGTCGGCTAGCGAGCGTATGACCTCCATCAATGGCGCATTTCGATACTCAAGAGAAATAAGTTCCTGTTGATTGCCGGAGGCATCGCCTTGCACAGCTTGATCAGGGCTTGCTGAAACTGACGAGCCTTGTTTTGAAGAATCGAGCGATGATCCTAGACCATCATTGAGCGGCAGCGGCGGAACTGGAACTGAATTCATTTGTGCAAGAGCTGACGAGGTTGCCCCAATAAGCAAGGGAATGACTCCAACCCAAAGAGTTGGCACAACATTGCAAGAATGTCGTTTTTTGAGCTTCATTTCTTTTGCTCCTTGGTCGCGTCAAAGAGGTTCATGGGTGAGACCGCGGTTGCAGATAAACCACTGCTCGCCGATCGAAATTTTGAAAGTGGAATGACGATGTCATTGAATTGCACGCTTTGGCCCGGGACCGAATTCGCCGAAGGTTCACGTGCAAGCAAACGATCTCGCGTGATTGAAACCACACGTCCGCCATGTCGACCAATGCGATCTCCAACTCGAGCAATTACGCCTTCCTTGGGATCAGGAGTGATGAGAAGTGCTGTTGGTTCCTTTCCAAACAATGTCCCCACCAGTTCAAAGTCAGTGATTTCATGTTGCTGAAGACGTGTTGTTCCCGACAAAGTTGGACGAATAAGTGAAAGTGGAGCAAAGGGATCGGTTTTTCCCTCAGGACGGTATGTATATCCTGCAAGAAGGACAGTCGCCAAAAGGGAGAGAATGAAAATCTTTAGAGGGTCTGCAGACAAAATTGATTTCTGTTTCACTTGCTGTCTCCTTTAAGCGATTTCGCAGAAAAGGACTTGTCGATCACCTCATTGAGGTCAATAGCAGGCTTAGTTATCGCTTGGGTTGGGCTCTTTTCTGAAGTCGTTGCAGTTTGTCGCGCACTTGCGTCTGCTAATTGGCTGTTTTGCTTTTGATAATAGGCAAGGAACTTTCCAGTGAATGTCAATTTTGGCTTTTGCGTGAGCTGGAGTCCCGTGTCTGGATTTGCGATCTCAAAACTCTTGATGCGAATCACGCGCGGAAGGCTCATCGATAAATCGAGAAACGACAGCAATGAAGAAAAAGTTCCGTAAATTTTCAACTGTAATTCAATGGCATTTGCTTCTTCAGTTTTGCCTTTCGAATCACCAATCAGCTTGCCCTGGTTGGCTGCTGCTGAGTTGTACTGAGGCGAAATGTTGTTTGGGTCGTTTGGATTTTTCTTATCATCAGTTTGTGGTGAAAACTCGCGAATTTCGGTTCCGGTGAGCCGAGAGAGACTTGCAAAATCATTTAAAACTCGATCAACGGCTGGTTCAGCTGGAAGAAGTTCAGTGAGCCGTTTGAATTCCCGATTGGCCCGCGAAAGCTCTTCCTCAAGCGTGAGCGGATTGACGAGTGTTGATGTTAAACTCTTTAGATCGTTTGTCGCTTGGTCAAGTAGTGCCTGCTTTTCTGCAACTTGTGCAATTTTAGGGGAAATGTGATCTTCCCAAGAAGTATAGCCAACTCCAGCAAGAGCCAACGCTGCGCCAACGAGTTTGAAGATGACGGGCAGTTGATCATATTTTTGGAGCAATGCCATTTTTTCTTTATCCGTTCTGCAGGTAAATTGTTATTTCAAACTTCTGTAAAGTGACTCCTTGTTTTTCTTCGCTCACAAGTGATTTCAACATCACTTGATCAATTTTCCGAACGTCTGGTTTGCTTTCCAGTGTGGTTGTCTCTTGCTTGAGCTCAGAATTGATAAGCTGTGGCGGTATAAATTCTTTCAATTCGCTTGCGTCGGATGAATCCATTTTGCCGATTTCTTTGAGGCGTTTCATATAGTCAGCGATGACCGTATGGTCGAGCGCATATCCCGTCATTACCAGAGCCTGTGCGTTTTCTCTGCCTCTAGTTAATTCGATTTTGCTGAACCACATTCTTTCAGGGTGTTTGATTTGGAGATTATCCAAAAGAACAATTGAAAGTTTTCTTCCCTCTCCAAGCTTGCGAATTTCCTCGCTACGGGCGCCAATTTGTTCTGTCTTTATTTTGATTTCTTTTGCGCGCTCAATGTCTTTCTTAAGGCCTTCTTTTGCTTTCTGCTTTTCAGCAATCTTGGCTTCGATTTGTTCGATTTGAGTGTCATAATCCTTGGCATAATATTCCGTGCCAAAAAAGACACCGGCGCAGAGAGTCGTCAATACCAGGGCATCGCGTAAAAAGGTGCCTTCCAGTGAATTCGATTGCGTTTCGGGTGCTAGGTTTATCCGTATCATGTGCGGTCTCCCGCGCGCCGTAAAGCAAGCCCAGTTGCAACCGCGAATTGGTGCGAGTATCGAGTCGTTACATTGTTGTCTATTTTTGGATTTATGGTCATTCCGATGAACGGTGATGCGTAGATTGTGTCAGCATTTAAAAGCGTGCTGATTCCTTCGCTGAGGCCCGGAACAACAGAGCCGCCACCGGAGAGAACAACAGAGTCGATTGCGCGCATGGCTGCCTGCGTTTCCATGCCAGCAAAGAATTCTATTGTCTTCTTGATTTCTTCGCAAAGCTCCTCTGTGTGCTGATGGCATATTGTTTTCACTTCTGGATGGCTGGCTGCGAACTCGGGAGTCCCGACGCTCCATTTGATTGTCTCGGCCTCTGTGTGGTTGATTCCCATTTGGCGGGAAAGGAGCTCGGTAAAGTGCGATCCACCCACCGGCAAGCTTCGAATGATACTCGACTCACCACTTATCGATAAATGAATCTTAGTAGTGTCTCGTCCCACATCGACACAAAGATTTGTTTTGTTTTTTTCACTCGAAATGAAGTCGAAAGAATTTGCTATTGCAAACGCATCGCAGTCAAGAACTGCAGGTTTGACACCCACTTGTTTGAGCATCTCAATGTATTGCTCAATCACCGATTTGCGCGCTGCAACGAGCAAGATTGCCAGCTGACCTTCTGAATTGGGACTACCAATGGGCTCATAATCAATCTGCCAATTGTCGAGATCTGAGTCGACATGTTGCTGCGCTTCGAGAAGAATTTGTTTTGGCAGTTCGGAGATGCCTTGATAGGGAATGGATATTCTTTTGAACACGACGTTAATTCCGCGCAGGCCAATGCTTGCATTCATACCTTTGTATCGGAGACGTGTTTGCTCGAGAGCCGACCTAACCACTTGTGCTACGGTGCGCGTGTCACTGAGTGTTCCATCAACGACACATCCCGGTGGCGTTTCTTCCCATCCGAGGCCAATTAAATTTGCAGATTCTCCATTATTTTCGAGTGCAACAACCTTCACAGCTGAAGCACCAACGTCGATGCCTAACTGTATTTTTCTGGTTCCTTTGAATATTCCCATCAATGAAGGGACCATCGCTGTAAGAGCCTTTCATCATGACGATGCAGACAATGTCATGATGAAAGAAGTGCACTCAGAGCTTGATGTAAAAGATTTCAGCCCGGTCAGTTGAATGACGCAGGCTGCAGAAAAGGGTTAGTTTGCAATCATTTCAGAACGGAATAAGTGGGCACTGACTCCTGGACGGAAAATTCTTGCCCAGCCGGTAATATACGCACGCTCTTGGCTTGTTATGCTCTCGGCAAACCAAATGGAATCGACAAGGTCGCTTTCCAAAAAGAAAAGCAGTTCGTCGAGCGATCGGCAGGTCACGGAGACGGACGGCATTCCATTTGGAACGACTGCTTCGCTTGCATGGGTGTAGAAGACGGAGGTTCTCGAGATTTCAGATTCTAGATCGAGCTCATACTCTTCAGAATCTGGACTTGAGGCGTGAGTGCGAGAATTGATAAGGGAAAGATTCTTTGCATTTCCAGTCTGACTGGCATCGCCCATGGGGCAGCTCCTAAGTAGGCACCATGTCTGAAGCAATGTGCTTATGCAGATTTTGCTGCAGTGTGTGGCGCTCGTTTCGCAGTCTGCCCAATGTTGGCCAATAAGTCAATCAGTGACCTGTCGAACCAAATCCGCCCTCTCCGCGGGTTTTGTCGGCTACGGCCACACTGTGAGGGCGGATTGCGAGTGCAAAGACGCCCTGCGAAACTTTGTCGCCCTTGCTGATTTTGAAGGGTTCGCTGCCATGGTTCATCAGGCAGGTCATGATTTTGCCTTCATAATCAGCATCAACGGTTCCGGGCGCGTTTAAAACAGTGATTCCTCGTTTGACTGCCAATCCGCTGCGTGGGCGGATCTGCAGCTCAGCAACAACGTCGAATCCTGTTCGGCCAAGGCGAATGCGAGCAACAGGTTTAGTGCTTTGCGGCGCAAGGCGGAGTCCTGTGTCTACAAGACGCCATTCACCTGGGGGAATAATTGCGTCGTCGGCTGCCTTAAGATCAAATCCTGCAGAGAGTGAGGTGGCGTAGTTGATTTCGCCAGCGGCGTCGTGGTCGGAGCGTGAATTTTCAAGGCTGAGCACGGGCAGAGCGCCACTGAGTTCAACTGGAAAATATTTCAGGGCTCGGCTCAATTTTTCAGTAGCCTTGGGGAGAAGTCGGTTGCTCAGTCCAGTGATTTTGGACGCAAGAATTTTATTTCTAACCATGTTCGTAAGACCTCCGCGGCCGACGAAAACACAGTTCCCCGGACTCGTCAAAACTTGACCGTAACGCATCTTCCGACGTAGACACTGATGCGCTTTAGGTCAGTAGCTCCAACGGTAGAGCAGTTGATTCCAAATCAACGGGTTGTGGGTTCGAATCCCTCCTGGCCTGCCACTCTTGTTTATGTCTTTTCAGGCAAGTCTTTTAGGTCAAAAAAATCTTAATCCTCTGATTCTGCGAAAAACAGAAATCGACAACCTTGAACCAAACCAGGAACCTTACGAAAAAGTTCACCAACGCAAAATTGTCTGTGTCATGAAGGCGAAGAACGTTGATGAAAAATAAAAAACCCTGGTTCTTGCGAACCAGGGTTTTGGGGATGGCGGGAGCGACGGGACTTGAACCCGCGACCTCCGGCGTGACAGGCCAGCGTTGTAACCAACTCTACTACGCCCCCGCGGCAGAAACGGTGTGTAGCAAAGGCGTGACCGGAGTGCAAGAGCGGGTGCGAAAAAAACAATCGAAAAAAAATCAGATCTTTCCGCAATTTTTCAGCGCTAGTATTGCGCCAAGAGCAAGCAAGCCGAGCTGAAGCCCCTGGACCAAGCGGCCCTTCCATTTGGATTGCGGCCCCTGAGTCTTGCCCTTGTGCGCGCGAAGAGCAGCAACAGCCCCCGGGCGTCGAGTGAGCGTTGGCTGGGGGCTTGGCCGCTTGAAGGGCAGCACCTTTGCAGAGCCTTCTGTGGAGTTATTTTCTTCTGACATGATCAGGCCTCTCTGTGCGTTGAATCACTCGTCAAAGAACGAAGAAGCAGACCTCATCATGTTGCCTTTGAGCTTCGCATTGCTTCTGTAGAGCGGTACTTGTGGGCATGTTTCTTGAAAATAACTGATATTAAAGTCATTGCGGAATAAGAACAAAGCATTGCCTTGCATATCGCGGACGACCGTTGCGTCTGTTTTGGACTTTGCGTCTGCAATTTCGGTGTCGCCGACGTTCGTCCAACGCGCATGTCGGTAAGGCAGAATATCGAGTGCACAATCAACATTGTATTCATTGCGCAAGCGAAAGAGCAAAACATCGAACTGAAGAACTCCGACGGCTGCGAGTATTGGGTCGCTTGCAGCGCGCGACTCGTCGACGAACATCTGCACTGTGCCTTCCTGACACAATTGCACCAAACCCTTGAGCAGCTGTTTGCGCTTCAAAGCACTGGTTGTGCGCACGGCACCAAAATGTTCAGGGGCGAATTGCGGAATTCCTTCAAATTCGAATTTTTGTTGTTCGGTGAGTGAATCCCCAATCGCGAAGATTCCTGGATCATAGATTCCAACAATATCTCCTGCGTATGCACGTTCACTTGCTGTGCGTTCTTGCGCAAAGAATTGTTGCGGTTGTGTGAGTTTAATTTCCCGACCCAAGCGTGAATGGTTGACCATCAGGCCGGCCTCGTAAACTCCGCTAACAATTCGCAAGAACGCAATACGGTCGCGGTGTTTTGGATCCATGTTCGCTTGAATTTTAAATACAAATCCACTGAAATTTTTCGACATCGGATCGACTTGCCCAACACTGCTGCCCTTTGAGCTGGGCCCGGGGCACATGTGCAGAAAAGACTCGAGAAATGCGCGAACACCAAAGTTGGTCATGGCGCTGCCAAAAAACACTGGCGAAATTTCACCGCGGCGAAAGGCTTCTTCGCTGAAGTCGTTGCCAGCGGTATCAACCATTTCAAGGCCATCAAGTGTGGATTCCAAGTCAGAGACAGGGATTAGGCTTGCAAGTTGCTCTTTGTCCGTGAGCGGAATCAGCTGAGCAGGCGTTTCAAGTGTGGTATTTCGACCCTGGAAAAAGTGAACCAATTTCGATTTGCGCTCAATCACTCCTTTGAAGCGCTCACCGCTACTTATTGGCCAAGTCATTGGGTAGGTTTGAATACCCAGCACGCGCTCAATTTCGTCCATGAGGTCGAAGGGATCGCGGGCATCGCGATCCATTTTGTTGACGAAAGTGAAAATTGGAATTTGCCGAATCTTGCAGACTTCAAAGAGTTTGATTGTTTGTGGCTCAACGCCTTTGGCACCATCAATCAACATGATGGCCGCATCGGCCGCAGCAAGAGTACGGTAAGTGTCTTCGGAGAAGTCTTGGTGTCCGGGTGTATCAAGCAGGTTGCAAACATAATTGCGATATTCAAAGTTCATCACACTGGTGGACACCGAAATTCCACGCTGCTTTTCGAGCTCCATCCAGTCAGAGGTTGCAAATTTCTTCGACTTCTTCGCTTTCACCGAGCCTGCCAAGCGAATTGCCCCGCCCAGCAACAAGAGTTTTTCAGTTAGAGTGGTTTTACCTGCGTCCGGGTGCGAGATGATGGCAAACGTCCGTCGGCGCTGGGTTTGTTGTTCAAGTTCAAGCGAGTCAGCAGGCATGGAGCCCTCCCTTTTGCAACGCGACGCCTAACACAAGGCGATGGTCTGCTGCAAGGTAAAAAGGTTCAATAAAATTTGCGGGTTTCGCGAATTTACTCGGGGGTCACGGGCTCGGTGTTTTGACGCCCTTCGCGGTTTTCAGCGGAGGGGTTTTCGGGTCATACTGATACAGGGTTTTTCCTCGGGAAATTATTGAGTCGGTCCTTCCATGGGCCCTTTCACGAATCGGACAAGTTATGTCAATTGTCAGCTCGGACGAGCTTTCTCGCCTTGGAACGCAGCTTGGCGTGTTGGCTGTCACATTTGCACAGCAGCCGAATGATCTTCGTGCTGTTCACATCCGTCGCTCCGAGCGTTCTTTGCTGACGCTTGAAGAATTTGCGCGCGGGCCATTTCCCGAAGAGGCAAGTCAATGGTTGCGCGGCAAAGACGCATACTCGGTTCTTGCTCAGCGGCTTGAGCGGGTTGAATTGCTGAACAATGAAATCGAAACGCAGAAATCTGAAATTGAGACTCTGACAAATACCCTGCGCCTGTGGAATTCTTTGCAAGACGCTGAGCGTCAGAAGTTTCTCCAGAACCATCAGCGAACCAAGCAATTCATTGAGCAAAATCTTGCCCACGCTGAGTCGCATATCTTGCATAAATATGCCCGTTACAAGACCTTGAATCGATTGATGCCCTATGCCGACAATGCTGAGCATCTCTGCGATGCAATCTTTCATTTTCAGAATCGCGAACGATATGAGGAAAACATTCAGCGGATCGAGCAACGCCGAGAAAATGCAAATGAGCGTTTGGCAAGCGTCAAGCGTGGTTTTAATCTTGCGTTGTTCATGTGCATTTTAATTGTCAGTATTCCGCTCTGTGCACCAGTTGCATTTAGCTTGTGGAATCGCAAGCGTGAAATTGAGAATCAATTGGCAAACATGGCCGAGTCGCAGCGCCGCGAAGAACGCAGACTGCAGATTGCTGACGAGGGAGTTATCGCTGCTGAAGAGATCAAAGATATTCTCGGCGATGTTCCACTCGAGACTGTGCGCAGAACGCTCGAGGAACTCCGAGAATTACGCTCAGAGTTCCAGCGAGCGGAAAAGAATCCTTCTGTCACAGCGGCACTGGTTTCGTTTGTCGATCTGTATAAACCAAGACTCAAAGAGTTGTTTGGTGAGTTCCCTGACGACATGGCGCAAGCCTTTGCCTGGTTTAAGTCTGAGGTCGATAAGGTGTTAAATGTTGAGGCTGAGCGTGCAAGTTGGCTTGCAAAGATGAGCGACTCCCAGGCCAAAATGCGCAAGCTTCTCAAAGGACATAGCGATGTCATTTTGCGAGATAGTTACGCCCGTATCAAGAAAATAATTGATGAGAATTTTGCCATCGACTTAGAGGACGATTACAAAACCGAGCTGGCAAAGCATTTTTCAAGACTCCCCAGTGTCCTCCAGGAGAGCCGAGTGTTATTGAGTCAAGTGAGTCATGGCCAGCCGGTTCATCTGCAGGCGTGGCGTGAAGTACATCGTTGGACTTTATCGATGGAAGCGCACTTTCAGGCCATGGCTCTTGAAGTGCAACTCAAAGATTCAATGTTAATCGAATGCAATGCAACAGCCGCAAATTCATAATCGGAGATAACTGGCATGACTTCCAAACAAGGTTATTTCAAAGCAATTGCGTTTCTTTTTGTATTGGTTTGCAGCCTGTCCTCAGTGAGGGGAGCTGCCGCAGCTGAATTGAAGAACGACACCAAGGTGTTTTTTGATTTCTCTGGCAAGCAAGTGCAATTTTATGGTGTCTATACGCCTGGAAAAGATAAAAAAAGAGGCGGATTAGAGGCAGAGATTGCCGCACGGCGTAATGGAATTATTCACTTAAATTCGCAGATTTTGAATTCTTGTGGAAAAAATCTCGACGGAAAAGGCGACGATTCGCTTGCAAGCCCAAAATGGCAAGGCAGCGTCAAGTCGCAGGGCAGCGAAATTTTCGCAAACGGAGTGTTAAAAATATCTCTCGTTGCGCCAATCAAAGAAGTTTTGAAAGAAAATGCTGCGAAGAAGCCATCCTCGCTGAAGACAACCGACGGCGCTCCGCTTGCGTTGAAAATTCCTAAGTTGCCAGTCAGTGCTCTCTCTTGTGGGGTCATCACGATTAACGTCGGTGGTCGTTCCTTCAAAATTAATCCATTGTCAGGATCAACGGAGTCGGGTGCTAAGGTGGTAAATTTAGCGCTTGACGGAAGTTCTTCATTGAAGCCCGCAGCGAACTCAGACACCGATTTGCTCGAGCGCTCGAGTCTTGTCACGAATGGCGATGCTGATGGCACCACACCAAACAATAACTCATCTAGCGAAGCGCCTGCGACAACTTCCCCCGCGACATCGCCGGCACCCTGAGGGTCCGCACTATGCCAGCAACAACCGCTCTAGTTCCTTTGGCAATGTTTCTGGTCAATGAGACGACCCGAGACATTTATGCACTTCCTGCCGAAGCCGCAGCGCGAATTGAAGGTGCCAAACCCTGCGCGTCAATTCGGACAAATATTACCGCGACAGAGTTTTCAGTTGCATCGCTTGATCAGATGTGTGCTTCACTTGCGCAGGGGCTTTTGCCAAAAATAAATTCAACAGTAAAAACGACATGGTCATCGGAGCACGGTGCCGAGATAGGCGGCTTGATTCGTTCGTTGCAGAATCTCCCAAGCTTGCGCCGCGAAGCACAGGTGTGGCCTCCGGAAATTCCCTTCACATTGTCGGGACTCTCGCGCCCCGTTGGTATGACGGTTGTCTTTGGAGTGAAGGTAATCGATAAACAGCCGGTTTTATTGGAACGTGTTGATCTGTGGTCGCAGGTGGATGGCCGCTTTTTGCGCAATTACTGGAGCCGTTCCATTCACGATCCAACCCGCTCAGCGCCTGTTGCAAAAGTTCTGCAAAGGGTTGGAAGCAACCTCCAACGCCTTCGGAAGGGATCAGCAACTCCTCCTGTTCGACAAGAATCCATTCGAGTCTTGGTTGATAAAAAAATATCCGAGCGCGAGTTAGCCTCACTTGAGAATGTGATAAAGGCCCTGGGCAAGGGGACAGCTGATACCAATCTGGTGCCAATTGATGTGCGCAAAGAGGGTTTGGTCTATCAAACCCAGATTGCGCGCAGCAAGTTGGATGACGTTGTTGGGCGACTTCAACGCGAGCTTCCAGCCTTCAAAGCTGAGTCAGTTGAAGAAGGTCCGTTTGACGTGCGGCTCGTGATTGCTGCTCCCCGTTGAGGAGCTTCAACGGTATGGATAATGATTTTTTGTCTCAGGCAATCGCTGAACATTCGGCTGCGCTTTCTTTTCTTGCGGTTGTTGAAGCATGCACTCTGGGTACGAAAGAGTATTTGAACGAGCTTATTTTTTTCGCTGCCGACAAGCCGCAGCAGCGTCTTTCTGACGATGAAGAAACCCTTGTTTGTCGGCATCTTGATCTTGTCTATCGATATCTTTCCATTCAATCTCTCGCCTTTTTGCCCGATGATCTTTCGAAAGAGTGGTTGCAAGTAAAAAATCAGCGCGCTGGAGATGAATCGCTGCAGGAAAAAATTGATATTCTGGCTCTTACATTCATTGAATGGGCTTATGACGTGGTGTTTTTTGAGTCGGAGCCAACCGTCCGAATCAAATACTTACCCGAGTCGCCCTTGGCGGAATTTATATGAGGAAAGATATGAGCCAAGAATATAAGCAAGTTTGGCGATTTTACGCTGTTTGTCCTGAGTCATTAGGCAGCGATGGTGATTGCAATGTGGCCATTTCTCTTGATGAAGATGAAAGTCATATGGCTGCTCAGGTCCTACGCTTAAAGGAAGGCGAGAACATCGAGATAGCGAATGGTTTCGGCTGGACAGCGCGCGCTAAAATTACTTCGGTTCGGAAAAAGGTGGTTGAAGCTTCAATATACGAAAGTCGTCACTTTGCACGGAGCTCTGGTCGTAGTATTGCAATCGTTGGACTTCCTAAGCCAGGAGCGCTTGATGAAGTTATTCAATGCTGCGTTGAGGCGGGTGTAGAAAT
>RGDM01000068.1 GCA_009918675.1 bacterium
GACGCTGGTTGCATGCTTAGCATGCGCAGCCGCGTCGTGCAGTCGTCCGAACAACCCGATACCGGTAAAACCCCCCTCCGGAAAGCCGGTTTTGCAAGCGGTGAGTAAGAAAGACGCAGAAGTTCACGCAGGTCGGCCCGTCCCTTTGACCGCCCAAGAAGCACTGCAGTTTATTCAAACCAATTGTTCTGAATGTCACGGCCCGGGCAAACCTCTAAATGCGGCTTTCGCAATTCCATCTGAAGAAATCTTGCTGAAGGATACCGCGTGGCTTGAAGGCAGTGCACTCAACCAAACCGTATATCAGGTGCTCATCAACAAACTGAACAACGCATCGACCTCTCCGTCGGCAATGCCACCTGAATTTAAATCAGAGGCTGAAGAGAAAAAACTCGGCAATATGGTGTCTTGGTTTCAAGATGCAAAATTGCCGTGAATCTTTCGTACAAATGCAATCAGCTGATCAGCGGTTGGGAATTTCAAAATCGATTCTCATTAAGAGCGCTCGGGCGGCCTGCCGACCCAACGCGCGCGAGTGAGGGAATGATTTTAACAGAGGCGGAGAAGGCGGCCCCTGCAACTGCAGAGGTGCGAAGAAAAGTGGTTGAAGCGCTGCTTTCCACACCAGAATTAAAAACGGCTTTTGAAAATGTCGCGCTCACTCAGTTGGCAAAGAAAATTGCCAACGCAGGAGCGATTGTGAGCAAAGGGAAAACCGCGCAGCCTCCCGTTGCCGAAGATGTTTTGCAAGACCTGCAATCTGAATTTAGCGAACTAGTGAAAAAATATTATGAGCAAAAGAGCTACCCAGAGCTTTTCTTGCTCAATAAAGTGATGGTGACAGCCAAAACAGCACTTCTTTACACAAGCACAAAGGCAGGTGCGATAGAAACCTGCGCAGCCCCGACGGCGGGAGTGAAGTGGGCTGAATGCACACTTAGTGAACAACGCGCGAACTTTTTCGGCACTCGTGGTTTTTTGCTTTCAAAACCAACTTCCATGTTGCAAAACAACAACAATTACGGCCGTGGAGGAGACACCTGGCAAGTTCTCTTTGGCGAAGTGTTGATGGCCAATACGGATGGTGTTGCGGGTGATCCAAAACCAATTATCAGTTGCCTGAATGCGACTCAGGACAGACGTTGGAAGATTAAGGATAAAGGCGACCTAAATTCTGCAAAAGCGGCTTGGGGAGCCATTTCTGTGCCGTCGTATGGGAAAGTATGTCAAGGGTGTCATCTCAATCGTCATCTTGCGGCTGCGTCCGTTATCTACCGTCCATTTGGATTCGCTGGCGAAATTATGGTGCCAAACGATATGGATGGCGGGACCAATGGCGAGCCAATAAAAACCTACAAAGACCTCAATCTTATTCAGCTCAATCGTCCAGCAAATGCAACAGGTGAGGATGATCGCACCCATGTGACTCTCGCAGACCCCGCAAGTAAACGATACGAATTCATTTCCCCGAAGTTTTTCGCGGATTTGCTTAGAGAAATGGATAACAAAGAAATCACTTGTATTCCCGATTCTCGGAGTCCAGATGATAGCAGCAAGGCTGTCAAAACAAATTCATTGAGCAAATACGTTGAAACGTTGATGTATCAAAACGATGCTCCGAACGCGGCTGTGCGCGGGAGCGCCGCTGTGCGTGGACTCACTCGCTTCCTGCCCAGCACATTTGCCAATAGCAACCAAACAAACCTTGAAGTTATTTCAGCCGTCTCAAGCGCATTCGAGGCAGAGGGCGGAAAACTTTTACCAATGATGAAAGCTTATTTTCAATCAGAGACATTCGCGTGTTCTGGCAATTGAATTGAGTGAAGAAGAAAGGGAGAACTTGAATGAGAACGTGGTTTGAAAGATTAGCGGTTATGAGCTTTGTAATTTCGAATGCGGTTGCCTGCTCAGCCAAATCGACCCTGAGCTCCGATTTGACAGTGGGTGCGTCCTCGTCTGCTAAAAGTGCCGAGGCAATTTCAGGGTCAAAACAACTTCTTGATCAAAAAATCTCCAAGGAGACCAAATTCAAAGGTGTGCAGGGTTTTCTTGTCAAAGACTCCGAACGCTTGCGCAATACAATCAACGAATGTCTGGATGCCGGACTGCTGAGTATAAAGGCCAGCATGATCACCGCAGCAGCCGCTGATGCTGCCGCTGGTCGCAAAGTGATTTTGGGTCAAACTTTTTCAGGAGCTTTGACCTCCGGCAAGGATATCGTCGAGGTTCTTGCAGCAGATCTGTATGATCCGTTGCTTGTTGCCCGCACCGATACGAGCGCAGGAACTTTAACTTTGGATTATCTCGGTGCATTAGCAACGGTGGCCGACGTGGTGGCTTGGAACTGCGATTTTGCTAATCCAAGCGCACGCTGCAATTGCGGCGCGCCTGATGGCGCGAAGAAAATTCTTCAGCGCTGTATCCCAAGTTATTCAGACGCTCAAATTGACAACGTCGCCAAGGTGTTTGCAAGTCGCTGCAGTGGTGATCTGGCATCCAAGCGCGCAGCGCTCGCTTCATTCTTGTCTTCATCGACTTTCGCGGAAGCGCGTTAATTAAACGAAAAATAAAATTTGCCACAGGAGTTTCGACAATGAATCAATACAACAGACGCCAGCTTCTCCGCGCTGCACTTTTGGGTGGACTTGGATACGGTGCCATGGCCGGCCTCAGCCGCTATGGTTTTACCGCAGGCTTGAATGCCTGGTACGAGAAATTTCGTGCGGCAAACCCCTGGGCGGAAGGCATGGATGCCATCACTGTGCTGCGTGATGCCCTCAATGGTGGACCTTCGGCTCTTTTTGTTTCGCAAGCGCTGGCTGCGGGAGCTTCACCGGTTTCATTTCTTGATATTTTTATGGCAACTTCACACGACCCGCGCAATTTTCTCAATCTCACTGAATTCGGCAATGCCAATGATCCAACCAAGACGCTAGTATTTCCTGATGCAATGAACCCTGCGGTGAAAAGAGATTTGCTTGCAACGCATCCAGCCTTCGCGGCTGCCAAGGTCAATAAATTTTTTGGCGATATGTTGCTGTCTGGTAAGTATATGATGAATGGAACACCAACAGTGTTGCCAAACTTTACCGGACTCATCGGTGATATCGATCCAAGCAAAATCGCAATCACTTCTTTTGTCAGTTATCAAGGCACCGGAGTTCATCAACAAGGTGCAATTCCAGCGGCCGGTTCTATTGCTCACATGATTCAAGCCAGCGCACAGTTGAGCCCCATTGGTGTGGCTGCCTTTGGCGCTGTGTCGGTGATCGACAACAACATGAAGTCGGTGTCAGCGGGACGCAAATCGAAAGATTTTGTTGCTACCCTCGATCAGCTGATTGCAACAAGCTACGTCGATAAGAGTAAAGATGATGGCAGCTCACGAGGAAGCAACAAACAACGTATTTTTGATGAGCTCAATGGCAACCCAGAAGCCGTTGCATTGCGCAGCCAGTGGCTGGAAAATCTTGAAAAGATTCGCGCGGAAGTTGCCGATTTGAAGGCAAACTACTCAAGTCTCGGATCTGGCATGTTCAACGTCTATGGCAATATCAATTGCGATCGCGCCGCATCGATTGCAGTTGCAGCAAAGCTTGCCAAATCTGGGTTGGGTACAGTTGCAACTGTGGGTCTGCAAACTCCCGACTTCCACGCAACCGACGCGAGTCGTGCACCGAGTGGTGATTCAGGAAATATGGTCACCGCAATTGCCGAAGCCGCATTGGGGGCTAACGTCTACATCAAATCTCGTTTAGACGCGCGGCAAGATGGAGTTATCTTTATTCGCACGTGTTCCGGACGCAGCGCGGATTGGGTGCAAGACAGCAGCACAGTCAGTGGTCTTGCTATCTTCATTAAAGGGTCATCGGGCAGCGCGTTGAGCTCAATTGTGAGCGAATACTACGGACCAACCAGCACTGTACTCAATGGCGCGTTTGTGGATGCGAGCACAAAGGCGTGGGCTGGTGGCGTGCTTGGTCTTGATGGCGGAACAGTCACGGCGGCGCAGGTGGACGGCACCGTGGCGCAAGCGGTTGTGAATGCGGCAGGAAGAACTCTTTCTATCGCTCCGCAGGCAAAGTTGGGTCGATTCAAAAAAGTCTGAGGGCTCACAATGAAGGTGAATTCGGCCATAAAATCATTGTCGCTGACACTGAGTGGATTGCTGCTTGCAACAGCGTGTTCCAATAAGCTCAGCTTATCGAGCAGTGAATCTGCGCAGAGTTTCACCTTCAAATCTCTTGGCGATGCAACCGCGACTTCGTTCACAAGCAACGAAGAATTTTCTGCTGCAGTGAAAGAAAATGTGAACAGTGGCGAAGCTCTTCTCTCTCATCTCGACACGCAGGTTGTGATGTTTGGTTCGCTTTCAGGCAAGTCAGTGCTGTTCAACACCGCGACCGGAGCTGTGAGCAATGTGACTGCTGCTGGTCCTGTCGAGGCAGTCAAAAAGGCTTGGACGATCGCGATTGGCAACGGGGAATATTGGTCGGTCGGCGACGGCAAAATATTTTACAAAGGAACGTCAGGAAGCGAGGGGGCGGTTGCGCAGGATACATTGCAAAATGTCCTTGATGACCCAAACGGAAGCATTCGTCCTGTCTCTGTTTCAAAGACTGATCTGATTGGGTTGTCTGGCAATCGGTTGGTGTGGCTAAAAACCCAACCAAATCTTGGTCGTGAGCTGTATTTGAATCTGGATTCATCCTCTCTCGCAAACAACTCGCCCGATAAAATTTCAGGCGGTGGCGTCATCAAAGGGCGAGGTGTGTGGCTGCAGGTTGCCGATTATGTCATCTATGTGTTGAAAGATAGCGCAGGACAATATTCACCTGAGTCTTATCGCTTGCGAAATTTGAAAGCCCCGCAGGGCGTCATCACTCCCGAAAGATTCTCTGCATTTTTTGAGTCGGATGAGAAAGGTGTCATTGCCCCGCGCGGGACGCTCGTTGCTGTGAGTGGTGGCAAGGTTTATCAACGCGGTGGAAGCACGACGGTGGTTAAAAAGGATGAACCTCAGACGCAGGCTCCGCCTCCATCGCAAGAGCGGGCAACGAGTCAGCCATCGACTCCAACGTTGAAATACACACTCGATCAATTGCAAACAATGTATACGAGTAAATTCAAATCCTTGATCGACACCCGATGTCAGAGATGTCATTCTGAAAGGGCCTCAAATATGAAAGACTTCGCGTCGACGAAAACATACGCGTCGCAAGCGGCGAGTTATGTTTCAAGCGGCGAAATGCCTAAGGGGGGCTCTCTCTCGGCGACAGAAAAAGCAGATTTTCTCGATTTTCTCGATGTGCTTAAAAAATACCCGTGATATTTTTCGTTCAGTTAGCCATTCGGATTCTTGCTTTTGCCGGCATCGGTGGTTGCGGGCTTGCTATTTTTAGGTTTGCTTGAACCGTTCTTTTTCTCGGGTTCAAACCGGTAGACATATTCACCTGGTTGAACGAGCCCGAACTCCTCCTTCAGAAAACGCACTTGTTCGTTTGAGTTTGTCTTGAGCAGGCCAATCTTTTCTTCGAGCAGTTGGTTTTCAATTTTGAGCTTCATGTTGACATCAACAAGGACATTGCGTTTGTGGACCAGCTCAACGTAGTTAGAAATTCCGGATTGACCCGAGGCCATCGACATCAGCAACGCCCAAAGCGCAACAACCAAAGTCCAGCGGACCGTTGTTTGAAAGCGACGTGAGTCGAGTTGTCCATCAAGAATGGCCATATCTCATCCACAATAAAAAAATGAAAAAGTCATTGATGCAAATCCGTTTTGCCAGGTTTTGCGTCTCAACGGTATCGTAGCATGTGCTTGTTATTGAAAAGACCTCAGGGCGTAGGCACGTATTTGCCGACAATCGCCTGACGGTTGCGTTCAATCACAGCAAGCAAAAGGGTCACTGCTGCGGGCGTAATTCCGCTGATCCGCGACGCTTGTCCAAGCGTGCTCGGCGAATGCTTTCGAAGTTTTTCGACAACCTCCCGCGAAAGGCCTGAGATGGTTCCGTAGTCGAGTTCTTTGGGAATCCAGACGGCGTCGAGTTTTTGCAGACGATCCGAAAGAGCTTCTTCGCGTTTGATATAGCCGTCGTATTTTGTCTCAATTTCAATTGACCTGAGCACACGCTGCCCCAACGAAACATCGACGAGGCCAGCGGCACACATCCGCAAAATATCAACCTCCGGACGCTTCAGATATGCGTCGAGGCTTGATGAAGCGCCGGTGAGTTCTGGAAGGCCAGCGTCGGCAAGGCGCTGATTCGTTTCTGGCGTCGGATTCAGCCAGCTGGTTTGCAGGCGTGCGCGTTCGTCGCTGATCTTGCTTTGTCTTTCTTTGAGTTCAGCGTGCTCGGCGTCGCTGACAAGGCCGAGCGACCATGCATATCCGCGCAGGCGCGTATCCGCGTTGTCTTCGCGCAGTTTGAGGCGGTTTTCTGCACGGCTGGTAAACATTCGGTAGGGTTCTTGAGTGCCCAATGTGGTGAGATCGTCGATCATCACGCCAATGTAGCTTTCTTGTCGCGAAGGTACGAACGGGTCTTTGTTCTGCGCCCGCAATGCGGCATTGATACCCGCAATAAGTCCTTGTGCTGCAGCCTCTTCGTAGCCAGTGGTGCCGTTGATTTGCCCGGCGAAATAGAGGTTGTGCAGGGCTTTTGCTTCCAGTGTTGGATGAAGTTCTGTGGGTTGAATATAGTCATATTCGATTGCGTAACCCGGCTTCATGATCACAACATTTTCAAATCCAGCAATGCTGCGGAGAAATTTTTCTTGCACGTCCACAGGCAAACTTGTGGAAATTCCATTCGGGTAAATTTCGTGCGTGTCGTAGCCTTCAGGCTCGATAAAAATTTGATGCGAAAGTTTATCGGGGAACTTAACAACTTTGTCTTCAATACTTGGACAATAGCGTGGGCCAATTCCGGTAATAATTCCACTGTAAAGCGGCGACAAATGCATATGCTCGCGGATAATTCGATGGGTTTCTTCATTCGTATAAGTCATGTAGCAGGGCAGTAGGCGTTGCTTGAGTTCTTTTGTACGCAGGCTGAACGGAACAAAATCGGGATCTGAATCTTGTCGTTCGAGGCGTGAGAAATCGATGCTGCGCGCATCAAGTCGTGGGGTTGTGCCGGTTTTCATTCGGCCCATTTTGAAGCCATAAGATTTAAGCGCTTGAGCAAGTTCAACACTCGCCGGTTCACCAACCCGTCCGGCGGTGATACGGCGATCCCCAATGTGAATCAAACCGTTTAAGAAGGTGCCGGTGGTAATCACCACACACTTGCTCAGCAGCTGCTGGTCAAGATTTGTTTTCACCCCAACAACGGTATCGCTTTCAATGAGCAGTGAAGCAACGGTGTCTTGATGTAGGTCGAGATTTTTTGTGTTTTCGCAAACCTTACGCATGTAGTTGCGGTAGAGATCCATGTCGGCTTGCGCACGCGAACTCCAAATCGCTGGCCCTTTGGAGCGATTCAAGATGCGGAACTGAAGACCAGCGGAATCAATGGCTGCGCCCATTTCTCCACCCAGGGCGTCGATCTCTTTAACCAAGTGGCCTTTCGCGGTGCCCCCGATGGCAGGGTTGCAGGACATTTGTCCGATGCGGTCGATACTGATGGTGAGCAAACAGGTGCGCAAACCCATTCGTGCACTGGCAAGTGCAGCTTCAATTCCGGCGTGACCGCCGCCCACAACTACGACATCATATTGCATCGAACGCATGCAGAGCTCCCGGTGACCTAGATCCGCCTCAGGGTCTAGTGGGAGACGCCGGTTTCTTCAAGATTTTTCTGAAGTTCACTGGCTTTTTGGGCACGTTGCGAGAGTTGCAGGAAAAACGCGTGCGACCACGCCAGCGGGACCACCCAGGAGGGTAGGCTTGAGGTTGGGTCAATTTGTTCAGGCAGATAGCCGAGCGGGGTTGAGGCGGCGGCAGCCTGGCGCAGAGAAAGCATCATAAAACTCTTGGCTTCTTTGGCGGGCAAGACCTCCTGCGCACCTAAAGCAAACCACAAACCAACAAGCGGCCAACAGCCTCCACCCCGGTAGGCATCATCCACATAGCGCCGGAAGCCGACCCCGTGCTGAAGAGCCGTTTGGAGGGCGGTGAACATGCCCTGGCGTTGCTCGGTTGTGAGAGGGAATTCAGGAACCGGCATCAAGCACGACAGCAAACTGGCATCTGCGGTGAAGTCGAGCTGCCCGCTTGGCGTGCGGGTGCGCGCAGGCCACGGGTGAAGCGGACTGAAATGCGCTTGCGCCAATTGCGAAGCAACTTTGGCGGCCTGGAGAAAGCGCTCAGCAGCAGCGTCGGTGTGTGCAAGTTCAGCGCCGCGGTGAAGAGCCCCAAAGGCAGCAACCAATGCAAAAAAATGTTGCCCCTCGCGTTCTTCCCAAAGGTCAAAGCCAAACAATGCGGTTGCAGGTGAAGCAAGAAGTTCATCGGCCATCGCCGCTAAGCACACGTTGAGTTTTGCGCGCAAAGTTTTACGCAGTGCATCATCGCTCAGTTTTGCTGAGTTGAGCAGCGCAATCCAAAGCATGCAAACGAGTGGTCGCTGATCGGGTTGGCGATAGCACCAGCTTGGGGCTGGTTGCGCGGCATCTGTATAACGCTGTTCAAAGTCATCAGCATCAGCAAGTGCTTTTGCAAGAAAGCGGGCAATGCGTTCGGCGCGTTCGATGTGTCCACACTCAACAAGAGCGAGGCCGGTAAATGCGGCATCGCGCGGCCAGACGAATCCATAGCCACCGCTGTAGCGCATATCCCAGTCGCATTCGGCGGAGGCCAGCAATGCTCCATTTGGGCCTGTCAGCGCATCGAGGACACGCAACGAAAGCGAAAGTTCTGATCTGTTGTGGCTCGATCCGCTCTCTCTCTGACTTGAAGAGGCGACAGGGTTTTCGGACATGGGCGCACCTATCCGCGTGTCGAGTGGATTGCTCAACTCAGACGATGGTGAAGATGGAAATTGTGAATCCAATGCCGAATGAAGGGCCATTCGAATCGTAAATGGATGCTCCCAATGCAACACGGGTGAAACAGCAATTGCTGCGCAGCGGCCCATTTCGATGGAACGGTAAGCGTGCGGATGATTCAAAAATGACTGAACCAATTGTCCAAGCGAGTGTTGCGAATCAATCTGCGCTGCACCGGTATTTTTGAACTCGCATCCGTCGCTGGTTTGTAACGTGAGAAAATAGGGATCGGAATCACAACGGATCGCGTTGGATCCCGTGCTCGCCCTAACGCACTGGAATTGAGTTCGACGTCCGGCGACCTCAGGAGCCATCAAAAACCAAAGGCGGGTCGAGCGCAAGGTGCTGTGCTCGTGAGCGCTAATCACATAAGTGTGCTCCAGCGTGCATTCATCAATCAGTTTGGCTTCCATCCGCACGCGCAATCCACGCGCATCGGGGTGGTGCACGTGCCATTGGATTTGCAGATGCTCAAGTGGGGTGAGCCAAGCGAAAGAAATTTGATCCCGTTCCGGGTCAAGCCAAATGGCTTGATCGCCCTGGGCGATTCCCATGATGAAAAATCGGAGTTGGTTGTGAAAGGCATCTTTACGAGGCCAGCACCAGGATTTGAGTTGGCCATCGAATTCGTATGCAGCCAATGAAGAGTGCGTTGCCAACAGCGCACTGTACATAATTTGGCTCATGCTTTCACAAGGCGCGCAGCGGTTTTCTGATAAACATCAACACAACGGCGGGCAGAGGACTCCCAGTTGAAACGATCGATCTCGCGTGCCCCGTGGCGTTGGAGTTCTGTGCGCAGAACGGGTCTGCGAACAAGGCTGACAATGCGATCGGCCATCAGGTCGGTGTCCCAGAAGTCAACCTTGAGGGCATGCATCAGGCATTCTGCAACTCCTGATTGTTTCGAGATGATAATAGGAATGCGCTGCGCCATCGCTTCAAGAGCAACAATGCCAAAAGGCTCCGAGACGCTTGGCATCACGAACACGTCGGATTCTGCCAAAAGTGTTTCAACTCGTTTGGCCGATTGGAAGCCGTGAAATGTGAACTTATCGTGGACTCCCAATTCCCAGGCGAGCTGCCGCATGGAGGGGAGTAGGTCGCCAGTTCCAACCACCTGAAAACGCAGGTTGGGCTGAATCTGCAACGCTCTGTGCGCAGACTGGACAAAATACGCAGGTCCCTTCTGATACGTCACGCGGCCGACAAATGAAATCAAAGGGGATTTGTTTTCATGCGTCGTTTGACTTTCCATCATCCAAGCTGTGCTCGGGTGCTCGGGCGTGTTTTCGAATGAGTTCTTACGATGAGCGAGGTTAGATGCATTGTAAACAACATCAACGCGTTCACCCGGAACACCATAATGCTCCATGAGGATGCGGCGAGTGAGGTTGGAGACTGCAACGAGCCTATCTGCAAGATGGAAACCCATGCGTTCAAGCGAATGGATCTTTTGATTTCCATGCGAACCCGCGCGGTCGAACTCGGTCGAGTGCACATGCAAAACAACCGGCAGGGTCGAGGTCTTTTTGATTTGTGCAATTGCTTTCAGGCTCATCCAATCGTGCGCATGAATAACATCAAACAACTGCTGCGGTGTGTTCTTGATGATGTCTCCAGCAAGCAGAGCAAGAATTTCGGTTTGTTCAGACACTTCACTTTTAAGAGGTGTCCAAGCTGTGAGCGAATCGCTGAGACGTGTTTCGCCTTTTGCCAGAAGAATTTTTTGATATTGAACAAGACGAGCTCGCAAGCCTTGCTTTTCTTCTGTGCTCAGCGAAAGAGACTCGATGTTTGCAGTGTCGTACGGACTCAGCAGACGTGAAAGAGTGGCTGGATCATTGATATCAATCCGCGATGTTTTTTGATCTGCCGCCAAGGCTGCCGACAACGCGAGAGACATCCGCGAGCTTTCAGAAACGAACGATTCATCCACGGGACGCATCAAACGCTGTGGTTGAAAAGGATGCTCTGGACTCACAATGGTCAAGTGTGGATTGAGCTCTTCAATTTTCTCGGCGGTCTCATGCGGGAAATGAGGCAGCACAAGAGCAATCTGATGGCCGATCTTTGTCAGACCGGAAACCAGGCCTTCCGTGGCCGTGGCTAATCCACCAGAAATCAATGGAGGGAATTCCCACCCGAGCATCAGGATCTTCATCGCACCACCACCAACAGTAAGGAATAGGGCGTCGCATAGAATTCGATTTTCACATGAGATGTGTTACCGAAAACCACTATCGTGCGACAAGTTGTAGATCAAGAGCTTCCGGAAAAATCCGAGTCGACGGCGTGACACGTAAGCCAAGCGCCAACATGCAGGGTTGGTCAGGATTGAAAATACATTCGTAAAGGTATGTGTTTTCAGCATCACTTCCGCGATGAAGCAGCGAAAGCGTTGGCCCTTGACCTTGAGTTGGAACAAGCTGCACATCAATCCATTCTTGCGGAAGAGTGGTTCGGATTGTTGCACGGACAGTTATGGATTCGCCAACAAAAGCTGCGCCCTTGGGCATCATGTCGACCGTGCGAATCTCGAGCTTCGACCACTGCGAGCGCAACTGTGAAAGGTTTTTTTCGTGTTCGTTGAGGTTCGTGACGGCTTGCTTCGCATTGAGACCTCTTTCGTTGGCGTTGGCCAGCGCAGGTGCATAGGCATTGTTAAAATAATCGAGAACCATCCTCTGTGCGCTAAAAGCCGGTGCATAACGAATCACCGAACTCTTCATTTTTTTGATCCAGTCGCTTGGCACTGGCGCGTTGTAATAGAGAGGAACCATATCGTGTTCGAGAAGATCATAAAGCATTTCGCTTTCGCGATCGTCGCGTTGATCGTCGCTTGGATGATTGTCGCGCGTTCCAATTGCCCAGCCTGCATCGGGATTATGAGCTTCATCCCACCAGCCATCGAGGATCGATAAATGCAGGCCGCCGTTGAGTGCAACTTTCATTCCACTTGTGCCCGAGGCTTCGAGTGTACGCACTGGAGTGTTCAGCCAAACGTCGACACCGCGAACGAGTCGATGTGCGAGATTCATGTCGTAATTTTCAAGGAATAAAACCCGATTCGAGAGTTTTTCTCGCTCAATAATGCGGACAACCTGTTGAATGATTTCTTTTCCGTGATTGTCATTGGGATGCGCTTTACCGGCAATGAGAATCTGCACAGGTCGATTTGGGTCGTTGAGAATTTTTTTCAATCGTTCAATATTGCGGAACATCAGCGTTCCGCGTTTGTAGGCTACAAAACGGCGAGCAAAACCAATGGTCAGAGTCTGTGGTCGGAGAGTTTGCCGCAATTCAGCTTGTGCATGTGGTGACACACGTTCGCTGCTGCTCATGCATTTGAGTACACTGGAAATAAGACGGCTCTTGCGGAGTAGGTGTAAATCCCAGAGTTCAGAGTCGGGAATATTCCAAATGCGTTCCCAGGTCTCAGGCTTTTCAAGGCGAGAATCCCAGCCGCGGCCTAAGTACATGTCACACAGATCTGCAAGCTCGTTCGACATCCAGGTGCGCGTATGGACACCGTTGGTGACGTGAT
>RGDM01000069.1 GCA_009918675.1 bacterium
ATTCCGTTCACGGCGCCGTTTGATGCTATCCGCAAAGGGGAAAAATGGGATAGGTTGCCGGCTGCTTCACATGTTGTCATCCTGCCTTTAGCTTACACTGGAAACTCCGATTTTAAGGACTCTCCTTACGGTCAAGTCCCAGGTGGAATGGTTCAGATCTCAGTTCTCAACTCAGCACTTTCAGGACAATGGTTGAGCGAACTTCCATTTTCGAAACTCGTTTTTATTATCTCTGTTTTACTTGTCGGCCTTGTGCAGTTTATCCGCGGCGCAAAAGCTTGGTTGGTTTTACTTGCAACTGTTTGCCTGGTGGTCTTCTCTGGGGTCTGTTCTTTTGTTTGGTTGAGTTACGATTCTCCCTGGATGGCCTGCGCCCTGATAGATCTTTCAGCAGGCGTGGCAGTTCTTTCTTTGAGAAGTCGTTGGGAACAGAAACGAGAAAATTTAATGAATCAGTTGGAACGTGATTACGCACAACTTGAGACGGAAGAGCAACGTTTAGCAAAAGAACTCAAAGATGCAGCGCGCATTGCTCAAGCGTTGAACCCCGAACCTGCTCCTGAGTGGCCCAAATTCGTGGTCAGTGGTTTCTACAAGAGTATTTCTGAAGCAAGCGGAGACTGGTATTTTTTTGAAACCTCTCAGTCGGGTCGTTATGGACATTTTGTTTTGTGCGACATTACCGGACATGGAGTGCAAGCAGCGTTGGTTGTCTCTTCGTGTAAAACTGTTTTGTCGATGATGCGTGCCGCAAAAGATTCCATTTTTGAATCAACAGATTTTTTGCAAGAATATGCTTCACGGCTAAATAAGATTTTATTTTCGCACGGGCATGGTAGCCATTCAACAACGCTCATTGGCCTGACCTTCGATTTTCATACAAACAAAATGTATTGCATCAATTGCGGTCATCCCTTTCCGATTTTGCATTCAATTCAGAAAGGCGAAAAAACCATCGCATTTTTTGCGAAAGTTGGAGATCCGATAGGCTATCTGGAAACCCTAGAAACGGTTCTCCAGGTTCGTGATGTTCTCCCGGGAGATTGTGTGATCGCGCATTCGGACGGACTGCCACTTTCGCGCAATCGGCGCATTCTGAGCCGTTACTTTGAAGAGCTTGACAATGGTTTAATGATTTCTGCGCAACGCCTCCACGATGCTTTCTGGCGTGCAATGCGCAAGCAGTCTGGTGAAGGCCCATCAGACGACGCGAGTGTCGTTGTTTTTAAGCGAGTGAGTTGATTCTCAGGTAATCGTAAAGGGTTAAATTGTTGGCTTGGAAGTTTGCCCCTGCAAGCGTGCTTGCTTTTTTTCTTTCAGTTCCATGATTGTGGTCGAATGCAAGGGTTGAGCTTTTTCCTTCGGGTTAATGAAGGTTTTTGCGAAGTTCACTGCAATTGCTGCTTCCGAAAACCCTGTCACAATTAGCTTTAGCTTTCCGCTGTATTCAGTAATGTCGCCTGCAGCGTAAATTCCTGGACGATTTGTTTCCATGCATTCGTTGACTTTAATTCCATCGTTTTCGAGTTCAAGGCCCCATTCGCGGATCTTGCCTAATGAGCTATTGAATCCGAACATGATGATCACGTCATCGACAAGCAGCTCCGACTTTTCTTGAGTTTCAATATTCTCAAGCTGAATTTTTCGCAGCTGTGAATCGCCTTCGAAACTCAAAATTTCCGTGTTGGTTAAAATACGTGCATGACTTCGTTTGAGTTTGTTGACGCTGTCATCGTGTGCACGAAAGCGATCCGAGCGGTGAACGAGTGTTACCTCTGAGGCAATGCTCACCATTTCGTTCGCCCAGTCGAGAGCTGAATCGCCACCACCAACCACGACAACCTTTCGGCCCCGATAGATTTCTTTGTTTACGACGGCATACGAAAGCCCGTGTCCTTCAAATTCTGCAGCACCTGGTGCGAGATGTTTTTTGGGGCTATACGAGCCAACCCCAGCTGCAATGATGATTGTCCGGCTGAGGTGGACTTGGCCAGTTTGGCAAGTGAGTTCCCAAATGCCATCGTCGCGGCGATGCAGGCTCTGTGCAACCTCTTCCATTGCCAAGGTTGGATTGTAGGCCATCGCTTGGGTGACAAGATTATCAACCAGATCTTTTGCAAGTATTTTTGGAAAACCAGCAACATCGTAAATAAATTTTTCTGGATAGACAGCCGTCAGGCGTCCACCCAGAGCTGGCATTGAATCGAGAATTTTGCACGACGCATTGCGCAATCCAGCATAAAAAGCAGCAAAAAGTCCGGTGGGTCCACCACCCAAAATAGTGATGTCGAAAATGGTTTCACTTGCGTTCATCGTCACTCCGCGGGGTAAGCACTGCCGCTTTCCGGCAGACGCATCGGCTTATTTTGTCCAGTCTTGCTTTCCACCAAGGAGTTCAATGCTGTCAACAAGTATGCTGCCGGCCTCTCGAAGTTGTTCGTCGTCGGGGCGAATCACCATGTTGGGGTCGTCTGATTTTCCTTTGCTGCCGCTCTTTCCAGCTGCAACGGGAGAGGTTTTGCCCTTGCCAGCGCCTGCCACCGTGGTTTGCGCCATCCCGACCGAGTTGTTTGCCGCAATCTTTTGCCCTGAGGTTGAATGATCCGCCGTTTCCGCGAGCGGTTTTTCAGGAGCTTTGAGGCTGACCTCGGTGTTGTCTTTTTCTTTGCTCGCTTTTTCGATGGCTGCGAAAATAGGTTTGAATTCCTTCGAAGATTTCACCCGAGCTTCGCTGCGTTGTTCTTCAAAGACATCGGGGATTTGAATGTCGGAGGGAACTCCCTCAACCTGATTACTGCGCCCGCTGGGTCGGAAGAATTTCGAAATGGTCACTTTGAATGCGCCGTCTGATTCGCGACCGCCCGAGCCGGGGAGATCAATCACACTCTGTACAGTTGCCTTTCCATAGGTGCGCGAGTTTCCTAAAATGAGGCCACGACCATAGTCTTGCACAGCACCCGAGAGAATCTCGCTCGCCGAGGCGCTTTGCTTGCTGATAAGCACTGCCAAGGGACCTTTGTAACGCACTCCCTCTTCTGGGTCATCTTTGCTTTCAACACTTCCGTCGCGATTCTGCACTTGGACGACAGTGCCCTTATCAATAAAAAATCCGGTAAGACGAAGGCATTCATCAAGGTCTCCTCCACCATTGCGGCGAAGATCTAGAATAATTCCATCGACGTTTTGGTTGTTTAATTTTTTAATTTCGCGATCGATGTGGTTGCTCGAACTTAGGAAATCAGTCTTGCCCGATTTGCTTCCCTGGTAGTCGATATAGAAGCTTGGAAGATTAATGACACCGATTTTTTTCCCTTGGATAGTCATGACGTCGGAGTGCGCTTCGCTGTCAGCAAGATGCACAATATCGCGCTCGAGCTCAATCAACTCACGCTTGGTTTCGTTGGTCAAAGCATCTTTTCTTAACAGCTGAAGCTTAACAAGTGTGCCTTTTTGTCCACGAATCAGCTGAACAACTTTGTTGAGATCCATGTCGATAACATCAACAAAACCATTCCCATCTCCGGCGTCAACTGCAATGATTTTGTCGGCTTTTTGCAGACGTCCATCTCGTGATGCAGCACCTCCGGGAATAAGCGACTCAACAGTCGTGTATCCATCCTGTTGGGTGAGACTTGCGCCAATACCAACGAGTTGAAGGCTAAAGGCCACTCGGAATTCATCTTGGTCTTGAGGAGCCATGTACTGAGAATGTGGGTCAAGAGAGGTTGCGAAAGCATTCAAGAAGAGTGAATTCACTTCGTCAGAGGATTTCTCTTGCATCGATTTTTTGAAGAGTGCGTAGCGCTTGTTGACTCTATTTGAAATGACATTCCAGTCTTTTTCCGTTTCCCTCATGTTGAGAGCCGTGAATTTCAGAAGTTTGCGCCAGCGTTCTTTACGCTCTGCATCATCCTTTGCCCACGTCACTTTCTTGCGGTCGGTTTCGAGCTTCTCATCAATTGTGAAGTCCATTGGAGTTTTGAGAATCTCACCTATGGTTCTGACACTTTCATCCATGCGTTTTAGATACAATGCGAAGATGTCAGCAATAAAGTTGCAATCTGTTTTTTGCAGAAAATCCGGAATTTTCGTTTCAAAAGCAGCGAATGCAGCAATGTCTTCAGCTAAGAAAAAATTTTTTCCAGGATCGAGAATTTGGAAGTAGCGCTGATAGGTTCTTTTCGAGAGTTCTTCATCAAAGCGGCGATACATATAGTGGGATTTAAGAAAATCTCTGACTCGGGCTTGCATAGTCGAGCAGCTGAGGAATCCTGAGGCAGAAGGACGCCCCGAGCGATCTCGGCCGGCTCCGGCATTGGCTTGAAAATGTGAACGCAGCTTCGGATAAACAAACACTTGAAAACCGAGGGATGCAGCCATGACCGCACCGAGGCTGAGGCCAAGAGCAAGACCTTTTCTTTTGAACATCGCGGTTTACTTCCTTGTGGGGATCCGAATCTGGCGACGATCACTCCTGCCCACTGCAGGGTTGACGTCAGGTTCTTCATCGTGCTTGTAAATAATAGTCTTATCGAAGCTTTTGCGTGAGTTGCTTCCTGTCAGAAAGGCAGACCGGGTGGGCATGAATTCTCCGGCACGGGGGAATCGCTCACGGTCGTCGTCATCACCTTCAAGGTCCTCATAATCCAAGCCCGTCTCAGTAAATTTTCCATCGAACCAAGCAAACCACTGCTCTGTGTGGTCGAGAACCCGGGCTTGCCCCGCCGATTCAACCCTTTCAAGCACGTCCTCAAGACGATCGTGCAGGCGGCTGTAATTTTCATCGAGCCAGGCAACCCAGATTGAGGCTTCTTCGTCGGTTCGCACTGTGATTCTCTGTCCAAAGGCCTGTTTAAGACGATCTCGAACCGAGCGAAGGACTTTTTCACGGTCTGATGATGAGACTTCCGGCTCGAGGTCCAAAGTGATATGCACGGTGGCCATGTACATGTGGGACCGCCTTCTATGTTGGAATCATCTGTCTACCAATCTAACTGGAATCCTCGTTTTTTTGAACAGGGTGGTCTGTTTGCGGTGTTTAATTTCTGGGCTGATTGGTTTTTACGCAAAAACGACGGCTTCCCCTCGCTCGACGAAATCAACGAGTTTCTTGCCACTGGCCCAGTTGCACCTGTTCAATCGGGCGGAGGTTTCCCGGTCCGCTGCGTTCGCCAGCAACGGCTCACAAAGGAACAGCGTCATGCGATGGGGTGGCGTGCTGATTATCAAATGCGCATCTTTCTTTCGGGTGAAGCTCCAACCCGCCCGAACAATTGGCACGATTTCTTCAATGCGATGAGTTGGCTTTTTCTGCCTAAGGTTAAAGCCGCTCTGAATGCCCGTCATTTTCAGTGCGCCGAGGAACGCTTGCAGTTCCCTTGGAAGGTAAAGGGCGGAAATCGCACACGCGAGCAAGACCTTCTTACCTTGCTTGATGAAGGTGGGCTTGTTGTTGCCACCGAAAACGATTTTCTTTGGCAGTTGATTTGTCAGCGACAGTGGCAGCGGCTTTTTCTCGAACATGCCGATGATTTGGCTTCACAGGTGGTCTTCATACCAATCGGACACGCGTTGTTCGAGTGCGCACTCGCGAATCATCCACGCATTCACGCAAGTACCATTCGTGTCCGTTTCCAATCCTCAAAGCGGAGGGTTTTTTCTGAGGGCGTTTCGTTATCCGAGCTTTCGTTGATCGACGAACTTGCCGCGCTGGAAATTAAAAGGCGAGCACAAATGTGCTCGCCCGATGACCTTCACGCTCTGCCCATTTGGGGAATTCCTGGTTGGCATCCCCATTCAGGAGAGCAAACGTTTCTAGCCGATCGCTCTTATTTCCGCTGATTTCAGAGATTACTTTCCCTCATACTTTTTGTTTGGATAGGGCGACCATTCAAAGGCATCGTTGCCCTGGTGTGTCACGTTAGGTAACACGGTTCCTGGTTTGCCAATAATTTCTGGCTCCAAAGCCTTCTCGCCCTTTTTCTTAAGGTAAATACTCAAGCCCTTGAGTTCGAGTGTTTCCTTAGTGAGTTCGGCAATAAGCTTGGCGTGTTCTTTGTTTGAGTCGAAATTTGGCAGCAAGATTGCATTGATGGGTTCGCTGATTTTGCCTTCACTGAGTAAACGTTCGCTTTCTTTTTCGAAATACGAGCGCGCAACCACGTTCATATCATAAAGAGTTGCTCGGTGATGGGTTGTAAACGAGAGACGTCCGTCCATCGCAATATTCTTGCAGCCATCCGCAACAAGTTCGGGCGAGACTTCAGACGAACTCGGATGAATCCACTTCGCACCAGGGAAGAAGTCATCATTGAGGAACCCATGATAGACTTTGTGTCCGGCAAATTTTTTACGTAGTTCGACAACAGAACGTTTCATTTGTGTGATTGCTGAATCGCCGGTGTTGATGAGCCACTGTGGTAGACCATGGCTTCCCAAAAAGATGCAAACGTCTTCTTTGTTTTTTCCTGGAAAGGTCTTCGCAATGTCGTCTTCAATCGACTTCGCCATCACGTCAATAAAGCGCGGATCGTAGCCGTAGTAAGCAACTCCTAATGCTTCTGCGTCGTAGTCAGGATGCGCATGGAAATACTTCAGAACGTCTTCCATGTTTTCGCCGCTGGAGGCGTAGGAAAACTGCGCGCCTTTGTTCATCACAACAAACTTGGTAACGCCATCTTTGCGCATTTGCTCGAGCGTTTCCGCGATATATGGATGAGAGAAGTTAAAACCGACGTATGCTTTTGCACCGGGAATAAGAGCAGAAAGCTCTTGAGTAATAGCTTCGGCCTGCTTGAGTGAATGCTCGTAATATTTGGTTGGACCAATTTGGTCATATTGGTCGCGCACTGTCTTAACGGACAGTCGGTACGCGGGCTCTTCTACCAATTTGCGTGACCAAAGCGGAAGCGGAATTCCAACGTTTTTTTGGAACGAGACTTTGATGTAATCTTCGAGATCTTTGTCGAAGTCGTCGATGTCGCCGTGTGATGCAAACAGGAGAGCAATTTTCTCGCCGCTCTTTTGTTGGCTTGATTTGGATTGTGACTGTGAATTTCGTCCACAAGCAAAAAGAACCGAGCCCAGTGCTAAGAAGGCGGAGCAGGTAAGTGCAGATCTGCGAGCCGAAAATTTCATGATTTTTCCCTCCTCTAATTGCCGGACGATGCCACAACGACCAACATGCCGGCTCGCGCGGTAAATCCCAGATTAGCAAGGTGTGCAAGTTAAAATTACAACTCTTAACAATAATCTTGGGTTGTTTCCCGATGATTCATCGGTTTCTAGGAGGCTGATCTTGCGAGAGAAAAGATGTACCGCGGAAGTTGGCTGTTCTGCCCGCAGCTGATTCCCTGAGTCGAAGGTGTCTAAGCTTTGCGCGCTTTTCTTGCTGCGATGAATTCTTTTCGCATAAAGGTCTGGCGCGCGCGAAGAAGGAACTTCAGATCCACTGCCGAGCTTTTGTCGAATTGTTTGAACCACTCACCCGCATTGAATTTGTTGGAGAACTGCGGCAGGGGTTTGAATTTTTCTGTTTCAACAGACCACTTGAAGCCCCCCCATGCCACCTCTTGCCCTGTTGTGTTCATGGTTTTTAGAACCACGCAGGTGATGTCGGTGCAGTTGCAGGTTGGGTTTGTGCAGTACAGATCGTCAATAATAAAGCGTTCGCCGTCGGAGAAGCGTTCGATGGGTTGTGCGCTTGGAAACAACATCTGAAATGGAACGAGTTTGTCAGCTTGAATCGTTTCGAGCTGTTGGTTTTTCCAGCTTTCGCTGAGCGTAGGTAAAAACGCCACGAAAGGCTGGCGAAGTGCTTCCAAGACAGGAGCGGTCAACGATTTGTCTAGGGATCTTATGAGGTCGTCGCGAGCAGCGTCATCGAGCGGAATTGTAAGCGCCGATGGGCTCATAAAGTCGACAGTCGCATTGGGGGAATCAACAAATGCGCGGCGCGCGTCTTCAATGAAAAGGGTTTTTCCGGATTTAATATTGACTCTAATGACGAGGCCAATGAGTTCGCTTTTGTTTTCAGAAGATTGAGGTTTATCAGATAAAAGCGAAAGCATTTTGCTGCGCAGTGCGCCAGCAAATTCACTGAGCTTGAGGACGATCTGCGCAGACTCAACCACTTCATCTACGTCGATTTGAGTGGTGATTTTTCGCGGCAAAACGAATGCGGATTTGCATTGATACAAGCGGTTTTTCCAGGTCACTCTGAAGGTGTCTTCTTTGCCAATACTGAGTGGAATGACCAATGGATTCATCGACTGCGTATCCTTTCTTTGAGAGCCTGAACGACCCTCTGAGGCCGTGCTAAAAGACGTCCTTGAGCCGAGCGTTCATCGACCAGCGGCATCATGACACCAAACACGATGGCCAGCGACGCGCCGAGCCATTGCAGTGGAGTCAGACGTTCAGCAAATGCCACAGTCCCTATCAGAGCTGCAAATACTGGGCCGCTGTATTGCCCCAAAGCCACAAAGCCTGCCTCGGCCGACTGGAATGACCAGGTCATAAGGTATTGTGCAAGAATGGCTGGAAGGCTTGATAAGCAGAGGAGGGCAAGCACACCCGGGTCTTTGGGGATGTGCAATGGCTCAAGAAAAACTCCCGCCAAGAGAGCAAGCAGCACCCCTGAGGCAGACAAACTCAAGATGATCGTATTGCTCGGCACAGATTTCATTTTGCGAACGCTAAAATAAGCGATCGCCGAGAGCACCCCTGAAATAAATGAAATTAGATAGTCGAGTGGCTGTCCGGCAGTGCGAACGTGTTGCTGGTTGGATGCAGAGTTTGCGGCAATAGATGTGGCGTGGGACGAAGAAAAATATTCAGGCAACACGCCCGTTCCCAACACAAGAGCGACACCTGCAAGTCCACCCAATGCAAATAAAATCCGCTCTGGAGTCAGACGTTCCTTTAATAAAAAATGGGCAAGAATCCCGATTAAAAAAACACTCGAATTTGCAAAGAGTGATGATAAAGCAAGTGGGATGTGCAGAGTTCCATAGAAAAAGCATGCCATGCTTATGGCGCCAACAACTCCGCGCGTGATGAGCCATTGGAGATCGCGTTTTTCGAGTCTGCGATGCGCGTGTCCAGCTGCTTTTCGGCGAGCGATAATGCAAATGCAAATGAGCGTCATTGGGAAGCTTCGGAAAAGAACGCTTTCCCAAGTGCCAAAGGTTGCCAATGGGATGGAGCCTGGCGGGAGCTGGGCGTTTATAGAGAGCTGAAGCTTTTGTGCAGATTTGATAAAGAAAAGCATCAAGGAAAAGCAGAAATGCGCAGCAACCATCATGAGTAAAGCGCGAGCAGGTTTATCATCCGAGAGCTCTTCGATGCCCAGAGAAGAACAGGATGCACTGTTGGATGAGTCTGGAGCCGGCAAAGGTTTCATAAGCGCGAGTGTCTGCGAGGAATCTCATGCTGTCAAATTATCGGGATCGCGCTTGCTGGGTTCTGTTGTTCTGCAGCTTGCAGCGGCCATCGCAGAGAACGTTTGGCCTGTGCGGAACCGATGGCCACCCAGCCAACTCGCTGTGAGGGCGAGCAGGAGCGCTTTTTCTCGATTCAATGCCTCGGTCTGCTGTGCTCTCATGGCGCTATTTCTACTTATGTGACATGTCTCGAACGGATTTCCGATAAATTCAATCTCGTGTCGCGAATCGATGACAGTTACGTGGCATTGTTAACTGCGAGTTTTGTAGAACAAATTGATTTTACTGGGAAAGTCTGAATTCTGATAATTCACAAAAACCTGCAGAGGTGAGCGCAGCGTTGGGGTGATCAGTCAATGGTGAAGGTTTGGATCGATGTTCCTTTGCCTCTCACGATGTCGTCCCCCAAGGCCCGTAATGGGTACTTTTCCTTCAGGCGATGTCGTGTTGCTTGGGTGAGAAGAATGTCGACGTGGTACTTTTTGGTCAGCGATTCGATCCGCGATGCGGTGTTGACGGTATCGCCAATGGCAGTGAATTCGCGGCGGATCTCTGCACCAATATCTCCGACGAGTGCACTTCCACTGTGAATTCCAATGCCAATGACGAGTGGTTCATGGCCCCGTTCTCGGCGCTCTTTGTTCAAGTTTTTTATCGCGTCCCGCATCAGTAACGCGCATGAGATGGCTTGGTCCGCGTGAGCTGAATTGGCAACGGGGGCGCCAAAATATGCCATAATCCCATCGCCCAAATATTTATCTAGCGTTCCACCGGCCTTAAAAATGCAGCCGACTAAATGTTCGTGAACTTCATTGAGCATCTCGACAATCTCACGGCCGCTCATGCTCGAGCTGATTCGTGTGAAGTCGCGGATGTCGGTGAATAGAACGCTGACTTCAAAATCGCGCTCAGAATTGTTTTGGAGAAGTTCATCTGAGCGAATCATTTGCGCGACATTGGGAGTAAAGTAGCGAGAAAGTTTCTCGTTCTCGAGTTTATGCTGCGAGGTGCGCTGAAGAAGTGCAAAAATGCGTTGCGAGGATAGCCAGGTGACCAAGCCTGAGAGTATCAGAAGGAAATATCCAACGTTTTTGATGTCGGGATGAATTTCGGCGAATGCAAAAAGGCGCCATGCTGAAACACAAGCGCACAGAGTTGTGAAAAAAATCACGGTCGGATTGAAAAATATTCCGGACAGAGCAACAAAAAAAATCATAAAAGAGAGGCTCAGAACGATCACGCCGGAAACATTGTTTGCTCCGACCTGGTTGGGAAGCCAACGTTCAACAATGAGCTTGGTGATGGGAAGGTCAATGAGTGCGATCGAGTAGTAGGCGAGGCTTAATGTTTTCTTGCCGCGGTTTGCGATGATGAATGAGAGCAAGCCAAGGGCAATGGAGATTATAAAAAGGTCTTCTTTGCCACGAAAATGGTCTTTTCCGAAGCCCCAAGCCATCGCTAGGTGGAAAAGAAAAAAAGCAGAGAAAACTGAAATGCGCGCTTTCGCAAGTAACTTGGCACTTGCGAGTCTTTCGTCTTGAATTTCTGCAATCAAAACCGGGTCGGTGACCGTATTTTTGAGCATCATGAGAGAGAAGCTGATTCAGGCAAGGGTTGCGCCGTTGCACCGGAGCGCACAACCGGTTTTTTCTTTCGTAGATGCTCGGGGACATCCGACAAGTCGACGGCAACAAGGCGCGAGACACCTGGTTCAGCCATCGAGATCCCATAAATTGTGTCAAGAATTTCCATCGTGCGGCGGTTGTGAGTAATCACAACGAACTGGAATTCTCCTGAAAGTGCTTCAAGGACCGAGTTAAAGCGGCCAACGTTGGCTTCGTCGAGAGGTGCATCGACTTCGTCGAGATAGCAGAAGGGTGCAGGGGTGGTTTTGAGCAACGAGAAAATCAGAGAGATGGCAGTGAGTGCTTTTTCTCCACCACTAAACAAACTCATGTTCTGCATGCGTTTGCCCGGCAATTGAACCATGATCTCCACGCCTGTTGTGAGCATGTCTTCTGGTTTCAAGAGTTGCAGTTTTGCACTTCCGCCTGGAAACAGCACAGGAAAAATTTTTACAAATTCGCTGCTGACTTGTTCGTAAATGGCGGCAAAGCGTGTCTTGGTTGTTTCCTCAATTTCGGCAATCGCGTTATAAAGTTCTTGCACCGACGACTCGATGTCTGCCTTTTGCTGAACGAGAAGTTGGCGGCGTCCTTCGGCGTCTCGGTATTCCTCAACCGCGCGTTCATTGACCGCACCCAACTCAGACAACTCGCTGTTGATTTGCCGCATCCGTTTTTCCAGTTCCGAAAGCAGCTGCGGATTGTCTTCTGCCTCTTCTGGGAAATCAGTGGGCTCGAGATTGAATCGTTCCTTGGCATCTTTGAGAGATGTTTCAAGAACAACGTCGAAACGGCTCAATTCGACTTGTCGCTCAGAAACGAACTTCTGCCGAGCACTTTCGTGATCGCGCTGGGTCTTGAGTCGAGAGTCGAGCACACGCAAGCGTTCGGAGAGCTCCGCCTCACGCGATTGTGACTCTTCAAGCTCACTTTCGAGTCGTTTGGTTTCAGATTCAAGGTGACCGATTTCACGTTCAGAGTTCTGCAGCTCATCGCCTGCTTGAACAATCTGCGCGTCGACTTCTGAAAGCTGTGAGATGCCGCGATCGACTTTGTCACGCAGCCGTTGCAAATGGTTCTTAGCTTCCTCGTAATTGCGGCGGAAGTTCGATTGCCGTTCGATGATTGTTGCACGTTGAGTGCGGCGGCGGTTGATTTCGTTGAAGATCTCGTCACGACGTTCTTTTTTGTCTGAGAGGTCCGCTTCAAAATCAGTGAGATCGCGAGCAAACTGGCTGCGTTCGCGCTCGAGTCGATCGATTTCTCCTTGATTGCGAACGTATTGTTGGCGTGAGTCTTCAATTTCATGAAGTGTCTCGCCACGACCATTTTCAACTCGTGCGATATTCTCGTCGAGATGGCGGAGCTGGAGGTCGAACGCTTCGAGTTGCGAGGCGAGTTTGAGGGCCTCG
>RGDM01000070.1 GCA_009918675.1 bacterium
CGCTGCCGACTGGGCCAACGCACTTGCAAACTTGCCCGATTCTGCACGGGCATTCCCAATGGTGCTTGAAGAAAAATGTGAACTTGAAACAGAAATCAGCGTCATCGTTGGCAGGCACCCGACCCTTGGAACATTTATTTTTCCAGCGGTTGAAAATATTCACGTCAATGGAATTTTAGATACAACGCTGTTTCCGGCACGGCTGCCGTACGAACTTTGCGAAAAAGCACGTGCGGTTGCCGAAAAAATTGCCGATTCCTGGGATGTCTTTGGACTCCTCTGTGTCGAATTTTTTGTTGTGCGCAGAAACGGCGAGCATGCCCTGCTTGTAAACGAAGTGGCACCCCGTCCGCATAACTCAGGTCATGTCACACGGCGCAGCATGAGCCGCAGCCAGTTCGATATTTTGGCGCAAATTTTGCTCGACCTCCCTTTTGTTTCTCAACAAGTTTCACCCGATAGAACCTGGGCCATGTGGAATACACTTGGAGACCTTTGGTCGAGCCATTCAGCTGCGTGGCCGGCTGAACTCCTCGCCCATTCAGCCGTGTGCGAGGCCATGCTCTATGGAAAACCTGGGGTAAGAGCTGGACGAAAAATGGGCCACGTGATTCTCTCGGCTCCAAATCATGCAGCTCTCACAAAAAATATCGACCACCTGCGTTCGACTTTCACCAACAAAAAAGGCGGCCACGGATGAGTACACCGCAAACTTCAACACACAACCACAAAACAACCCGCCGAATCCTGTGCCTGGGCATTGATCCTATGGCGAAGTCGGGCCTGCAAAAGGATTGGCTCGAGTGTTATGAAAATCACCTCGAATTGTTTGATCTCCTCAACGTCAAGCCACGCTGGGTGAAAATCAATCTCGCTTTTTTCATTCGCTGGGGTCGCCTCGGAATTGATAAACTTGAACATGTTTGTGAAACTCTCGGTGGCCAAACTCACCTATTGCTTGATGGCAAATTTGGCGAGATTGGCAACAGCCTCAACCAGTATCTCGACTTTGCCTTTGATCACCTGCAAGTAGACGGCGTCACGGTAAACCCATTTATGGGCGAACATATTATTGGCGCGTCAATTCAAAAAGCACTTAATTTGCGCGGCGAATTGGGTCGCGTTTTCGTTCTCGGCGCCACCAGCGAATTCCCGCAGAAACAACTCGCAGCTTTTCAAAACTCCTATTCTGCAATTGCTGAAGCCTGCCAAGAAGCACATTTAGCTCTTGACCCGTCGGGCTCATTATCCACACAGGTGGGACTCGTGGTTGGTGCCAACCGTGCAGATGCTCTGTTGCATCCAACTTTAAAATCGAGTCGATCGCCCTTGCTGATGCCGGGTGTTGGCGCACAGGGTGTGACACTCAAAGCAGCGCTCGAAAATACGCGCGAACTTAGCCAAGAGATTATTTTCCCAATCAGCCGTGCCATTTGCGAAGGCGGAAATTTGAAGCCGGTTGAGATGCTTCGCCGCTTTGAATCGCTTCAATCTGAACTCGAAACAACTTTGTCTACTCAATGGAGTTCCAAATGAGTTTGCCTCGACCCGCTGTGCAGTTTGGAAAAGTCAGAATCAACTCAGCAATTTCTGCAAGCGAGCGAATTCTCACCTCAACGCAGCGTATTTCAGCTTTCGATTGCGTTCTGCCCTTTGAAGTTGAAGACAAAGGCTCTCTCCTGCAAGCCATTTCAGCCTATTTCTTTACAAGCACCCGTGACATCATACCCAATCACTTTATTGGCTGCCTCGATTCACAAAGCATGTTGGTGAAATCGGGCCGAGTGCTTCCACTGGAAGTGATAGCTCGAGGGACACTCACCGGAAGTCTCTGGCGCAGCTACAACACGGGCGGTCTGCAGGAGGTGCGCCGCACCTGGGGCATCGAATTACCAACCGGTCTGACACAGCATGCTCGTTTTGCGACACCCATTGTGACCTACACCACCAAAGCTGCCTTTGGTCACGACGAAACGGTGACTCCGATACAAGCAACTGAGAACGTCAAAGATTGGCTCCTTAGGCTGCAGATTGCTTCACCTGCCGACGCCGCACAATTTGCGGAACGACTGATGACACAAGTCGCCGCAGCTGCGTTGAAGCTTTTTCAACGTGGGCAAGAGGTTGCTCAAAACGCCGAGCTCTTGCTGATGGACACAAAATACGAGTTTGCTCTCGATGATAAGAATCAGCTCATGCTCGTCGATGAAATTCACACGCCCGATGCCTCCCGATATATTGACCTCAAAGATTTCAACGCTGGCAAAATTGAGCATTTTTCAAAAGAATGGTTGCGAGAGTTGATTCAATCACAACTCAAAAACGAAACCACTGCGGTTCAAGATTCTGAAAAGAATCTTCCTTTCGTTTTGAAATCGTTCTGGACGAAGAACAATTTCAAACAGATCGCGGCGCATGAAACGAGTCGACGCTACAAAGAGCTTTTTTCTCGACTTTTCCCGCAACTGAGCCCATGGGATGTGATGGCACGTCACCTCGTTCCATGGCCCGTAGAGCCTGCAAATCTGCGCCGCGCCGAAAACCTGCAGCGCTTACCTGGACGCGTTTTGGTGGTTGGCAGTGGTGGGCGTGATTTCACCCTTGCGAATTTGCTTGAACGTCAGCCCGATGTGGATGTTGTTTATTGTTGGCCTGGCCGCGACAGCTGGAACGGTGGCAAGAAGAAATCTCTTGGCAATATCAGCCTTGAGCAGCTCAAAGATGTCTGCAGCACCGAGAACATTGGCTGGGCTGTGTTTGGTCCGGAAATGCCAATCGCGCAAGGAATTGCTGAATCGCTGCGCGCGCAAAACATTCCTTGTTTGGCTCCCGATCTGCAAGGTGCTCGCTTAGAAGTCTCAAAGATTTACAACAAAGAAATTCTAAAAGCTGCGGGTTGCCCAACAGCAGAGTCTTGGACAGTGAGTTGGAACGATCTAAAATCCTGCGCAGAAACCAACCCTGCCGTCGCGCGGACAAATTTACCAATCCTGAACCAATACCCCTATGTTCTAAAATACGAGTCGCTTGCAGCAGGCAAAGGGGTTTGTTTGGTTCTCAATGAAGCCGACAGACGCGACGCGATTTCTCATTTTGAAACAAACTTACCTGCATGGCTCAAAGAACTGGATGACCTTGCTGTGGAGACCCTGACCCGGACATCGGGACAACCGCAATTTCTGATTGAGAAACTACTACCTGGCAGCGAAATCTCGGCTATTGCTCTGTGCCACGGTGAAGATTACGCTCTGTTACCTTACGCGCAGGACTTTAAACGACGCAACGATGGCCAAACAGGACCAAACACCGGTGGCATGGGTGCTGTGTGTCCAGTTGAAATTCCTGCAACCTTGGAAAAGCAGATCCACGATATCTTTCAGCGCACGCTCAAAACTCTGAAAAGGAATGGCACGCCTTATCGTGGATTTTTATTTGCGGGACTGATGGTTGATGAAAACAATCAGGCGCAAGTCCTCGAGTACAATTGCCGACTGGGTGACCCTGAAACTCAGGTTATTTTGCCCGGCATGGGACGCGATTTGCTCTTATTGATGTGGCTCACCTCAAAAAACGAAGCATGGAGCAACAACCCCTGGCGCAACGACGTAACACCACACGCACTCTCGCATGATTCGAAAAAACGTTGCTTTGTTGTTCTTGCATCACCTGAATATCCAAATACAAGTGCGTCGCGCCGAGTGCTCTCTCTTCCGCCCGTTTGGCCTCACGGAAGCGAATGGATCCCTTCGGGCGTCGACGCTCAAGAGAGTACTTCCGCTGGAAGAATTGCCGGAGTGCTTTGCACTGCCGATTCTGAACTGCAAGCTGTGGAAGGCGCTTATGCAGCCGTAGGAACAATTTGTTTCAAGGGCGAGGCGCCTTTGCGCCCGCATTATCGCACCGATATTGGTTTTCCTAAAACAAATGCGAAACCACGCGGCTAATGATATTCAGCAGGGAGTCCTGACTCACAATGATTGTTGTATTGAGCAGTGGACAAGGAAGGACATTCGAGGCGCTTGCTCGAAAGCTCCCTGCTGGCGCAATTGGAGACGTGATTAGCAATGTTGAAACGGCTCCTGTGCGTGCAAAAGCGCGTGCGCTCGGAATTCGCGAACAGTGCGTGGAGAACGCGGATTACCCTTCGCGAGCCCTTCACGAAGATGCCATCTTTGCAGCATTGCAAGCCTGCTCTTCGTTTTCAGTGATTGCGCTCCTCGGTTATATGCGCATCTTTTCCGCGACAGCCTTGCAGAGAATCTACCAGCGTTGGCCACAGGTGCGAATCATCAATCTTCACCCGGCCCCACCAAGCCTTTACAAAGGCGCACATGGTTTGGCTCATGCCATTGCAGTTCGTGCGCCACTTTGGGGAGTCAGTGTTCACGAGGTCACCGAACATCTCGACAGCGGACCTCTGCTCGCCTATCGCCCCTTACCCGTCTTGCCGACAGACACCTTCGAAAGTTTGCGTGAGCGCGCTCACCCACTCGAAGTTGAAGCCGTTGTTGAAACCCTTGAAACGCTTGCCAGGAGATCACCGACATGAGTCATTCATCCTCGTCACAACCGCTTGCACCTGCCTACACGCGCGCCGGAGTTGATATTGCGGCGGGTGAAGAACTTGTCGAAAAAATCCGCGCAAGTAACCCAACCATTGGCGGATTCGCCGGGCTTTTTCCGCTCGACGACGAACGTTTTCTTGTCGGCTGTACCGATGGAGTTGGAACAAAAATTGAGCTCAGCCTGCAGATGAATCGCCTCGAGGACCTTGGTCAGGATCTTGTTGCGATGAGCGTCAACGACCTCATTGTTTGCGGTGCAAGGCCGCTCTTTTTTCTCGACTATTTCGCCTGTGGCAAATTGGATGTTGAGCAAGCTCATCGGGTGATTAAGGGCATCCAACACGCGTGCATCAACAGCAACTGTGTTCTTCTTGGTGGAGAAACAGCTGAGATGCCTGGATTCTACCAGCCACCCAAATTCGACATCGCTGGTTTTGCCGTTGGCGAAGTCCACCGCAGTGCGCTTATCGATGGCTCGACCGTGCGTGCCGGCGACGTTCTGGTTGGACTCCCCAGCACTGGGTTCCACGCCAATGGATATTCGTTGGTACGCAAGATCATCGCAGACAAAAAATTAAATCTGCATGAACGGCCCGACATCCTGCAGGGGCAAACCTTAGGAGAAGCGCTCACCCATCCAACCGCACTCTATCCGCGCGCAGTGCAAAAAGTTCTCGCTCAAGTGCCGGTCAAGGCCATGGCACATATCACGGGTGGTGGTTTACGTAACATCCAGCGCGTGCTCCCTAAGGGCCTGACGCACCATGTGGACCGGAGCGCGGTGCCCTGCCCGCCAGTCATTCGCTTTATTGCTGAGGCAGGCGATATCCGAGAAGACGAAGCTTTCACCGTTTGGAACATGGGGCTTGGTTACGTCTTTGTCGTCGATAGCAAATCCGTTGCGTTGCTCCAGCGAGTTCTCCCGGATGCGTTTGTGTGCGGGGAAATTATCCCAGAATAACTCAAAAAAAACAAAGACATGTAAATAAAAATTCCCTAAAGTAACTAATTCCGCATGTCTCTCGATGTGTCAAACAACCTACAAACATCGCTCAAGAAGCTCCGCGCTTTTCCGACAATCCTCTAAGGCCGAGGATTTCCCAGAGAAATCGCTCAAATTTTAGAGGGGTTTTAGAAATGCGCACAGTCACTTTCAAACTGGCCGCGGCAATCAGTGTCTTGTCTGCACCTGCACTGGCAAAGACTCCAGATCTTCCCATCACAACTGCCGTGACGCAACCACAACCTGCAGCTGCAAATGCTGTTACCTTGAGCAACGTTGAATCAGCGAAAGTTGGTATTGGACTCGGGCTAGGCTTCAATCCGTATCCCACCTCACGCTTTGAGCTCGATCTTCTCTTCAACGAGCCACAAATCTTTACAGTGTCATTCGAGGCAAGCACCTTTAGCAACAACCACCCGATTGCAAAAACATTGCTGATTGACAACTATGAGCGCGATGTCAAACGCCGTCGTCTCTCGCTCATGTACCGAAACATGTTTTCAAACAGCCTGTATTACACTGTTGGTTTAGGCTTTGAAAACTACGTCGCAAATATGCTTGGGCCTGTGGCCGAGTACAGCCGCGATTTTAAAACAATCATCACAGGTGTTCGGCAAGGCTACACATTCACTGCCGGGCTTGGGCAATCGTTCAAAAATGGCCCATTGAATTTCCGTATCGAATGGCTTGGTTTTTCTTGGCTGAAGAAATCAAAGGCGATCACCTTTGTCAATGCAGATAAAGAGAGTAGCTTAGAAAAATTGATAGAAGCACAGGACAAAATTAAATCTGACACCGGCGAATCGATTCGTCTCATGAATACGACTCTCAGCTACGAATTTTGATACCGGCATAATTTGCCTGGCATATCTCAATGCACTCTGACCGATACCACGTCGGAGTTTTTTTGCGTTATAAATCCGGCAGCTCGACACACCCGAGGAGTCAGGAACAACAGATGACACGACGTCTGCTTATTCCAACGCTAATATCTCTCATTGCAACATGTGAGATATTTTCGGCGTGCATAAAGAAAACAACCACAACTTCAAGAACTGACACTCCGGCTGAAGCTTCAAAGCCGGTTCCGGATACACTTGAGAGTCTTCCTTCACAACCCGCTCTGTTGAGCTATTCTCCGCTGAGCGAGAGGAGCTCGCTTGGAAAGAAAATCAACGACACCTCTCTTGTTGATGTCTTCTATGCGTTGGCTGTCTGCCAGTGTTTGCCTGAGCTGCAGGCAAGTCTCGTCACATCCCTCAATGCCCAACGCGGCGCACTGCCGCAGGCACTCACCCCGGCCATTCGCCGAGAAATCACCAGCAATCCAAAACTCAAGATCCTCGACATCGTCCCGCGCCCTTTCGACGATTTTGTTGGTGGGTTGTTTGTCGATGAGATGACAGTGGGCGAGGAAATAAGTAACGGGCTGAAAGACAAAATTAAAGTGCTCGAGCCTGATTGGAATCTTGCTGGTGACTCAAGCAAACTGCACCTCGATGGTTTTGTTCCAACCCCCGGAACATTGCCCACCACGGGCGGACGTTTCATACGCTTAGCTGATCTCTGGGCACGCTGGGGCCTGGTTTTGTCGCAAGGTGGACCGTGGTCTGCGTTGCGCAGCAACTTCCCACAAAGAGGACTTCTTTGGCACGAACTTTTGCGCGTTCTTGCGGAAGGGGAATATTTATTTGGAATTTCAGGTTCAGACGAGAGCAAAAAATGGGGTGGCTTAACCATCCCAGTGGATCTGCAAATCGTCAATCCAGGGCCTTTCGATCCACGCCTTCCCTTTAATCAGGTTCGCTTCCTAAGCGGTCTTCTTGATCTCAAACTTCCAAGCAACAATTCGCTCAGCCTCGCCCGCTTTGGTGGCGAAAGCTGGAGCTGGCGACCCGACTCAATCTTGCTTGCAGAGCAGTCTTTGCAATGGTGGGTCTCGGCTCGTCTGCTCAATCGGTTGCGGCCTGTGAATCGTGGAGCATTTGCAAAATATTTTATTGGAAGTAATGCAGTTTTGCCCGACGATGGCTATCAATTGGCCTTACTCACCTTGCCGGGCATCGACTCGCTGCTCGGCAGCCGGTTCATCGATGAGAATACCCGCGCAATTCAGGCAATGCTGATTGGACAAGAGGTCGGCGGTTTAACGCAGGTGAACCGCACGCGCGCCGAGCCACAGTCGCTTACCATGCTCCTTCTTGCTCTCAGTGAGTGGAGCAATGAACTGAAAAACGTTGGCGACCTGAGTGTGTCGCAACAAACGGCTGCGCAACTTGCAAATGCTCCCAAGTCGCTGATTAAGGGAGCTCAGCTCGTCGTGCAAACTTTACTCGGAGAATATATTCGTCCGCGCGCGCCTTCAGCTGACATGAATTCTGCGGCCTCGGGCCTTTACGCAGCAACAACGTCATCTCAAGAACTTCCCGTGCGCGACCAGGCACAGGTCCTGCATACGCTCATTTCGGCCGAACAGAGTCTCATGCCGAGTCCCTATCTCCGCGCACGTATTGCTCAACTTGCAAATGGGCTCAGCCAAAGAATCGAGGAGTTGGCTCTATTCTCCGAAACGTCAAAAGCAAACCTGAATTTAAGCGAAAAAATTTGGATTAAACTTGCCGCAGATTCGTTTGTAAAAGCTTATCCTGCTGCATTGCCCAGTGAAGCAATGAAAAAAATTCTTGTTGCTGTCAATAAATTCCTAGATGACTTCGAGCAAGGCAGCCAACCATGACGACCCTTGCACATCCGAAAAATTCACGAAGCAAGATTTTCTCGGCGGCGCTCTGCCTTTGTATCTTCCCAGCTGCAAACGCCCAGTTTGCAGCGGTTGTACCCGAGGGCGTTCTTGCTGTTGTCGGTGCTCACCGCACCTATGCCGAACAAAACAACACCTGGAATGCAAACGGCCAGCGGGTTTCGCTCAGCAGCAAATCGCAACTTAATTTTGATGGTGAGCATCTCCTCCGTGGCGAAGGTGGAGCAAAGCTTCAATCTCTGGCTGAAGAACTCAAACGCTACGACCCCAACCCAAACAATGCGTCAAGCTTGCTCAAAAGATTGAATCTCGGCACGCTCGATGTGGGCGGCCGTGCCAAACTCAACGTGCAATATCTTGGTTTTGCCCTTGGACTGCCGAGGCAAACCTCCTTCTATTTTGCGGCCCCAATCATCGACCTACAAATTACGACCCGCTTCACCCTAAGTGGTGGCAACAACGCCACCGCCATACGCGATGAACTGGGTGGACTTGCCTATGATGAACTTCGCGATGGACTCGATAAAGCTTCGCAGCTCACTGAAAGAGACATTAAAGCAAGCATTGAAGCGGCTGAATATACGGGTGTTGATTCGTGGCGATACCGCAACTTTGCTGATTCAATTGCTGGTTTTGCATTCGACATCATCCCGCCTGCAAGTGCACCCGCGCCCGCAGATTTTTCATTGCAAGGCGAAGCATTCGTAAGCATTCCAACAGGTCATGTCGATAATCCAGATATCCTTTCAGACGTTGGCGTCGGTACAGGCGCTTGGGGGGTGGGCGTCGGCTTGACGCCTGCTTTGAAGACCGAAGCACTCGATTTAAGTCTTGAAGCGAACGCGACCTACTATCTTCCGAGCAAGCAAATAATGCGTATCCCAGAACAGGATGAAACAATAATTCCTGCATCACGCCGCACCAACGTAACAGTTCAAACCGGCCTCGATTGGGGAATCACTGCTGCCTTGGAAAAGAAATTCGATTGGTTCCAACCCCAGTATCGATTGACCTTCAAACGTCACGAACGTGATACTCTTCGTGGTTCGTTGCCGGGAAATTATTCAGCGCTGATGAACCCTACAGAGCGCAGTCAATATGAACATGCTGTTTGGCTGAATCTTTCAACCATCGAACTCTATAAGCAGCAGAAATTCCCTCTTCCACTGCGTTTCAAACTGGCTGGCAATCAAATTTTCAAAGGTAATAACTCTTACGATGACACATTCTTCGAGTTGCAATTGGTGAGTTTCCTACCCACCCCTTGGATGCCCGAATAAGGAACTCAAAATGGACGTCTTTCATCTTGTCCGATCTCTTTTGAGTGGTGAATCCGGCGCAAGCCAACTTGAAGATGAGCTCAAACATCTCGAGGAAACCGAGGTTCGGATTGCACTCCTTGGCCGCTCAGGCACTGGAAAATCGAGCCTGATGAATGCTTTGGTGGGAGAACGAGTGGCTGCTTCGGGTGCGGTCGAAACAACCCTCAGCGCACAGGAATTTAACGTCAATGGCCTAATCTTTGTCGACCTGCCCGGTGGCGGAACCACCCGCTTTCCCTTTGACGAATACCTCGACACCGTAAAAGTGGCTCGCTACGACGCCTTTGTTTTGCTCACGTCAAAGCGCATTCTTGAAAGCGATCTCGAGCTTTTTCAAGAATTAAAATCGCGCACGGGCAAGAAAATCCATATTGTTCGAACGATGGTTGATCAAGATCTCGAAAACGCACATCACGACGGCCAGTCGGCAGAGCTTGTCCTTCCTCGGTTGCGCGAAGATCTGGAAAGCAAATTTGGCTCTCTGCATCATTGCTGGCTGGTTTCAAATAGACACCCTGAAAAATTTGATTTCCCTGCCTTCTGTGATTCTCTTCTTGAGGATTTCGATGAAGCCCGCCGCGACAAATTTGTTTTTGCAGCGCAAGCATACACACTCGACCAATTGATGCGCAAACGCGAAGTTGCCGAACGTCACGTCATACTTTTTGCAGGACTCGCAGCGGTGAACGGATTCAACCCCATTCCAGGCGCTGATGTCATGGCTGACGTCGCAATACTCGTAAAGATGAATCAATGGATTCTGCGTTGCTATAAGCTCGATGAAGAACATCTGAAGAAGCAACTCAAACGTGCACCGCTGACATCCACGCAAGTAACTTTGGTGAATCGCCTTATAGCCTATGGAACTCGTGAATTCATCATTTCCGCTATCAAACGACAAGCAACCCGCATGACCGGCAAAGAGCTTGCAAAGTGGGTCCCTGTTGTTGGGCAAATGGCGTCGGCGGGGCTTGGTTTCGCACTCACCCGTTGGATGGGTCAGGATCTTGTGCAACAATGTGATGAAGCAACTCGCGTCTTGATGGACAGATCTCTAACTCAAAGAAAATCCACCGGCCGGAAGTCATTGCGGGATTGAAGCCACACACACTTGGAGGTCCTCATGTCTCGCTTTCTCCGGTTTTCCTTGTTCATTCTTGTCTTTAGTTTTCTTTCCTGCACGAAGAAAAAATCGACTCTCAGCGATACCTCGCAAATCATCGGCGACGATAACTCTGTGCTTGTTGCAGAAGATTTAAAAAATATCCCGGAAAAATTTCGCCCACTCGTAGATGCGGTTGGGTTTCTCAACAACGGCTGCACTGTAACTCATATTGGCAATGGAATTGTGATAACCGCTGGCCATTGCATCAATGGGGCTCCAGAAAGGCTCAGCCAAAATTGGCCGTGCAGCGGTTATAAAATCACCTGGTCTTTCAGAACTGGAATAAAAAACAATCCAACAGCGAATTGCCAGAACCTGCTCTATATCGAAGACAATTCAGATCGCGATTTTGCAATCATGCTAGTCGATACTCCACCCCGCACGAGCCTGCGCGTGAACGTGAAAAAGCCGCCATCGATAGGAACTCAGGCAACGCTCTTTGGTCATCCTGGCTTACGCCCGCTCACGTGGGCTGGATTGTGCACCATCGAATCTCCTGAAAAGGCAAACAGAGGTGCAGATCAATTCACTCACCAGTGCGACACTGAAGTGGGTGACAGTGGGGCTGCTGTTATTGATGCAACAACTCTCGAGGTGATTGGCATTCACAAAGGTGGAGTTCAACCTTGGAATTTTGGCACACTCCTCACCAGCACGCCGCTCGCAGATAAGTACTCAAAGCCAAGTCCCGAGTAGTCGAATAGCAGACCGAAAACCTCAAAAGAATCAGCCACGTGTCAGTTTTGCAGCAACACGAAGAAAGGAAAAATTTTTAGATCCCGTACAATAGCTTTGTCGAGAATAGATCTGTTGGTAAATTTGAACGGGAGACATTTGGTGAAGCGAATGCTCAACAGAACGCAAACGCTTATTTCGACAGCGGACCGCTCTCGCAGCGAGAAAAGCGTTGAATGCTGGTGCCAAAGATCAATCACTCAAATACTTTTTATGCTCACGTTTTTCTGCACAACCCTCGTTGGCTGTATGCATCAAATCTCGGTTCAATCGGAGCCTTCTGGCGCCGATGTGTGGTTGCTCAATGCGCGCGGCCCTCAACGAATCCT
>RGDM01000008.1 GCA_009918675.1 bacterium
GAGGGAAGTGAAGTGTTGTCGAATGCAATTTTTCTGACCCTCGATTGGTCGCCGGCGCAGCATCACACGATTCGCTTTTCTTTGACAGACAAAGGACGGTTCTTGCAAAACAAGAACATGATTGCCGCGAGTTCAGCCAGTGTGGCTTGGTTGGCAACCTGGCAGTGAATTTGGCTTGAAAGAAAGCGAGTCTCATTGTTTTTGCTTTGCGCTGTAGAATGAGCAAAAAGCCCCTGTGACATTTGAAGTGTCTCTCGCCGCAACAATCTGTTGCGTTTCCTCGGCCGAGGAGTTGTCATATATCTATAAGACATGTCATGAATCTGAATATCACAGGGAACCGCCATGTCGCTCAACGATCGTAGCTTGAAATTGGTTTTGTCGCTTCGATGGATTGCCATCGCTTGCCAAGCATTGGCGCTATTTCCCGCTTTAAAACTGGGCTGGTTGCAAACGCACACGCGCATTCCGGCGATTCTTATCATCGCCTTTTTGGCCTTATTGAATGCGTTGAGTTTTTTAGCACACAAAAACAAATTTATTCGTCCAACGCAGGGGTATATTCTCACCCAGCTTGGCTTCGATCTGTTTGCGCTTTGTGGGTTGCTATGGCTTTCGGGGGGCGCCTGGAATCCTTTTATCAGTTTGTTATTTTTTCATGCAGGTTTAGCAGCACTCTTGCTGCAAGGTCTCTACTTGCTTCTTTTTGTCATGCTGCTGCTTTGGTCAATGACTGCTCTTTATTCGAATCCGCTGATCCCTCCACCCGCTCTAGGGCAAACACTTCCGAGCCTTGTGCTGTATCCGGCTCATACGATTGTCTTGCTGAGTTTGATTGGCTTAATAGCTTGGGTTTCGCTGCGTCTTGAAAGTAAGCGAAAGGAAATTGAAGCTGCTAAAGATGAGCTCCAACGGCTTGATCATCTGCGTGCTTTTGGTGTTATTGCTACTGGCTTTTCGCATGAATTTGCAACACCCCTTTCGACCTTGCAAATGCGACTCAAAAGACTCCAGCGGCGCAGTGGCGAACTTGAAAGCGATGACGATCTCAAAGTTGCGCTAGAGGCCGCGCATCAGTGCGAAAACAAGGTGAAAAACCTGCTGAAGCGCAGAGACGATTTGGCCAATTGTACTTTCGAAAAAGTTGATATTTCTTCGCAACTGCGCGAGCTCAAAGAAGCGTGGGTAGCCTCTGATGTTAGTCTGGTCATCGAACTACCTGAACAGCCTATTGAAATTCGAACTCCATTGAGTTCTTTAAAGCAGGTCATTGCAGATCTTCTTGAAAACGCGCGGCAGGCGTGTCCAACCGGAGTCATTAAAATGAGCGCCCGCAGCAACGACATCGCTGGCGTCGTGGAACTTCAGATTGAAGATCAGGGTCCAGGTGTTCCGCTTGTGATTCGCGAGCATCTCGGCGAGCCCTTCTTCACAACACGAGACAATGGAAATGGGCTTGGACTCTACAACGCAGTGACTTTTGCCAAGGCAATGGGCGGGCTCCTGCAGATTTCTGATCGCCCTGAAGGTGGAGCAAAAATCACACTGCAACTGCCAATCTTGCAGCCCGAGAAAGCCTGAATGAGCGAAGCAATAAAGCAAAAAAGACTTTTAATTCTTGACGATGATTTGGCATTTCGCAGAACCCTTGAACTTGAGTTTTGTGAGCGTGGCTATTTCGTTTTCAGTGTGGCAAATGTAGTCCAGGCACGTTCGGCGCTTGATAACGGAAATATTTTCGATTTCGCGATCCTTGACCTCCGGTTGAAGTCGGAACTCAGTCTCGAATTTCTTCGCGAACTGACCGCAATAAATAGTTGCTGCAGAGCTGTTGTCTTGACGGGGTACCCATCCACGGCAACCACTGTTCAGGCTATAAAAAATGGAGCGGTCAATTATCTGTTGAAGCCATCTTCAGTTGAGTTGATTGAGCAGGCTCTTTGGCTTGAAGACGTTGGTATCGAGTTCAATTTTGATAATTCAGATGCGCAGTCTGTGACCTTGGCGCGCTATGAGTTTGAGTTGATTGAATATGTACTTTCGCAATGTGGCGGGAATATCACTCATGCTGCGAATCGTCTGGGACTTCATAGGCAAAGCTTGCAGAGAAAAATTAAAAAAGGCGCGCCGAAATAACTGGGAGGGACAATTTCATGTCTAGATTGAAGTCAATGCGCTCACTGCTACCTTTCTGTGCTGTTCTTGTTCTTGTGGGCGCGAATGCCTGCGGCAAAGGTAAAGAGGCAAGTTCGGGAATGGGTGCTGATGAGCAGGTGGTTGAAATTCCCTTCCGTGCAACCGTTGGTGACGAGGATTTTGATTGTAACAAAACCTTCACCCTTGGTTCAGACAACACTCAGGTGCAGCCAAAAGATTTTCGCTACTTTGTAAGTAACATTAAATTCGTGAAAGCGGACGGAACAAAAGAAACTCTTAAACTTGAGCAAGATGGAAAATGGCAGACGGGAAATGTTGCACTTCTCGACTACGCCACAACCGATTCAAACTGCGCCAAATCATCGTCTCCCGATGCAGAAACACGTAAAGTTGTTCGAGGCGTCATCAAACGCGGCGAATACACCGGCATGGAATTCGCTCTTGGCTTGGACGACATAACCAACCACCTCGATGCTGCAACCGCACAGCCGCCACTCAACAATCCTGGTATGTGGTGGTCATGGAAGGGCGGCTACAAGGAACTGCGCTTGGAATTAACAGTGCTTTCAGACGGCAGTGCAAAGAATAAAGATTATTTAGTTCATCATGGCGCAACAAATTGTTCAGGAACCTCACCAGAAACTTATGCATGCACTCATGAAAATAATGCGCTGATCACGCTGAAAGGTGATCCTCTTTCGTCTGGGGTGAAATTTGATGTTGCAAAGTTTTTTGAGGGTGAGAAACTGCAAGAGGAATTGACACAAAATCTTTCGACAACGAAGCAGCTCGGTGTTGTTAGCAGCCCAACCTCGTGGGGTTGTATGGCTTTTGCGAATGACGGTGATTGTGAAATTCTTTTCGCCAATTTGGGATTGACCTTCAAAGACGCAGTGGGCGGAATCACGCCAAGCCAAAAGCCATTCTCTCTCTATTCAAATTCTGGAACCACTCAAGCATCTGATCCATCGAATATTAAAACCGACGGCACCACCTGCACTGATGCTAAAAAGGTGGCCACTGGCGATAATTGTTTCGTGCGCAATACGGCTCTCAACGTGAATCTTGAAGTGGGCGATGCCAACCACGCCTCAGGAGCCAGTGGCTTTCCGAGCCACAATGCGGGCCTGACCTGTGTGAGCTGTCATCAAAGCAAAGGCCCCGGTAAAGGTCTCCACACCTTTTCGGGAACAGTTTACAAGGCTGACCAAGCGACTCCTGCCGCTGGGGCGATTGTGAAAATCTTCAACGAGAAGCCTCCGACTTCAGGCAGCGACACTCGCGTGCCAGTGAAGCAATTCGTGACCGACAAAAGCGGAAACTTTTACACAACCACCGACTACCTGGCGCAGCTGACTAATGCCAACAAAGAATATTGGGTCACAGTCACTGACGCTGATGGGAGTGGTGCGAAAAGCATGGGTTCGTCAAAAGTCACTGGTCAGTGCAGCCAATGCCACGTGGGCGGACAACGCATTTGGATCAACAAGTGACATTTGCCTCAGTTCAAACACTGAGGCCTCGGAAACTCCGGAAGGTTCAAAATCGTCAGAGAGCACAGAAGAGTGTTCTTTGGCTTTTTGTTCTTTTATCGTACTTTTTTTGGGCTGAACAAGTGCGAGCAACTCCTGTTGCGGCTCAACCGATTTCCAAAAAGGCTGAGTGGGGCCGGGTGCTTTTTTTTGATTCTCGACTTTCGGCCAATGGAAAGACGTCGTGTGCGACGTGTCACGAACCAAATCGAGCATTCACCGAAAATAAAGCTAGTTCAACAGATATTGAAGGACACTCAGTTCACAGGAATTCACCCACGCTCATCAACGCGGCACACATGGATGTGCTGACTTGGGCGAATCCCGTTCTCAGAAAACTGGAAAATCAAATTATCGTGCCGCTGTTTCTCGACACTCCGGGTGAGATGGCGTTGTCGCGTGTGTGGGCAAAAGTGCGCAGTGAAGTATTAGCAAAGTCGCCACACATTGATATGTTTCGCAGTGCTTTCCCTGAAGAAAAAGGCCTTCCCGACACGCGACATCTTTTCTCTGCCTTGGCTGAATATGTGCGAACGCTTGAGGCGTTCGATAGTCCATACGACCGTTTTCTTGCGGGTAATCAAAATGCCTTGAATCAAGAAGCCAAACTTGGCAGAGAGTTGTTCTTTTCGGAACGAACGAGCTGTTCGGCGTGTCATTCTGGCATTCTTTTTAGCAACGCTGCCAAAAAGGAATTCCTGATTGGAAAAGACCCATTGGCACGTGCGCCAGCGAAAGATGCACGCGGGAATATTCTCCAATTCGCGCATAACGGCCTGTACAATTGGGACGGCAAGGGTGGGGTTCCTGAAAAGAGCGAGGGACTTTACGAGTTCAGTGCGCAAATGGAAGACAGAGGTCGGTTCCGCATCCCGCCGTTGCGCAATGTTGCGCGCACTCCTCCCTACATGCACGACGGAAGTATTGCCACACTTGAGCGAGTTGTTGAGCATTACAATCGAGGTGGATTCAATAAGTGCGAAAAAAGGAAAAGTTGCGGGGCAGCGCCGCAAAAGGATCCGCTGATTCGGCCGCTCAATTTGAGTACAAAAGAGAAACGAGCGTTGGTGGAATTTCTCAAAGCACTTTCGACGCAGAAGTTTTAATTCGAACATTGATGAAAAAATCGAATGACCGAAAGCAATGTGCAAAGAACTAAAAATTCAATGTGCAAGGAAATGTGTGAAAGACGTGTCATTCAAAATGGAGCCTCCGACAGGATTTGAACCTGCGACCCTCGCATTACGAATGCGATGCTCTACCAGCTGAGCTACAGAGGCGAGGAGTGAGGCGGAGTGAAGTGGTGGCGCCTCCCAGAATCGAACTGGGGACACGTAGATTTTCAATCTACTGCTCTACCGACTGAGCTAAAGCGCCAACGTGGGTAGGGGTCTATTATAGGCCCGAATGACCTGTCAAGCTTGGGGCGGAGATTCGTCCGGCAAAACAGAGCTCCCGTTCATTTATGAGCTGTTTTGCGAGTTTGCCGCTTGCCGCAAGGATGCTTGCTTGGATGCGAAATCCAACCAAGGCCCTGGCTCGCTCTCCTGTGCGACTTATGGCTGGGCACAAACTGTATGAAACAGCTCTGCGCGCCGACGGCTGAGTGGTTGCCATGTAGGCCGCCCAGAGGGCCGTTGCGGCTCCTGGTGTGAGTCGGGCTGAACCCTCGGTGAGGCAGAGTGCTCTTTGCGTGCTCAGGCTGAGAAGGTGCTGCTTTTCGAAACGTTCACGCGCTCGCAATGGAAGGTCTGTGGCAGTTGCAGAGGACTCTGGCTTTAAAGTTGAGCGACATGCAGGGGGAGCGGCGAGGAGCACCGTGAATCGACTGTCCGGTTTTGCGTTCGAGCTTGAGGTGAGTGCGCCTTGCGGCCACATTGAATGTTGCCGCAGCGCAAGGGGGACAATGTTGGGATGGAGCTCTGCATCCAAAGCGGAGTTCAACTTCTGTAGCGCGGTTTGCGTGGTTTGTGTGAGATTAGGCAAGGCTGAAAATAGAAAGAAGCAGATTGGTAAGATGAGTGAAAGCTCCGTCAGGGCCTGCCCCGATTCTCGCCTGTTTTTGTAAAACCCCTTATTGCGCATCACGGACCTCAACACTCCATTGCGGTTCGAAGGACATCTGTAGAAGCCATTCGGATTGTCTTGTGCGCTCAGATGTTTTTGGTTCAGTCTTGGCGTTTGATTTCCCGTTGAGAGATGTTGATTTCAGGCGCGGATGAACAAGATGCACGAGCATGGGCTCAAAGGTGTGAGTCGTAATTTTTTTTGAATTAAGCCCTTCATCTACTTTGACACTGCTCCGCCGCTGTGGCTTGAGCAAAACGAAACCCACGCGCGGCGTGAAACTTTCCTGAAGAAGATCGTTGATTTTAATATGACTGAGAAACGGTGCTCCCAATTGCGCGGTTCGCAAATGGAGAGTGCAGCTCTCAGAGATGGTTTCTAGGTTTCTGCAATCTGTGGTCGAGATATCTATCAAACTTGCAGCCTCAGGCAAGCACGCAAGTAAACACAGGCTCTGTGAAATAGAGAGAGTGTGCACTTGAGACTGCAGTTCGCGATCCAATGAACTTATTGCGTTCCGATTGCGAATTGCATTTTCGGACGCGATTTGACTGACCTGCGCTTGTGCGATGGTCATGTTTCGAAACACTTGAAAGGGTGTTGGTATGGGGAGTTGTGTTTCCCAAAGAGGAGGACTTGCTGCAAGGTCAAGAGCACTTGATGCACCCATCTCCGCAACTCGCAACCATGAAAACAAGTGTCTCTTGAGACGCAGATTACTATTAACAAAAACATTCAGCTGCAGTGCGTTTTCTGTTTGCAGAAAGAGGGCCTTGTGGAGCGATTTTTCTGCTTCGAAAACCTCCTGTCTTTTCGCCTGGAGTGAACGGGCAACAGCAAAAAATGTCACAACAATGAGGGTTATAAAGGCAAGCAGTAAAGGTAATGCTTGGCCAGCGCTCTGACTTATGAATTTTACTTCATCATTTGTATTTTTCATTTGCTCGGGACCGCATTGTCTGGCTCGTACACGCCAAAAAGGTACAGCGGCACAAAAAATGGGACACTGCGTTTAGCACTGCTGCGCATGGAAATTCCTCGCCGGGTTGGCGAGTTTTTTTGAGATTGATATTGGCCGATACAATTGCGTCCATCGACGAGAACACTCAGAAGCGGTTCGAGCCAGCTCTGAATGCAAACAGTGACCGACAATTCGACGGGCGCAAGAGGTTTCTCTTTGTGCGGGCCCGTGGCAGACGCGTAAACGCCAGAAAGAGTTCCTGTTTGCGATGATCTTTCAACTGAGGTCCAAGACCAATTCAGAAGTGATGATTGAAAGAGAGTTTCGCTCGCCTGTTTGAGCGACTTCTCGACCGGGTTGTTTTCCCTAACTCCCGGTGCAAAGGTGCCATGAGAGAGATGGGAGAGAGATTTCAATGCTTCTGCACCAGCGCGGCTGCTCACCATAAGTTCGAGCGAATGGCGGATCGCATAGAGGCGCGTCAGCTCATGAACGCCGCTGGCCAAGACTAAAAAAACACCTCCTACAACAACTGTTTCAACGACAGACATACCATCCTTTCTCTGATTCTTCTTTCAATGCGTACCGACCCCAAAGACGTGCTTTATTGATTTGAGCAATTCGACTGCAGCGCATTGGGTCTACAGACGCCTCTCGTGGTTTTTCTTTTACTGCAACAGACTTCTTTTTTGATTTTTCTTGGGAGTGGATGACTTGAGCTTGATTATTTTCGTTCGAAGCTGACGCTTGCAGCTCTCCCTGTTGAGAGGGATTTTCCGGAATTAGGGAAACAACTTCAGCTTCAGATCTGATCATATTTTGCGCGTCTTTATGCATAGTGCGAGCACGAGAAAAAAAGAATATTGCACTGAATACAGCAATTGAAAATGCGCAGCAGGTGATAAATCGTGCGAGTGACTTTGCGCAGAGAGTCATAATTTTAATCAAGCATTCTGAAAACAATGTCTTCGAAAGAACGATAAAATAATCGCCATCAAATTCTATGGGGTACCCAACTCTGCGAAATACAGATTCACCTTGATTTGTGATTTTCACCCAGTGATCGTCGCATTCCACACGGGTCTGATTTCGAGATAAGTGAGGGAGCCGCCAATAAGTAAAAGGCACGCCTAAACGTATAAGCACATGGATTCTATTTGGCACGCGTACCTCCGTTAGTCCAATAAATGTGCTTTTGGGTTGGGTGGATTTTCTGGTTGAGAGATGTCCGGTAAAGAAGGAGCTTGTGACAATTGCAGCTGACTTTTGAGAGTAATCCAGAGCTCGGCATCTTCATCCTGCAATTCGCGGCTTTTGAAGAGCTCGCCGAGCAGTGGAATATGTCCGAGAATGGGTATTTTTGTTGTTGTCTTTCCATTAGTTCGTTGATTGATTCGGGTGAGCAAAAGTGTTTCATCAGGCTTGCAGTTGATTTCTGTGTTGAGAACACTCGCGCTCATGGCAGAAATTGCATTTTGCGTTGGGTCTGCCTGGGGATGAGTGATTTTCAATTCAATGAGGTGTGAAATTCTCTGAGCATCAACCAGTTTGGGTTTTACTACGATCGAGATTCCATAGTTTTGCGTGAGGAATTTTTGCACTTGCCCTTTCGTTTGAAAAATGAGTTCGCCGCCTGAGAGGATTTCGCCACGAGATCCACTTGCCGTAACCACAGAAGGACGCGCAATTTGCTGTAATATTCCGTTTTGAGTGAGAGCCTTTAAAGCCAATTCTGGAAAGATGAATCCGAGCTGTGGCCCGCCTCGCAGTTTGGCTAGATGAGGCGCAACACGCAGACGAACGAGGTCTGAGTCGGCGGGTTGATTTTCGGGGGCTTGAGTGCTGAGACCTAAGGCCGTAAGTCCGGTTTGCGTGACACGAAAAAACGACAGTTGGGTTTCTATCAGTGGCTGACTCGAGTGGTCGGCATCAAGAGAAAGGCTAACCCTTGGCACGACACTGCCAATGAGATTCTTTAATTCCAGATTGGCATCTGCCTTGGCGATACTGCCTTTGAGAATGAATCCTGCGCCCGTCTGCTCAAGGGTGATCCCGTGGAAGCCCATGTGATCGAGATGCTCTTGGATGATCTTTTTAAGCTGTCTTCCTGCGTCTTCGTGGATTGAGAATCGTGGCAAACATTCATCTCGGCCAAAGCAAAGATCTAAGAGATTGCGGACCTGCAGTTCGGTTTGCAGGAATCCAAAGATAACTACTCTTCCGTTGTCGAGCACGGCTTCAAGGCCGGTCCTTTTTTGGATCTCGCGAGCCAATCGGAGGAGCGATGCAGAGGACAGGCTGGGTGAGCTGTCGAGCGGGCTTGCTAAGGTTCCAATGTTGAAGAACCACTGCCGAGTTGTTCCCAGAGGGTAGCGCACAGTGAGTTGGGCAGCCCCTGATTTGAGGGCGGTGACAAGTATCTTATTGGACATTCCAATTCTCTGAACGTCGATAATATCTGGTTGCGACAGATCAAGGCTTTGTGGTGCGGCGTCGAGCATCACCTCTTTGCTCTCGCCGACCTGCATCCTAATAGACGGAGATTTTGCTATTGCTAAAGCAACGCTGGAAAGAAGAGTGGCAAAGAAAACTAGGAAAATTCTTATTGAGAAAAGAAATGTCCGTGCTTTTGAAACTACATTTTTGGGCGATATGATTAAAAGATGCGATGGTGACTGTTTGTGATTTGAAATTGCTTCTGAGTGCACGGCAGCCATTTCAGCAATCCAGAGGTTCCGTTTAAGGGAAATCGCAATTGAATTTGTCGGCATGAGCTGCCCTTCACCCGATTTTCGAAAGTCGCGCGCGAGGGTCTGAAGAGTTATATTGTTTTTCATGCCAAAGGAGTGAAGCAGACAAGGTGAACTGAAAAGTAAAGCAAATTGATTGCTGAACCATTGGTATTTTTTGAGTCCATGCAAACGTTCGGCGTAGCTTTCAGGTATCTGGAGATGGAAGACGTCTGTCTCGCCAGTTTCGATTTTTCGATAGATATTCTTCATACGCAAAAACCTCTGCTGGCTTGCTAGCGAACCTCTGGGTGCAGTCAAAGTGCGCTTCATTCATGCAGGAAGTTTTCAGGCAAACTGATCGGAATTTGGTCAGCACCTTGGGCTCGTTTGACTCGCCAATGAGATTGACTGCAGAGCTGGGCTAGGAGGTTCTTATGAACAAGCACAGCGAAAAAGGACAAGGTCTCACTGAGTATGCAATTTTGTTGAGTGTGGTTGCGGTTGCCTCGATAGCCGTCACTTCGCTTTTTGGTGCAGCGTTGAAGGCGAAAATTGCTTCACTTGGTTCGGCCATCGCAGGACGCAGCGCTGCCGAGGTCTCAAAGGCGGACAAGCAGTCGCAGGATAAAGCTGAGGAAGCTCGCAAGGCGGCGGAAGATGTGGATGGCATGCAAGTCAGTGAGTCGGAAATTGCTCCTGGAGCGAAGCGTGCCAACCGTTGAAGTTGACGTTCAAGTCGCAGGTCAAACACAGCGATCCCAATTCTCGACTCAAACTTCAGACAGTGTATGGCGCAGTGTCGGCAGCTCCACTCTCTGCGATGAATTTTGTCAGTTTTTGAGTCCTGCGTTGAATATCGCTTTTGCAGCCTGCGGAGATTTTGTCGCGATAAGAATGCATGGCCAACATTTTGTTGGCTGGCAGCGCATTCATTTTAAGGTCGATAAAAAACGGAGCATTGATCTGGCGCTCTTAATGCAATCTGAGACCGATTCGATGCGTTCGATTCTTGAAAGGTATGCAATCAACCAAAGCTTTCTGCAGTCAGAAGAAGTTAGGTTAGCAAAGCAGTGTGTGATACAAAATCTCACGGCCAATCAGTTGAAGGATAAGTCAATTTCAGAAGCCATTGACCTGATTCTGCCGCATTTGATGCAAATGCAGGATTCTTCGCGCAGCAGTTCAGTGAGATATGAATTTTGCCTACAAAGTTCTGCTCGCATATGTATTGCTGTCTATTGTCATCTCTGCCTGCAGGGTTCATTAACGGTCGCCTTTGTCGATGAAACCATCACGGAAATTCTAATCGATGGCGACAACAAGACTTGGGTCGAACGATTGGGTGAGTTGCAGAGAGCAGAACCTTTTTTTTCAAACTGGGAAGACACTCTTAACTGGCTGATGTTTCATGCAGGACAAGCCAATCAGGAGCTTTTTACCGAGCGCGGATTTTGCGATTTCGCGCTCGCTGATGGCTCACGAGTGCACGTGGCGCTGCCGCCTTTGGCACGCAGTTCAGGATATATAAGCTTACGCCGGCACCGCGAGAGGTCCTGGGCGTTAGATGAGCTCGAAGCGGTAGGAAGCCTCACGAAATGCGAAGCAGATCTTCTTCGTCGGAGCATTTGCGCACAGCATAATATCTTAATTGTTGGTTCAACGAGCTCCGGTAAAACGACACTGTTGCAGGCCCTTGCAGGCGAATTCCAAAAAAATCAGAGAGTTGTGGTGCTCGAGGATGTCGCCGAATTGCGACTCCCACATCCACATTGTGTCTATCTGCAAACCAGATCTGTGGGTGATTCAGCATTGCAAACTGTGACCCTTGAAGATTTGGTGCGCGAGGCACTGCGCATGCGGCCCGACCGTTTGGTGGTGGGGGAGTGTCGTGGTCCTGAAGCATTTGCGCTGCTGCAAGCACTTCACACAGGACATCGCGGTTCACTCTGCACGCTTCACGGTAAATCAATTGACGATGCCCTTTGTCGATTTGAAACAATGGTTTTGCGGGCTCATCCCTCCTTGGATGTGATAGCCGTGCGGCGGATGATTTTGTCGTCCATCGATTTGGTTGTTTTTTTGCAGCGTCATTCAGATGGCCGACGATGTTTGGCCGACATTAAAGTTGTCGATGGGAGTCGAAATGTTGAGTCGCGCCAAACTTGATTGGCCGTGCTTAGAGAAATTTGCTGGCGATTTCAAAACGGCTCTTTCGCAAGGAATCCCGCGGAGGTTGGCACTGCAAAATGCGTGTCTTCAGTGCCGAGTTGCTGAGGTTCAGAGACTTGCTCCACTGATTCAGTACTCAGCTCCCTTGTTATCAGATGTCTTTAAAGGGCTTACTGGTGTTTGCAAAGAGGCAAATTTGCGCGTTGTTTTTGAAGGTGTCTTCTCAGTTGCATTGACCCCAGGGGTGTCTCGACATGCTACTGAAAGTGCACTGCAATATCTTCAAAATATTGCGTCTGCGCAGCGCACTATGGCAAAGCAAACTGCGCAGGCAAGAGCTCAGGCTATCTTTCTGACGGCTCTAGTACCCACTGTCTTTATTTTTCTACTCGTATGCCGCTGGAATGAGATCTTCGGCCAATTGCTCACGTCATACGGGCGCTTTGTTTTCGCTCTGGCAATCTCGTTTTACTGTGTTGGCGTGATTCTGCTGCGATGGTTAACAAGCACCTCTGTCCTCACTCTGTCTTCTGGCTCATTGTCTTCACTGGAAGGTCAAATGGCTTTAGTTCAGCGGGTTATCGCGCATAAGATTGCCGGAACAACAGCGCAGCAGAGTGTGTCTGCAGGACTCCTCACTTGTGAAAATGTTGAGCTGAAGAAACTAGGCAATGCCATGAGTTGGTGTTTCTGCCCGTCCCCTAGAGAAAAGCAAAAACCTTTCCTTGCGATGCTTCAGAGCGGCTTTCAGCGCGCAACCCATCCACGAATGCCTTGGATTCTCGAATTACAGACTTCGCTCTTCGAGCGTCTGCAGTTGCTTGCGGCGGACAGAGCCGCGGCAATGAGCCTCAAACTTCTCCTGCCTTTGGCACTTTTTTTCCTACCTGCCTTGTTTTTGATGCTTTGCTTGAGCGGATCTGTGCAGTCCCCAGTTACACTTGGAGCAGACTAACCCTGACATCCTTTTGGGGCTGATTTGAGGGCTTGAGAATGAAACCTGTATTTCGATTTTCACTGATTCTGGGGCTTACATTTTCTTCAATGGGCTTGTTTTCGTGCGAAAAAACAAAGTACCGCGCGGGTAATGCGCCTGAAGCAGGAATCCTCAGCCTGTTCAACAACCTCCCGCAAAATCTCCAGACGAATCTGGGAAACCGCGGACGGGCGGAGAGGCAACGACCGTACCAGCGAATCCCTACAATCCTCAGCCTCCTCCCTCCTCCACGATTCCGAACTATGGTCAGGTTCCGCCGAAGCCTGGAACAGTGGTTCAGCTTCCCGGACTGGGTGGTAAGCCCGTGGTGACAGTTCCACCGAAATGGGACCCAGCTCCGCCGCCATCAACCAGCGTTCCACCAAATAAAGTCGTTCTTCAATTGCGCGTTGTGCAGCTCAACTACGAGGCATGGTGGAAGAACTGTTTAACGGTGTCTGTTGCGGGCGACAGTAAACCGGTGGGATGCAATAAAACCACTCCATTGAATTCAACAGTCGAGTTGCTTGCAGACAAAGGTATTTGCAATCGCTTGAGCGTTCGCGTGCAAACCTACTTCCCGAAACCTGGTGCATGTAGCCCAGGCTTCTCCTGCGATGGACCCTACAATGAGACTGTCGACATTGACCGCAGCGCAGGTGAAATCGCATCGATGCCCTTCTTCAAGGCCTACGATCGCAACAACATTCTCAGCCGCGACCCTGTGATTGCAATCACCGACTCAACGTCTGAAATAAAGGCTCAGATGGATTCGTTCGCGAACGGGGTGTTAAACAATCGCTGGGTTCGCGTTTATTTTGAAGATCAAAAGAAGGAGAATCTGGACGCTGCAGCAAGCAATCCAGCTCTGAGAGTTGACCGAGGAATCGACTTCAACGACTACGTTTTTGATATTCGCGGGCAAGGGGTTCAATTTTACATTGATGGCCTAGAGCCCGCTGGTTGCACGCGGCAATAATCGCCTTCGTTCTTCTTATTGTTTGTTGATTTTCTTTTCTGCCGCCTTTGCAAGAAGGCGGCTTTTTTTCGTTGCGGTAACAACAGCTGAAATTAGCATGGGACGAAGACCATGACGTTCAAGCTCGTGAATTGCGGAAATTGTGGTTCCGCCCGGAGTGGTGACCTGATCGCGCAACACGGCAGGATGCAGACCGGTTTCTTGAACGAGTTTTGCAGCTCCTAGAACGGTTTGTGATGCTAATTCCAAGGCGAGTTGACGTGGCATACCCATTTTTACACCACCGTCCGACAACGCTTCTATCACCATATAAATATATGCGGGTCCGCTGCCACTGAGGCCTGTCACTGCATTCATTAATTCTTCCGGCACAACCCACGCTTTCCCGACCGCTTCAAAAATAGCTTTGGCGCGTTGAACTTCGTTGTCGGCGGCGTTTAAAGAGAGGCAAAGAGCAGTTGCGGCACAATCAACGGTTGCAGCAATATTTGGCATCGCACGCGTCACCACACATCCTGGGAACACACGCTGAATCTGCTCTATGGGTGTGCCTGCAAGAATTGAAATAACCAGCGGTGTGCCTCCGCCCGAGCAGAATACTGGTTTCCAGAATTGAATCGCATCCTGAAAATTCTGTGGCTTGGTGCAGATAATTAAGGTGTCTGCAGGAGTGAGCGGAAGTTCAATGCCGTCTCTTTGCACCTGCGCTGATATGAGGAATTTCATTCGGTTTGGATATGTTGCCTGCAACTCATCAGCCTCAGGGCTTTTGTAGCGATCGCAAACAATGACCTCGCAAGAACTGCTGACAAGCAATCCCTTGACCAATGCACGACCCATGTTGCCGAAACCGATAACAACAATGCGCCCGAGAGCTGAAGTGCCGTTCATGAGAAAAGCCTCATTGCGAAAGTGTATTAATATCTTCATCAAAGGAACTTGAGAAACTATAGCTGTTCACAGTGCCGTTTGAATTAAAGCGGACAAGGAGATCTTTGGTGCGAACAGGACGAAATATTGAGTATCGATAGAAACCCCAGGTCCAGGTTAAAAGTCCCGTGTCGTAGCCGACACGCCAAGGAGCTCCGAGTCGCACTTCGAGTTCTTTTTTTGTTGTTTTGTCACGAACGATCCAAGCGACTTGTGAGGGAAAATCCTCACCAACGGTCACACATGCTGAAAATATGGTCAAAGTGATTGCACATGCTGCTAACAAAATTGACGATTTGAATGTCATGAGCTCGCCTCCAGTGTGCACCATGGTACCCTTTGGAGACCCAGAAAAAAAGATGGAGCTCGCCATGGGTTTCGAATCACGCTCTAGAAAATCCTTCCTGCAGCGCTGGGTGCTTATTTTTTTGTTAATATGTCTCGATGCGCTTGAGCCATCTGTAGCCAATGCTGCAAAGCAAAGTGAGCGAATTTATAATGCGCCCGACAGCCATGTTGCAGGTTTTTTAAATACAGAGGTCGTGCCCGAGTCAGGATTTCAAGCCGACCTGACAACAGGGCATCTTTGGTATGGCGCTGGAGAAAACAGCAGCATATTTACCAATGCGATTCTAGATTCAGCTGTACTCATTGCTCGGCCAACGTTGAGTTTGGGTGGCAAGGAACGCTATTGCGATTCCGGCCTTTTGAGCTGTTCGCTTCTCATTGAGGTTGCTCTGGGTGGGAAGTTTGTTGGAAGCCGCACACGATTTTTCGGTGCTCTCTTTCAAAATAGTCTCGCATTCGATTTTGAGTCCTCCGGGCGACTCATTTGGGGACTTGGAGGAGCTGTCTTTTCGAGTCGTGAGTTCAACAATTCTTTTGATGGGTACTCAGACCAATTCATCAGCTGGACGAACTTAGCCTATGACATTCCATTTTCGTCGTCTTGGTCGATTGGTGTTGGAATGAGCCCATCGCTTAAAGGACTCAATCAAGAACATATTAATAATGAGTTGATTGTTGAGCGAATGACATTCGCTTCGAGCAACCTCTTTCATCTTCGCACGCAATTTAGCTTTTCAGATTGGGTGCTCAGTGCGGGTGGGGCGTTGCTCTCGCTGTCGTCGAATTGGTCGATGTGGCCGATTGTTGAAGTGCACTATCGTTCGCCGAGTCGTGACTGAGGTTGGGTATGAAAAATCTGAAAAAGTTTGCCTTCATAATTCTCAGCCTGGTTGTTTTGGAAATCGTCATGGCCTGTAGCAAGGCCGCGGAGACGCTGACGAGTGGCGCAACTATCACCGCCGATGTTTTAACCATTGATTCGGCATCCCTCACTGACCCGAGCACTGAGCCCAAATTTATCTATGGCCCGCAGACCTTTTCGGGTCTCAAAGATTTGGAGGCTCTCAGTGGCTCCTTGTTTTCAATGGTTCAGGGCGGAGACCTAGAAATTAAGAGTGTGGCTGGTTCGGTGATTACCAATGGCCTTTTTACCGGAGGAGCGACTCCTCGTTTGGAATATCGCATTCGCGACGGAGTGATCAAGGCAGCAAGCCCGCGAACATTAGCGATGCTTTCTTCGATGTACCAATTTGATTCCCTCGTTGCACAGATTGAAGTTCTGACCGGGGAAAAGCAAACTGATTTCTTCAAGTCATTTGGCAGTTTTCAGGTTTTGTTTCAACCTTCAATTCAGGTGAAAGATCAGGATGAGGTGCTGCGGAAATACGAGAACGCGAATGCTGCATTCATTGCAGGGGCAAAGCAGTTTGCCTTGTTTCAGTCGGGTCGCAATGAGAAGATTCCGATGAACTTCAACCCGCAAATTATTTCGCACGAATTTGGTCATGCCATTTTTGAATCAGCATTTTTTAGAAATAAATATGAGCGGTGCCAAACCGATCGGGAAAACTCTGGGAATATTTTTAATGGCAGGCTTGAAAGTGAATTCGCGATTCGTGGATTGAATGAAGGATTCTCTGATTTTGTGAGTTTCGTTTGGACTGGTTCGAGTCATATTCTGCAATCTTCATTGGGCTCGACTCGGGCCACCAGTGAGCGTAACTTCTCAAAAATGTCTTTTGATTTTTCAGCTTACAGTGAGTCATTTGATTCGGTTTCGACGGTGTGTGAAGGCCGATTTTACTGCATAGGCAGCTTGTGGGCTGCGGCATTGATGGATGTTTTCAAGGCACGAGGATTAAGCGCTGGAAACAAAGAACAGCGGGACTTATTTCTGCGCGAGATCGTCAAGAACCTCGGAAGTGTCAGCGACACACTGCGAGCCAATGAAGGTTTGGCTTTGCCGGAGCCGGAAACCAACTTGCGAATTTGCAATGTGCGAGATGTTGTTTCGCCATTGACTGATGGAGACGTTCTCGGGGCGTTCTTCAAGGCCTGGATCGACTCAACAGCGCCTTCCTCTCGAGCGGAATATTGTAAAGCCATTAAAGCGCGCTTTGGGACAACGGGTTTTCCTGTGTCCTACCAAAGGAGCTGCCCATGAAATTCAGAATCTCACACGTTGGCATTTTCATTTCTTTTCTTCTCTTGGCATTTTCAGACCATGCGGATGCGGGAGGAGTTGGAAATTCTCTTTTGCCGAAGCGTTTTTCTGCAGCGGTGGGGTACGGTGTTCGACCTCGTGATTTCTTTGCTCAAGAGCGCTTCTATCAGGAGAGTTGGTTGCTGGCCGGAGCCGCTCATTGGAGCTGTGGCTTCGCTTTTTGTGAATTTATAGCGCGCACGGCATTGCGGGGGTTTGCAGGTCTTCCTGAGTCGCAAGGGCAAATTGACATTGCAACCACTGAGTCGAATGTTTCTGGAGAACTCGGGATAGAATCCACGGCGTTTGTGCCTGTGGGCGTATCCTTGGGGTTGGTGCGTTCTAAGTCCGAACGAACCCTTAAAACCGGAGGTTTGGTGGCGGATCAATCGAGCGCACCACGTTGGAGCGAAATTACGTACGCTACCTCGCTCAGGTCTTGGATTGGAGTGACGCTTTTTCCGGATCAACTGAGTCTGCAACTGGCAATGGCTCATCTCTTTGCCGCAGATAAACTTGTTGACAAAGATATCTACAGCACTGAATTGCGTTACGAGTTTTAGAAGATTTAAAGGCTCCCGCCAGATCAATTCTCTGTCTTTTGTTGAATCGAAAAAAAAGGCCAACCCGATGGGTTGGCCTTTTTTCAAGATGCAAGTGTGATTAACGCTTGCTCTTGCCGCCCGTGCGGGTTGTTCCGACGGCGTCTTTGAGGGACTTGGCAGCGCGGAAGCTCACCTTCTTGGAAGCTGGAATGTTGATTGATTCGCCAGTTTGAGGATTGCGGCCCGTACGAGCAGCTCGCTCCTTAGCGAAGAGGATTCCAAGCTTGTCGATGCGAGCTTTGTTTCCTGCAGCGATTTCAGTTTCGATGGTTGCAAGGAACTCAGTCAAGAGTGTCTTGGTCATCTTCTTTGGCAGCTTGTCGGTGAATTTGTCAGCGACCGCAGAAATGAGTTGCTGTGTGGAAACAGTGTTGTTGGCCATTGCGACTCCTTTGTTTGAACACGAATGTGTTTATCAAAGACTAGCGGATGGATTTTGGCAAATCAAGTTCTGCAGTGTATCTTCTCGCAGAGAAGATTTTTTTAATGATGATCCCGTTGCCTTGTGTTTGAGGTTTATCGATGTCGACGAGTGCCTATTACGTGCATAATCTGAGTCCATTTATCTTTACCGTAAGTGGATTGAAGTTAGGCTGGATGTCCACTGTGATGGGCTCGGCCGTGCTCACGGTTCTGCTCTTGCTTGGAATTGGAGGCCTGTGGGGTTTGCCAAGAGCGCGCGAGTTTTCGGAAACTCAACTCTCTCGCATCTATTTTCTTCGACCCATTTTTATTTTGATAGCTGTCGTCATCACCGCTCTTTTCGGTTTGCACAAAGCCGGAATCGATTGGGGTCTGCGGTGGTACTCAACGATGTATTTGTTGGGCTATACGATCTGCTATTTATGGTGCCGACACTGGATTAAGAAGCGCGCCATCATGCTCACCCCACTGTTGCTCGACTCTCTTATTGCCTATTTGATGCTTGGGATGATTCTTGGCGCACGCACAGCATACGTATTTATCTATAATTGGGACGCCTATTCGCAGCGCCCCGCTGATATCATCAAAGTCTGGGAAGGTGGTTTGTCATTTCATGGTGGTATCGTCGGCGTTATTGCTGCCATCGTGATCTTTTGCAGACAGCATAAGATTTCCTTCTGGCATCTATCAGATCGTCTTTCTCTGACAGTTCCAGTTGGAATTGGCCTGGGGCGAATCGGCAATTTCATGAATGGGGAACTTTATGGACGAGTCATTTCTGATCATGTTCCTTGGGCGGTGATTTTCCCAGGCGGTGGAGATCTTCCTCGCCACCCAAGTCAAATTTATCAAAGCTTAGGAGAAGGTTGGCTGCTTTTTATTACGCTTCTCTTGATTAATCGCAAGAAGCATAAAGAAGGAACCATTGGCGCTGCATTTATTTTCTTCTACGGCATCTACCGCTTCTTTATGGAGTATTTCCGTGAGGCGGATGAGCAGCTCAAATATTATTTCAATAACTCGATGACCATGGGGCAGATTTTGTGTGTCTTAACATCGTTGGCGGGAGTTGCTGTTTATTTCATGACGCGCGATACACTCACGACCGACACAGAAGCTTGGCAACAGCGCAACGACGCATTCCTGGCTCAACGCGCGCAGGTTGAAAACGAAACATAAGTTGTACTGTGAAGAGCATTGAATCAGGGAAGAAAACTCAGAAAACAATGCGCACCCATTTTGGCAAAAACTGCTTTTTCGCTTGCGGTCAAGGTTCCTACGAGCATAACTCGCGTGCAATTGCTGGGAATGTTCGGCATAGACTTTTGGATAAACCTGAGTGTCGAGTCATAGCCCATTCCGGGCAAGCCACACAACGCGATATGAGGAGCATCGGTTTGCACGACCTGCTCCATTTGCTGAAAGTTTTCCACTGTGACAATCGGACACAGTCGGCAATCGCGCGCTAATTCAATGCTCAATTGCAATTGAAAAAGATCCATATCCGCAGCGTGAATTTGAATTCCGGAAAATCCCAATTCGGCACTCATGAGGATGTCGGATTGTTCGCTGAGAAATCCTGCGCGAATTGTTAATATTTTCTTTTCACGCGCTCGTTCGAGTGATTCTCTGAGAATTTGTTCCTCGCTGACCCATGCTTCCGACATCCAGAAGCCAGGGCGAAGCAGCAACGCGCAAGCGGTTGCCGGCGCGAGTGCATCCAGGCGAGCCATGACCGTCGCAAAATAACTGCCTTCTTCGGTTGAGAGGTCCGCATCGGGCTGTTGGTATTTTTCTGGAAAAAAACAGCGCAAAAGATCTGCGTCCCAGAGCCAAGTTGGTATTGTTGCAGGCTCTGGCTGAGCAAGATGAGATGCCGCATTTTGCTCGCTTGCGGGTGTTTCAAAGAGGTAGGATTTCAGGCTCAGGAGTTCAAGGGATTCGCGTTGTCTGAGAATATCGTCCCGCCAGGCAGATCGATCCTCGCTGCTCCACCATTCCATTGCGGCGACGCGATTGAGTTCAGCAAGTGCATCAATGAGCGGATGACTCAATGGAGTCCTTTCGCCACACCTCAAGCTTGCTTGCGGCTTCACCCGATTTCAGAACTGACCGAGCTTTTTCTAGGCCTTCTTTGATACTGTCGACGGTTGAAGCGCACCAAAGTGTTGCTGCTGCGTTGAGAACAACAGCGTCTTCCACTGCGCCTGGATTGCGGCCTTGTATGGTTGATATGAAACATTGCGCGTTTTCTTCGATGCCTGCGCCACGCAGTGCATCTTTTTTGTATGTTGGGATGCCAAAATCAGACGGATTCCAAATTTCCGCATTCTGCTGACCATCAACCAATTGAATGATGCGTGATGGGCCGCACACAGAAATTTCATCGAGGCCGTCTTCACTGTGAACAACCAGTGCGCGCTTGCGACCCAGATCTTGCAGACATCGAGCAATGAGGACCTGGATGTCGGGAGAGTAAACTCCAACCAGTTGACCTGAAAGATGTGCTGGATTTGCAAGGGGGACAAGGAGATCAAAGATTGTGTGAAAGCCTAGGCTTTTACGCACCAAGTTGAGGTGTTGAAGAGCTGGCAACAAAGCTGGTGCATAGAGAAATGTGAGGCCTGCGCGTTCGACTTGCCGCTCAGCGGCGTCAAGAGTGCGCGAAACATGCACCCCAACGGCCTCAAGAACGTCGGCGCTGCCGCAACGGCTTGAAATCGAGCGGGTTCCAAATTTCGCAACACGCGCGCCAGCGGCAGCTGCCACAACGGCTGCCATCGTTGAGATATTGAAAGTGTTTGAACCATCACCGCCGGTGCCCGAATTATCGACAAGGCCGTCGATTATCGTTCTGCTTGGTAGGAGATTTCCTTTCCTTGAAGTTCTTGACTGTGTCAGGCTTTCCAACGCTCCCATCACCAAGTCTTGCGAGAGTGGAACAAGACGAAATGCTGTGAGAATTGAGGCAACCCGGACATCGGAGAGACTGGATTGCAGAATCCCATCCATAAACGTGCGAACTTCACCGCGTTGCAGGCGCGATCCCGCAAAAAGATGTTCCATAAATTGACTAAAGCCAGAATCGTGTGCCGACATGGGACAAACCTCAGAAGTCGTCAGAGTCCTCGTTCGTAATAGCCTGCATCGGATAAACACGGTGGAGGCTGCGAACAAGCGTTACGAAATTGTTGTCTTCAATCCGTTCGAGGTCAAGAAATCTGACAACTGAGTCAAAGACATTGACGGGGGCCTCGAGGCAAAGAATATGGGCTGCATCCCGCACCCAAAAGCCTTGACATTGTGGAATGGACTTGACCAACGACACAGGAGTCTCTGGAGACAAAAGTCTGTCTTGCATTCCCCACATCAGGAGTGTTGGGCATGAAATTTTTGCGAGGTCTTTGTCGAGGAAGTCGTCTGCATCCACGGTTTTCACGAAATCTCGAACGCTGTCGTCTTTGAGAACGCGGTACACTGCGCGCTTGAGTACGGGGCTAATAACGGGCAGTCCTGAATAAGGGAATGCACTCATGATTCCTGGATAGAGACTGTGGAACTTATTCCAGCTGAGATACATGAGCGAATCGCGCAGCGCGTAGGTGCGGAAATCCAGTCCACCGGGGTTGAGAAGAGTTAGGCTTTTCACGATTTTGGGATCTTCAATGGCGAGCGACATGCCAATCCAGCCGCCAAGGCTGAGGCCAACCACATCGGCAGGATGGTGTGAGAGTGAGCGAATAAATTCACGCATCGACTGCACATGCTGCCTGCGGGTCATGACCGGATTATTTGGTTTGCTGAAGCCCGAGAAGTGGAAGAGATCAGGCATCACAACGCGCCGCTTGTTTTTAAGCATGAGTGCAAGCATCGCAAAGCACTGGCCACTGCTGCCAATTCCATGAATCAAGACTACAGGTGGCTCGTCGGATTCGGGATGAGAATCGTAGAAGTGCAACTGCCCAAAGGTGTTGTTGGAGATGCACGACTTGAGTCCGAGCGGCCCCAGACCTTCACGAACGACACGCGCTAGGGTGAGGTCAAGCTGCCGCTCGGTGAAGCTCACAACGTCTGAATTTTCGACCCGCCGTGCCGGACGGATGATTGTGTTGAGAACGTAAAGGCGCACCGCTCGGCTCACCTGACCACCGATGGAGTCGCCGGTCGATGTTGAATTGAGGACGTTCTCCTTGAGAGTTTCGATCAGCGAGCGTCTTTGTTTGGCAGTTTGTTCCATTGTAGTTTTCTTTCAAGCATTCGATTGCGCAATTTCTTGCGTTAGAATTTGCTCGAGCTCTTGTGCGTATGTGCGAATCAGCACCTGATCGGGGCCTTCGATAGTAATCCGCGCAAGCGACTCGGTGCCACTATACCTGAAAAGAATCCGCCCTGCATTGCCGAGCTCTTTTTCTATTTCGCTTAAGCGTGAGGAGAATTCTGGCAGACGCTCAAGTGGAGTTTTTCGAGTGACTTTCACATTACGTGTGATTTGCGGGAGTTTATGCATGGCTTCTGCAAGCAGGGAAAGTGGCCTGTTGCGCCGGCACATCATTTCGAGAATCTTGAGGCTTGCAATAATGGCATCGCCGGTTGTGCTTGAATCCAAAAATAAGAGATGGCCACTTTGCTCGCCGCCCAGTACGATATTGCGCTTACGCATTTCTTCAACCACAGAGCGGTCGCCAACTGGCGTGCGAAAGACCTGGATTCCGGCTTTCTGCAAAGCCATATCGAGACCTTTATTGCTCATGACGGTTACAACCACGCTACTGTTGGGCAGTTGGTTAGTGGCAAGCATTTCAAGCGCACACATGGAGATGATTTGGTCGCCGTCGAGAATGTTACCTTTCTCGTCGACCGCAACGAGTCTGTCGGCATCGCCGTCAAGGGCTAAGCCAATATCTGCACGATAACGGAGAACTTCTTCACGCAGTTTGTCGGGGTGCAGTGCACCTGCTTCAAGGTTAATGTTGAAGCCATTAGGCTCATTGTTGATTTCAAAAACTTCAGCGCCTAATTCTCTTAAGACTTTGGGGCCAACGCGATAACCAGCGCCATGCGCGCAATCCATAACAATTCGCATGCCATCGAGCTTCAAAGATTTTGGGAAGCGCTCTTTGAGAAAAACCGCATACTGACCAATTGCGTCGTCGATTCGTTTTGCTCGGCCAATTTTCTGAGCATTGACGACTCGGTTTTCCAGCTTTGGATCATCAATCAATCGCTCGATAAAATCCTCATCAGCATCGGGTAACTTGAAACCGTTTTTATCAAAAAATTTGATTCCGTTGTCGTGAAACGGGTTGTGGCTCGCGGAAATCATGATTCCGGCAGACGCGCGCATACCGCGCGTCAGATAAGCGATGCCAGGGGTTGGCAAAGGACCAACAAAAAGGACATCTGCACCCACTGAACAAAGGCCGGCCGAGAGAATTCCTTCAAGCATGTAGCCACTGACTCGCGTATCTTTTCCAATAATCACCCGCGGGCGTTCAGTTTTTTCGCGTAAAGCAAGACCAAAGGCTTGGCCAATCCGCAACACCATTGAAGGAGTCATCACCCCAACATTCGCTTCACCGCGAATCCCATCTGTTCCAAAATACTTCCCCATGGTCACCCTTGTTTGTGTGCGTGAAGTTTCAGGTTTTGTTACTTTAATGGGCTTTGCTTTTCAATGAAATTCACTTTGACCGTCACCTTGTCGACGAACGGACGAATTGTTCCACCAATGTCCAATGAAAGGCCTGCCTGGGCGGAATAATCTTTCCCTCCCAAGTTTGTGATGTCGACTGGAATGGTTGACAGCGCATCAAGTTTGGAAAGTTCTTGTCGTGCACCTATCAGGTCGACTTCCGACGGGCTTACGCTCACTCTGCTAACTTCGAATCCTGGCTTTGGGAGACCTTGCAGAACTGCTTTAATTTGGACACGTTTGTGCTCAAGCTTATCGAGTTCCACGTCAATAAAAGGCTCATGCATAGTGAGCGCATAGCGTTTGTCGAGATTGGGAAAATTCTCACCCGAAACCGCGACACGAATTTTACCACTGTTTTGTTTGCGCAAGTCGATTTCACCGGTGAGTTCATCGTCCGAAGGCACGCGTGAAAAAAGAGTGTCTGGCATGCGCAGAGTTGCGTTTAGCACACGCTCGGGCGAGCCAATCACAACAATTCCGCGTTCGGTTTCAAGACGCACCCGAACCGTTCGGTTGAATTCTCGGACCTGCTGATTGCGAACGATCAGAAATAAAGCCAACGCAAAAGCAACAGAAAGAATTTTCAGGCCAATGTTGTTCACGAAGATCTGAGCAATGCGCGTCAATATCGAAGTTGTGTCATTCATCACGCATTGTCCTTTTTCGCTTCGTTCGTCGACCCCGGTTCGGACTCTTCACGGGTTTGTGTTGTTGAAGTTTCGGTGGTGTCCATCGGAGGATTCAGCGAAACACCGCCCACTGTCACATCACGTGGAGGCGGCTCAGGGGGCATGGGTGGAACGAAGCGATGATCGGTTTTGGTTTCTTCTTCGCCAAGAACATCCTCAAAAGAATCAGCTTGAACTGCAGTGTCTGGAATGCTTTGAGGGGGTTTACTTTTTACCGTGATTCCTCCGCCGCGTGCAGTTTGGTTGCGTGGAAGTCGTAAGTTCATAGACCAGCGCTGCGCATCAGAGCCTGGCGTTGTCACTGTGCCGGCAGCAACGATGCTGCGCGCGCCCTGCATTGAGCGTGCTTCAGATTCAGTGGTTGCACCACGTTCCCCCCAAGCAGCTCGCCGAGTGCCGCCAGCAAATTCAGATTTTTGTTTCGCTTTTTGCTTTTTCGGCATGGGTGCGGAAACGAGTTTCCACCACCACAATTTCAGTTTTTGTGCATAGCGCATCATCCCTGCGGCGCGTTCCGGACCCTGCGGAACGAGAAGATTGAGGAGGAGACGCCGGGTGATGTCAGCATTGGGTTGGCGTTGCATTTGTCCATCCCACGCAACAGAGATGTTGCCTGTTTCCTCTGAAACTACCAGCACTACCGCATCTGTTTCTTCTGAAATTCCAACCGCTGCGCTGTGGCGAGTCCCCATTTTTTTACTGAAGCTCGGATTCTTAGACAGCGGCAATTGCGCCGAGGCGCATGATAAACGGCCTTTCTGGATAATGACTGCACCATCATGCAGGGGCGAGAACGACTGAAAGATGGACAGCAGGATTTGTTCGGTGACAAGTGCATCGAGCTTGACGCTGTGGTCGTAGAGACGATCGAGACCAATTCCACGCTCGAAAACAATGATGGCGCCGGCGCGTTCATGACTTAAAGTTCGAGCGGCGTTGATACACTCTTCAATCGACCGAACTCCGAGATCTTCATCCATACCTTGAATAAACGGTCCACGACCCATACGTGTGAGGAGTCGGCGGAGGTCGTCTTGGAACAAAACAATAACAACAACGATGATTGATGAATAAAATTTCGAAATAATCCAATTCAGAGTGTTGAGCTCAAGGTATCCGCTGAAAGCGTAAGCGATGAAAATAAAGATCATGCCAATAATAACTTGCACAGCTCGTGTGCCACGCAGCATTTTCATGATTTGGTAGCAGAGCACCGACACAAGAACAATGTCGAGCAAGACTCTCCAATTCATCTGCTGAAGTTGATTTCCGAACAACATCCTCTGGCTTACCTCTTGTCAACAGCAGTGCCGGGTGGGGGAGTGAATTCGAAACTTTGTGCCGATACTTTTCCAGGCTTGAAAGAGTTGAAAGTGATGAGTGTTTTGTTGCCGTTTTTGAATTCGATCCTTACGAGATTGACGAATCCTGTTGATTCTTCGACCGCGAGAGCGATGTTTTTTTGGTTACCTTTCTGAAGTGGCTCAAGCTCAACGCAGTATGATTTTTGCGGGCATGTTGGTCCTGGCTGGGAACCATCATTTGGAAGTGTACTTATTTTTTTTAATTGAAATTTGCTCGCAAGACGGTCGAGTTGAAAAATCACGTCCAGAAAATCGAGATCGCTCGAATTCGCTGGCATTCTCATCGCATGTTTGGTGTTTTCTACATATTTCCAAAACCACTCACCGTCATTGACATAAACTTCTTTGTTTGGAGTGGTGACTTCCCAGCGGAATTTGCGCGGTTGAGCAAAAATCAATTCTCCGCTGCTGTTGGTTGTTTTGTTTCTCAGCGCGCTGAAAAATTTCTGATCAAATTTGACACGAAAAGCATCGTGCTTGTTGGCTTTAACTTGCAGTGATTTGAGTTCCGTAGCGACTTTGCTTGAGCTTTGATCAGCTTCTTTATTGGCAACTGTTTCGCCAAATGCACGCAGAGGAGCTGCAGAACACAAAGAGACGAGCGCAAGAGTCCAGCTTTGAATCATCGATGAACGATGACCTTTGAACACGTCCCAGTTTTTGCTGCAATGATGCGTCATGAGAGGGCTCCGGTTCGGCGGTACTGCAAGTCTACTGGCAAACTTGCCCGACAAGAACCGAAGCTGCAAGCCCACTGGGCCAACTTCTAGGCGAGGAGCCTTTCGAGGCTATCGAGGTCTGTCACAACGGAAAATAGCTCGTTTGGCGAGCGACTGAGTCCGGTGGAGGCGATTTTTTCGAGCCAATCAACGAGCCCGCTGTAAAACTCAAAGCTATTGACGATGATCACCGGCTTGTTCATGAACCCGAGCGAGTTTGCAGTAAGAACCTCAAAAAGTTCATCCAGAGTTCCAAGTCCACCAGGAAGGATTAGGAAGACATCTGATTCCTGCAGCAGGATGTTTTTGCGTTCCGCCATGCTTTCGACTGTAATAAATTGCTGAATTTTCTTGTGCGCAAGCTCTTTGTTAGCCAATTTTTCAGGCAGAACACCCAGCACATGCCCGCCTTGCGACAGGACCCCATCAGCTGCGGCCCCCATCAGACCGTCTTTGCTTCCACCATAGACAAGCCGCAGGCGGTGTCGGCCCAAGATCTGTCCCACTTGAAAAGCCAACTGCTTGAATTCGGGAGTGAGTCCGTTTTGTGCGCCGCAAAAAACGCAGACCGATCGAGAGTATAATTTCATGGCAGATGAACCTATCAAGAATTCTGTTGGCTGCTGATTTGGGGTTTGTCGCGAAATGGATTTGGCACTGCAGTCAGAAGAGGGGCGAATTTCACCAGATTTTGCTGCAAACGCAAGCCGATGAACTGGCCCAACGAAAGAAGAACAAACAGAACAACATCGGAGATTTCCACCTGCACGGAGTCGAGCAGAACCAAACTCAGTGCACAGCCAATCCCGAGGCCCAAAAGCTGCCACCAAATATTAAGTTCTCGGCCAATGCGGAGCGAATTTTTCACATGGATTTGCGGTCTCAGTGCCAACATCACGATGCCAAACAAGAACGCGGGGCTGGTCGCGGCCAAGCGGTGGGTTGGCAGGTTTTGAAGCAAACCAATGACCGGGGTGTGCGCGGGAAAGATTTGCAAAGCAATCCAGCCCGAGCAACTCAGTATAATCGCCGCTACTGCAGCTGGAATAGCCCAGAAAGTCAGGCTTGATATGGAACGTTGTTGAGCTGTTTGAAGGCTTGATGCGGCAGCAAAAAGCAAAGCTGCGATAAAAGATAAACTGCGAGGTAAGGGCTGCGACAACTGGCTGAAAATGGGCCAACTCTGCGCTGGTGCGATGCTGACTTGTGATTGTGAAAACACCGTTCCAAGATCTGGATAGAGAAAAACCACCGCAGCCACAGAGAGGATCATTGCTGACAAACGCACCCGGGCATCATGGAATGGTTCAGAGAGCAAAACGGCCCGCCACATCAAGCGGCCCCACGGAATAAAGGCAATGCTCAGTGAACAGAGGGGAGTCCAGCCAGGCGTCTGAAGCGCGAGCCCCTGGACAAACATCGCCGCTGCAAGAAAAGCCCCAGCGAGTAACGCTCTTTTCCAGGTGGTTTGCTCGGGGATAAAGGTTTGAATCAGGGCCGACCAATTAATCAGCGTTGTGAAAAGGCAGCCAGCCAGACTTGCGAGCAAAGCCCAACCAAACCCAGTCAGTGTACCAGTGTTGCAGACAAGTGCCGATTGCGCGAGCAGCGCGGGCAGCGAAACACCCAACAAAAGCGCGCGGCTTTGTGCGGAGATTCTCTCTGACGTCTCTCGTGATTTCCGACCCATGCGAATTATCGCCATCCGTGTCTGGGGCTCGCAGCCGAGCCGGATCCATTCCATTTTTGTCTCTTGACCGGGCTAACAGAGAGAGCTCACAGGCGCTAGACCTTTTTTATCCCCCTCTTTCACTTGTTTAGGTTTTCAATGTGCAATATCGCTTGGCGTTCGAGGAAACCGGCGAGAAGGGTCTTGTTGACGGAACCAAAAACCCATGACGGAATTGAAAAGACTTTCCACAACACGCTTACCCACCCTTTGGGGTCCGTTTCAGCTTTCGCTGTTTTTGGAGCCCACAACCGGCAAAGAGCATGTGCTGCTTTGGATGGGTGATTGGGCAGCCAGTGGCTTTGCCCCTCTCGTCAGACTCCATTCGGAATGCCTGACAGGTGATGTTTTTTCTTCGCTCCGCTGCGATTGTGGCCAGCAGCTGGATGATGCCATGAGCGCAATTGCACGCGAGGGGCGTGGCGCCATTCTTTACCTAAGACAGGAAGGTCGTGGAATTGGTTTGGCGGCAAAATTAAAGGCCTATGACCTTCAAGACAACGGATTGGACACTGTTGAAGCCAATCTGGCGCTTGGTTTTGCAGCCGATGAACGCGATTTTTCCGTGGCAGCTCAGATGCTTATAGCATCAGGAGTCAGTTCAGTTCGGCTGATGACCAACAACCCCGCCAAAATCGAAGCTCTGGAAAAAGCAGGAATCAAAGTTCTCGAGCGGATTCCAGTTGAACCTATGATTCAAACGGAAAACTCCCGATATATACGCACAAAAATGCAAAAAATGCGGCATTTAATAAGCGCTGAGATCGCGAATTCATGCGATACTTCTTCGATTGGCGAAGGATAACAGTCAAACAAATGCGCCAATTGCCCGTCGCCTGCAGCTGTGCGCGGCGACTCTCGGTTCAGTTGTGCTAATCTTGAGTCAAGTGAATATCTGGTTGATTAATGATTCAGGAGAGAATCGTGCGGGTTTCATTCCTCCAGCACATCTGCGGGATGACTCTTTGCCTCGCGAGCGCGAGCGCATTTGCGGATGTGCACACTCTGGCGGATTCTTTCGTTGCGGATGTGCACACTCTGGCGGATTCTTTCGTTGCGGATGTGAATGTCCGCCATCATTTGATTCCCGGAATAAAACTCAATGCTAAGAATCTCTCTCCAGCAAACCCTGCGCAGCCGGTGAATAAGTTGTCGAATCCTGGTGATTCTGCATTGCCCTCCCAACAATTGAATCAGCAAATTGCGGTGCCTCCTCCGCCAGATTCGAAGAGGACAGCCGGGGCTATGGGTTTTTCGCCGGCCGTGAGTTCCAAGCTGGCTCCTTCCGTGGCGTGGCAGCCTTACTGTTCGGCACCAGTTAGGGTCAGTCTATTTGGTGATTTTTGGGTGGCCCCGCACAGTCCTGCCGCCGATCTCAAGAACCATCTTTTTGATAATTTAAAACCACTCCTCAATTGGGCTGATTTCAATGTCGCAAATTTTGAGGGCAACCTAACAAGCGCGAGTCAACGCGCATTTCCGTCGTTTCCTTTTGCACTAAAGCAGGCACCCGATAGTTTGCAGTGGCTTGCAAGCGCGGGAGTTAAATATTTCACTCGCGCCAACAACCACGCCATGGATTTTGGTTGGGTTGGTGCGCAAGAGACAAGCGCAGCAATTAAAAAAGCTGGAATGTATTTTGCCGGTATTGGCGAAAATCTTCAGGCTGCACTGCGGCCGATGTGGCTTGAAAAAAATGGCCTCAGGATTGCAGTTTTTTCAGTCACCACAACTTATCCGGCTGAAGCTTGGGCCGGACAATCGCGGCCCGGCGTTGCCTTCCCAAGCCCTCAAAGGCTCAAACTCGCTATTGAGAAAACTCGTGCGGATGCTGATTTTATTGTGGTTGCCTTCCATTGGGGAGAGGAACTCAAACCAACATTGCGAGGGCATCAGGAACAATATGCGAAGGCTGTGATGGCTGCAGGTGCTGATGTTGTTGTTGGACACCATGCACATGTCGCGCAGTCGGTTGATGTTTCTGCGGATGATGGAATTGTTGTCTACGGACTTGGCAATTTTGTCTTCGCATCTCTGTCGCGGGATGCGAAGTTTGCCCTTGGGTCGCACTTTGAATTCTGCCGTACAGATACGGCAGACAGTAAAGGTTCGGCACATTCTTTCCGGATGGTCCTGAGTCCGTTACTCACCTTCAACCGCATCACGGGCTACAAGTCGCGCATGATGACCCTCAATGAATTTCTGCCTTTTGCCCGCGAATATGTGAAAAAAGGTTATTTTTCCCCAGAACTTGAGTTTTTCATTCCCGGCGAAGACAGGGTTCAAACCCTTGCCGAGTGGTTGCAGCCACGCTCACAAGCCTCTAATGATGGACACACAGCCCGCTAAGTCCAAAGTCCACATTGGGGTCAACATATGAACGTGCTTTCGATGGTCAAACCGACCAATGAACCAATTGAAAATATCCGTGACACAGATTCTGCTTGGGCGCAGTTTGAAGCCGCGACCAAAGAAATTCCGCTTGGTCTTGAAGTCCCGATGATTATCGGCGGACAAAAGATCTACTCAAACCAGAAGGGGCAAAGCCTTAATCCTGCAAACAAGCAGGTGGTTTGTACCTTTCAAGAAGCAGACTCGAACCACGCACAGAAAGCAATTGATGCGGCGCTTGCCGCCAAGCCTGCCTGGGCCGCTCTTTCGCCAGCAACTCGCTTGCAAAAGTTCCGCGATCTGGAAGCTGTCTTGGCCAAATGGAAATACCAAACCTGTGCAACGGCAGCTGTTGAGTGCGGATACACAGCGAATGAAACATCGGCGAGCTGGGCCGAGTTGATGGATTTTGTGCGTTTCAATAACTGGTTTTATTCCGAGCTCATTGCCGAGCGCATGGGTGATGGCCCGATGGAAACCAACCAGCTGCAGTTGCGCCCACTCAAGGGTTTCACCTGTGCCGTCACTCCGTTTAATTTCCCCATTGCGATTGGTTACAATCTGCCATTGGTGATGGCTCTCACGGGAAATACCGTGGTTTGGAAACCCAGCAGCGATGCAATTCTGACAAGCTATTTATTGATGCTTGCGCTTGAGGAAGCTGCATTTCCACCTGGGGTTATTAATTTCCTGACAGGTGAAGGACCAACTTGTTTACCGACCGTTCTCAAGCATCCTGAGCTCACCGCGCTGAACTTCACTGGAAGTTTCAACACCGCGCGGGTTTTCGGTAATTATCTTTTCAATACAGATTTTCCGCGCCAGAATTTCCCTCGCTTCATTGCTGAAACCGGTGGGAAAGATTTCCTTGTTGCCGACAAAGACATTGATGTCGCTGATACCGCGCAAGCAATTGTTCAAGGTGCTTTTGGCAGGAGCGGACAAAAATGCTCGGCCAATAGTGTTGTTCTTGTTGATGAAAAGATTTGGCCAGCTCTGAAAGCGGAATTGGTGAAACAAACACAGGCACAGCTGATGACCAACCCAATTGAGCGCAAGGCGGATTTGGGTCCTGTTATCAACAAGCGCGCATTTGATAAAATTAAAGCTGCTCTTGAAAAAGCCAAGACTGACAAAAATTGTAGCTTCATTGCGGGCGGAAAAGCGGATGACAGCAAAGGGTATTATATCGAACCGACGCTGATTGAAGTGAACGCAGACATCCATGATTTGTTGAGTGTTGAAATCTTTGGGCCCGTGACTGCAATCCGCACGTACAAAACATTGGAAGATGCGGCGCGGATCATTGAACAACACCCATATCGCCTCACAGGTTCCGTGATCAGCCGCAACGAAACCTTTCTTGAATCTGCTGTTCCAGTTCTTTCGCAGCTTGCAGGCAATTTCTACATCAATCGCAAAACCACCGGTGCCGTTGTCAATCAACAACCCTTTGGTGGTGATGGCGCAAGTGGAACCAACGCGAAAGCAGGCGGGAAATGGTATGTTCTGAATTTCGTGTCACAGGGCAGCGTTACCCGTCGGCATACACGCAGCACAACTCCGCAAGCTTTCACCGCGTTGAAGAATACGCTCGAGCGTTGATGCCGTTACTTTCGTTTGGATTGTTTTTTTTCGCTCCAATGGAGTGAAAGATCGCAGAGCGAATTGAATGCGCCCGCTGACGCGAGATTGAAAAACGGCGGCGTCGCGTTCAATTTTAAATTGAGAACCGCGAGCAAGAGAAGTGAATCGCTCATCAGTCGAGCCCAGCCGAGAGCGGCTGGGCTTTTGTTTTGTGCCCACGAGTGAATGGTTTGTCGCAGCGCCTTGGCTTCAGCAGAAATCAGTAATTCAATGGTCTCTGCCAAGGTTTTGTTCGCGCTTAAGTGAGCTGTCTTTGTGTTGAGAGCAAAAATGAGATCTGATTGAGGATTCGCGCAATTAAAGTTGTCGCACATCCAGCGAATTTCACCCAGGCTCAATTTGTTTTGCCGCTGTGCCCAGCGGATCGTTTCAAATTTATTTTTCCAGAAACCCAGCACTTCCGACTCGCTCAAAGGTTGCGCGCTTGCGAGATTGAATTGCCCTTCGCCGAGACGCTGAAGAAATTCAATGTGGGTGCGTTCTTCCGCCGCAATAGGCCAGGAGTTGAACACGCTGGGCCAGTGCCGCGCGGTGACACCTTCATTGAAAATGCAGATCAACGCTAAAATACTGCCCGGGAATTGAAACGCTTCTTGAGGAAGTCGCAACTCAGTCCTCATGAAGACAGGATGTGAACTGAGTTCACTTATCGTTTGCTCGCGGCTTTTATTCTGTGGCGTTCGCTCTGCTTTTTTGCTGGCATTTTTAAAACTGTGCTCGAGAAGTATCTTCTCAGCAGAAAGAAAGTTTTTTGCAAATTCGGTGATCCCTTGGGCTTTGACTTTGCCAATTTCAAGAAGCACGCGCTCAAGACTGATGTGAGTGAGCTCGCTTGTGAGTTGAGTTGCTGCGCTCAGTGTTTCGCCTTCAATAGTCAGCTGCAAATTTGCCGCAAAGCGAAACAGGCGGAGAATGCGCAGTGGATCTTCGTGCAGCCGGGCCGCAGCATTGCCAACACAGCGCAATTGTCGAGCGCTGAGATCTTTCATCCCATCGTGAAAATCGAGCAGGGCTTCATTGAGAGGGTCATAATAAAATGCATTAATGGTGAAGTCGCGGCGGGTGCTGTCTTCCTCAATTGACCCTGGTCCGACTTTGCTCGGGTGGCGCCTGTCGGCGTAATCTGATTCTTTACGAAACGTTGCAACCTCAAAGGCAAACTCGTTGACTTGGCACAAGCCAACCCCAAATGCTTTACCGATCGCACGGGTGTTCGGCAGAATCTGGCAGATGTCGTTGAATGATGCGTTGGTGGCTATGTCGATATCGTGTGGAACCTGATCAGGATTCAGTAAAAAATCTCGCACACAGCCACCCACCCAATAGGCCTGCCAGCCCTTGCTGTTGAGCAGTTCACAGATTTGTCGCGCTGCCTGCGTGCGTGGGTGTTTCGACACTGATGTCGTCAGCTTATGTGATATCATTTGTCTCAATCGTCTACCCCAGTGGTTGCAGCGCGCAAAGACTACGCTGTTTGAAGGAGTCTCTCTATTGTCAGCTCAAGATCCCCTCTTGCGCAAGAGTCGCATTGCCATTCTGCTTGAAGGCAGAGGATGGTGGTGGACGTGCACGATTGTTGCATGTTTAGGCCTGTTGAGTCGCCTTCTTTTTCTCGCCGATAAACCCTTTCATCACGATGAAAGTCTGCACGGATATTACTCTCATCGCGTGGCACTTGGGTTTCCGCATGAATACTCGGCACTGCTGCATGGCCCCGTGCTCTATTACTTTGTTGGCTTCTTCATGGCGGTCTTTGGTGTCAGCGATTGGACAGCACGTTTGCCCGCAGCTCTTTGCAGTGTCGCACTCGTCTTGCTGCCGCTCCTCTGGAGCCGGCGTCTTGGACGTGCATCAGCATTGATGATTTCAATTTTTCTCTTGCTCAGTCCGACGTTCATGTATTTTGGCAGGTTTTTGAGGGAAGATGCTTTTAATACTTTGTGGATTGCAGCATCGCTTGCGGGTTTCTTTGCTTATCGTTGGTCGGGCAAACCTTGGCAGGCGCTAGCGACATCTGTTTTTCTTGCTCTGCAATTCTGCAACAAAGAAAACGCTTATCTGCATGTTTTCGTTTGGCTGACGGGCTTTGCTGTGGTGATTTGGCTGTTTAAGAGAGCCGACTTCAATAGATACACAACACTGTTTGGCGAGCGCCGTGTGAGTTCATCTTGGGGTGATAGAGCCGCTTTATATCTGAATTGTCTTTCGGTATTTGCGGTTATCTATGTGTTTTTTTACTCAAGCTTTTTTCGCCATTCGAAAGGCGCGCTGCATGGAATTTTAGACGGACTCTATCGTGAAAGTTTGCTCTATTGGTGGGAGCAAAATCAAAAGCGGCGGATCGATGGGCCTTTTGATTATCATTCACCGCTGTTTTTTAATTATGAATTTGCCCTTATACCTGCGCTGATTTCCGGTTGGATAAGGTCCATTAAATTAGCTTCACAGCAGCTTAACAGAGAAGTTTTTAAATTTCCTTCGCACCTGCTGCGCAATCAGAGCCTCATTTTCGCATGCGCGGTGAGCATTGTGGCTGCTCTCGCTCTACCGCGAATAGGGTTGACAAGCGAAGGGTGTGGCATTTCTGAGTGGTGCGCGGCAAATTTTATGTCTTCTGTATCGAGCCACAGAGTGACTCAGTTCGCGCAAGCCTTGCACATTATGCACTCGCGCCACCTTTTGCAGATCGTGGCCGTTGCGTGCTTGGGTGGGATGGCGGTTTTGGCAACATCGTCTTTGGGACGATTGCTCGATGGGTTCCTTTGGTGGTGGGCAACTGGTGCGGTTGGTATTTACTCGTACGTTGGAGAGAAAGTCCCCTGGCTCCTTCTTTATATCCTGATGCCGCTGATTGCGCTGGCTGGTTTGGAAATCGGCCGCGCCCTGCAAGGCGGTTGGTTGCCTGTCGACCTGAACGGACCATCGGCAGCGCTGACTCACCACTTGGACAATGAGGTGGTCGAGGAGGGCCAAGGTCGGCGGGAAGCGCTATGGATCGTCTCAGCAACTCTCCTGTGTTTGCTATTTTCAAGCTGGAAAGCCATCGAAGTTTCGTTTGTTGACTCGGCCAACCCTGCAGAACGGCTCGTATTCACCCAAACCACTCCGGCCGCCAAAGCCGTCCGCGACCATTGGTTGCAGCTCGCCCAAGAGCGCAAGGGAAGTCTTCCAAAAATCTCGATGAGTGGAGACGCAACTTGGCCGATGGCCTGGTATGCACACCGCCCTTGGAACAGGGGATGGGTGACACGTCAGTGTTATATTTGGAGAACAAGCAATCGGGTCGTTATTTTGCAGATGCGCCTCCTTGCTCGTGCGGAGAACTCGTTGAATCAGCTCGTCTGCTTGATGCGCTTCAAACCTCACCCTTAGAGTCCATGCCTGAGTCGTCCTCCCAAGAAAGGAAAAATTGATGCGCTTGCGAATCACCCTCATGGCTACAGCTGTGTTGACATTTTTTGCTGCCGCTTTTGTTGGTGCGCTTTTCTACGTCAGCGACATGCTGCTTTTTCCATTTAAACCACATGAGAAATGGACTGCCGTAGAATCAATTGAATGCTCTAAATGGATGAAAGAATGGGCGTACGCGGATCTGCGCGAGGGCGCACCGGGCAGCAAGCCTTTGGATTTGAGTTGCGACGAATCGCTGATTTTGCCTTCACAGAGCTATTTTACTCGCAATGCCGCGGGTGAGCGCATCCACTATAAAGTTTATGAAAATCTCTCTTCCGAGCAAATGAAGAGTTCAGAAAATACACCAATTTTTCTCCATGTGCATGGTGTTTCAGGAACCTATATGCATGGAGCACGTTACTTTAAAATGGCAACTCGGCTCGGCTTCCAGTTGGTTGCCATGGACATGAGTAACCACGGACTTTCAGATCACAACAGCCTTGGTGCAAGCTATGGTTGCCGTGAGCAATATGATGTCGTTGCGGTGGTAAATGCGCTCAAAGCTCAATACCCTGGCCGACGCATCCTTCTTCATGCGACATCGATGGGCTCGATGGCTGCGCTCAATGCGGCTGGTTCGTTGACTCCACAAGAGGCTCAGGAAAAGAATAAGTCGGTCTTTGCGTTGGCGCTTGAAAATCCAATTCCTTCTGTCGACCAGCTTGCAAAGAGCACCCCGAAGCGCCCACCAGCACCTCAGTTATTTCTTGATCTTGGTGTTTGGCTTGCTGAAAAACGCGGCCAAGTTAAATTCAGCGAATGTGAACCCGTAAAAGCTGCACCGAAGGTTGCGGTTCCAACCTACATTTTCAATGCGGTGAACGATGACATTGTTTCACCGGACGTCTCGCGCCAGGTCGCAGATGCATTACCTAAATCGGTTGTTTATAAAGTGCGTCTGTTTACCAGGGGTGGACATTCAACTGTTTGGAATGGAAATCCCGCTGAAGTTGAACAAGATTTAGCTGACCTTTGGAAAGCTGCAGTTGCCAGCGCTCCTACAGAGGTTGTGCCTGTGAGCCAGGCCGTGCCTGCTGTAAATGGTCAGAGTGGTTTTTCTGGCGAAATGCCAAGTGCAAAATAGAAAATAATGTCCCTTTGTTCCTGAGGTTTTGAATCATGCCTGTGCGTACCTATACCCGACTCATTGCGATTGTAGGCCGACCTAACGTTGGCAAGAGCACTTTGTTCAATCGCATCGTCAAACAAAGAAAAAGTCTTGTGCATGACCAACCCGGGGTAACGCGCGACCGTATCTTTTCGCGCGCCGAGTTTTCCGGAACCACGTTTTATCTTTGCGACACCGGTGGTTTTGAACCAACATCGCATGACAACATCAAACGGCAATTGGTTGAACAGGCAGAGCTCGCGATTGAAGAAGCTGATGTTGTGATCTTTGTGACGGATGCGCGGGAAGGTCTGCATCCCGTCGACTCTGATCTCATCCGTCGCTTGAGGCGAGCCGACAAATTTTTTGTTGTTGCTGCCAACAAATGCGATCTCCCCAAAGATGATCACCTCGCAGAAGATTTTCGCAAATTGGGCGTTGAGCATCTTTTCGCCATCAGTTCTGAGCACGGCCGTGGGATAGGCGAATTGCTTGAAACAGCAACCGAAATGATCAAAGCCAAGCCACAGCTTCCAGCGGAAGCTGAAGAGCAAATTAAGCTTGCTATTATTGGTCGCCCAAATGTTGGCAAGTCTTCAATTCTCAATCGCATGGCTGGTGAGGTGCGAAGTATTGTTGATGCAAGGCCCGGAACCACACGCGATGTCGTGGATATCACTGTTCGAGCTTTCGGACGCGAATTCAAAATTTTGGATACCGCCGGTATTCGTCGAAAAAGTAAGATGAGTGATCGCCTTGAAAAATACTCTGCGCTGCGATCCGTTGCGTGCTTGGAAGAATGCGATGTGGCGGTGCTGGTGATTAACGCAGACGAGGGGCCAACTGAAGGTGACGCTCGAGTTGCGGGCTATGCATTTGAGATGCGTAAGCCTATCTTGATTGTCGTCAATAAATGGGACCTCGTTGAAGGCAAAACGTCAACGACAGTGAATCGATATCAGGAAGAGCTGCACGTGTCCTTGCGTTATATTCGCTACGCGCCAGTGCTGTTCACGAGCGCCGAAGAGAATCAGCGGATCAGCAAGATTCTTCCCGCCTGCATAGAAATGTATGAGCAGAGCCGCAAGCGAATCACAACGTCTGAGTTGAACAAAGCCCTTCGATTGATTCTCGAAAAACACACGCCACCGCTGACTAAAAACAGATCGCGTCGAATTAAATTCTACTACATGACTCAAGTGGGAGTTTCGCCGCCACGTTTTGTGATCTTCTGTTCAGACCCAAAAGATGTCCACTTCAGCTATCGACGCTTCCTCGAAAACGAGTTCAGAGAAGCTTTTGGTTACAAAGAAATTCCAATCAGTCTTTTCCTGCGTGAACGCTCCCGCAAAGCGCATGGCACGAAACCAGAGGAAGATTTGCTGGAGATGCCGAAAGCTAAATTTGACCTTGAATGGGAAGATGATGATGGCCAGGTCGTTGACCCTGCCGACTTCAACGAGCCCGATATTGTCTATGATGACGAGGTTGATGCGTAAGCATGGAGACGAGTTCGCGCATAGGGAATCGGCTCAAGCACGCGGCGAATCTTTGGCAAAGTTATGTCAATGCGCAAGCGCCACGCCAGCTTGATAAATGGCTGTCTGAAATTCTTCGCGGAGAAAAAAAGTTTGGCAGTCAGGACAGACGCTTTTATAGCGATGTGCTTTTTTCTGCGGCGCGCGCAATCACCTGGACTGCTTTTGAACAATTTACTGAGCTGCAAGGCTTCTCGTCTTTGAGTGATTTCGTTGCTGCCACTGCACAGCAAAGGAAGACCTGCCTTGCGGCCTTTTTGTCTGAAACAGCCGACGAAAGCAGTCTCTGGAAAAAACTTCGTACAGTTGATTCCGTTCGGGTCATTCACAACGCACATCAGGCGATTGGCAATGATGATACTGCAAGCGGAATTTCTGCTTTAAATCGTTTTGCGCAAGCAATTTTTCTTGAGAATGAAAACAATCATCAAGAAAGTGACCCTGAGAATCTTCAGCTTCTGTTGATTGCATTTGGCATTCCGCCGGCATGGTCGGATCTGCTAATGAATCGCATTGAGCACAGTGCTTGGTCTGGCAAAGAGACACTCGCTTTTCTTGCTCAGCAAAACACCCGCGCTCCCCTGTGGATTCGCCTCAATCACCAAGATTCACATGCAGAGGTCGATGCTGATCTTCGCTCACATGATTTGCTTGTAAGTTGGTTGGCGGATCGCCGCTCTGGAATCGTCACAGGCGCTTTTGGAGTTTATCAATGTGCAACATTTCAAGCTGGAAAGTTTGAAGTGCAAGACTGGGCGAGCCAGCAGATTGCCGCTGCTGTTGCGGCAAAACCTGGAGAAAAGATCTGGGATGCCTGTGCTGGTGGCGGCGGAAAAACGGTTGCCTTGGCTGCGCAGCTGCAAGGCAAAGGAGCTTTGTACGCATCCGATATTCGCGAGCATAAATTGCTTGAAGCAAAACGCCGGTGTCAAAGAGCTGGTTTCCACAATGTGAGAACGCTTGGTTGGGACGGAAATCTTGCGCCGCAATTTGGTCGGGAAGTTTTTCTGCAAGCTGGATTTGATGCCGTGTTGGTAGATGCTCCCTGCAGTTCATCTGGAACCTGGCGACGCAATCCCGATGCTCGCCTGCGGATTACCGACCTTTCGGCGCGAAAATCACTGACTGATCTGCAGTTGAAGATTCTCACAAGTGCCGCACAGCACGTCCGCCCCGGTGGGCGTTTGGTTTATGGAACGTGTAGCTGGTGTGTTGAGGAGAACGAAAATGTTCTTCGTCAGTTCATGAGCCAATCGGGTGAAAGGTATGTTTTCAAAGACGAATCCTCTCCGGTTCGGCTTTTTGGCGCACCGTTGGCAGATTCCGATACAATGTTCGCGAGTTGCCTGACCCGCGGTTGATTTTCTAATCTCTTTTCTCAAAATATATTAATTTAATAATTTCAGAAATTTAGGTCTGAGTTTTGTAAAGTTCGTAGTGAGATGTCCGAACCACTGACGTTGTGGTGCAGGCGCACAGTGAGCCGCGTCTGCAGGTATTTGGCATGGAGACATCTCGATGATTGACGATCCTCCTCGTCGCACTTCTCCGACGCGCATGTGTCACATTGTGATGAATGCGACTGCAGGGAGTGCACATCGAGAGCGATTGGCTCTTGCCTTGCGCGAGGGAATTCCACATTGGCCGATCACTTTGCATGAGCCAGATTCGCCTCAAAAAATGCTCTCACTGATTCGGCAGATTCCAAGCCACGAGGATTTGGTTATTGCCGGTGGCGACGGAACATTGCAGTGCGCGCTACTTGCATTGATCGAGACCAAACACCCGGTTGTTGTGCTTCCTCTTGGCACAGCCAATGATTTTGCCACGCATTGGGGATACACGGCCGATGTTGTTTCGTTGCAAAAATGTTTAAGCGAAAGAGTGCTGCGTAAAGTTGACGTCATTGAATGCAATGATGTGCATTTTCTCACGGTCGGTGGGCTTGGAGTTGGCGCTCTGCTGACCCGAGATTTCAATTGGATCAGGAAACTCTCGCCCATCACCAAACGTATCACCGAAGCAGCTGGCAGCAATATTTATACATTTCTGGCTGCAACAACAATTCTTGGCCGTCGATCTTATCTCAGACATCTCTCCATAGAGTCGGAACAATCTGTGATTTCAGGTCTGTTCAGCAATGTTTTTGTCTGTAATCAAGCAAAGCTTGGCGGCAACCTTCTTGTTGCGCCGCAAGCGAAGACTAACGACGGTGAGTTTGATGTTTTATTTCTTCGCGCAGAAACTCCCGACGAACTTCTTTACTCACTTGCGTGCTTGCGCATGAATCGTGAGCCCTTGCTTTCAGAACGGTTGCGCACACGTGAGATGGTGATTCGCGCAACCGACGGACGAGAACAACTTGTTTTCGTAGATGGTGAGGCAGTTGAAATGGAGTCGACTCTGCATTTCAAGATTCACTCATCGGCACTCACGCTTTTAACTGCCGGAGGTGAGGCCGCATGAGTGCGATCAAGACGCGGCGGATTGTTGTGCTTAACTTTCTGCAGTCTGGAAGTGACGTGCGCGGCGAGGTTGTTCTTGACGATATTCATTTCGATATCCTCGAAAAACGTATTGGCTGGGACTTTAATGCGGCACACTTTTGGATCCACGAGTTTGATGGGGAAGTTGACGCATTTGTGCTGAGCGGTGTGCGCGACAAAGCCGTGTTTGGCAATCGTGAAGTCTTGCATCATCCAACCCGCGACTTGATTCGCTTTGCCGACCACACCCCGGTTTACACGGGAATTGAGTTAATCTCACTTTTCGGCAGTTGGACTGTGCGAAAGTTCCTGCGCGATGAGCAGCACTTCTTCAAAGGCAAAAAGGTCTTGTTTCACACTGCACTGTATACGCCTTTTGCTGAGACTTTCATCGAGAGCGGTGCATTAGTTCAGTCAGCGGATCCGTTGTTTCTCTTGGGACTTCCGAACCTGTTGCAAAATCCAAAACACATCTCACGTTTTTTCACGTTGGTGAGTCCACTTCTCGCTTCGAAAATCGTTGCAGGGCGACATGTTTTTTCAAAGCTCATGCGCGAATACACGCAGAACTGGCTTGGCAAGTGGATTAGGCAGGCGGATGTTTTTGTCACCTATTCGGCTTTGCTGGGTGAAATCGACCATCCTGAGTTGTTTGAAGGCAAACTTATCTTCACCGATTTTCTGACAGAGAAGCAAAGGGAAAAGCTTGAACGCTTCCGGGTTGCACATATCGTTGAATTTGCTCCCAATGCATCGTCTCTGCACATACCGAATGAACTTTGGTCTTTTGGGCTCAGCAACGCGCTAATGGATCAAGTGCGGAGCAATCGACAAAGCACAGCGAGCCTGTCGGAGTTCGCTCTCGAAATGATTGAAGGAATGCGCTTGCAGCCGAGAAGGTCAGCATCGGTTTCAAATATTCCACGCCGCTGTGCGTTCGTGATTCATCCTTTGAGTGTGAAACATCTAGCACTGACCCCTGGGTTTTCCTGGTTGAAAAGTTCGCCCCAGCAAGTGGTCAGGACTGCAGAAAACCTGATGGCACGTGTTCCAGTGTTTCGCTATGGGCAGCTCACCCGCGCGCGCAGTGAATCAAACGGTCAGGAAGTGATTTGTGACTTGTATGCGCTCTGCGCGACGCCGCGTGCGATGCTGCGGATGGACGAGAATTTCATCTATGATCAACTTGTCGCCGCAGCTGAGGATGCACACAAACGCGGTGCACTTATGATTGGCCTTGGTGCCTACACCAAAGTGATTGGCGATTCCGGCGTGACAGTGGCGCGCCGCTCGCCAATTCCCGTGACCACGGGGAATTCATATTCAGCTGCTGCAACCCTTTGGGCAGCGCGAACGATTGTTGAACGCATGGGCTTTATTCAGAGCGAAAGTCGCGATGGCTTGATACCCATGAAAGTGATGGTTGTGGGTGCCACGGGGAGTATTGGTCGGGTGTCAGCTCAGCTCTTGGCATTGACCGCGGCAGAGATAGTGATTGTTGCTCCGCGCGCTGATAAGCTGCTTGAGCTGCGTGATGAGCTTCAGCAGCTTGCGCCACAGACACACGTGATTGTGCGCACCGATCCGAATGAAGAACTGCATGATACTGATCTTGTCGTGACAGCAACCTCGAGCCTGCGAGGACAGGTTCTCGATATTATGCGGGTTAAGCCAGGTGCGGTGATCTGCGACTGCTCTCGGCCACTCGATATCCGGCCCGAGGAAGCGCGCAGACGCCCCGATGTGCTTGTAATTGAGAGCGGTGAGATTGATCTGCCAGGGCCTGTGCGCATGAACGTCGATATTGGACTTCCGAAACCAAGTGTCTATGCATGTTTGGCCGAAACAGTTCTGCTCACCATGGAAGGGCGCTACGAGTGTTTTTCATTGTCGCGTCAACTTCAACTCGAGCGGGTGAAGCAGATCTATCAGCTTGGCTTAAAGCATGGGGCAAAATTAGCAACCATACGCACGCATGAAGGCGTTCTCACCGATGCCGCTCTTGAGCAGTGTCGGTCTATAGCCGCAGAGCGTTTAAGGGAGTGGCAAGTGCGACCCAGCGGAAGCAAAAGAAAGCTCAGGCTTGTATGAGTAGCGCGTATTTCAACACATTGAATTACACCCTGGCCAACGAAGATACGACGCTCGAGATGAATATACTTCCCGAGCGCGCCCAGCATGTTGTCTCGGTGGCGGGTAGCGGTGGTCGGGTGTTGCCGTTGTTTGCGAAGAATCCTCAACAGGTCACTTGCGTCGATCTCTCCTTGGAGCAGCTCTATTTATCGGAACTGCGTATAGAAGCGGCGCGTGTGTTGCCGCGTCAGGATTTTCTTTGCTTCTTTGGCTATCCACCACTAAAAATTTCTCCCGAGCTGCGAAAGAATATTTTTAATCAATTGAACCTTTCCGCTGAATGCCGTGTGTTTTTTGAGCGCGTCTATGTAGAAGCGGGGTGGAATTCAATTCTTTACCGCGGTTGTTGGGAAAGAACTTTTGCGAAAATTGCAAAACTGTGTCGTTCGCTGCTGGGAGACGACGCGCTCCGGATGTTTGAAGCGCGAAATTTTAATGAACATCTCTTATTTGTGACCCGTGATTTTTCTTCCGTTCGATGGAATTTATTGGTTTTCTTGATCGGTAACTCAACCTTTTTTAACGCCTTACTTTATAAAGGTCATTTTCCGCAGAAGAATCTGCCGGGCAGTCACAGACGCTATTACAAAGAAGCATTTAATCGAATTTTTGCTACTGGTGTTCCGCGTGAGAATTTTTTTCTCCAGCTGACGCTGCTTGGTGAGATTCTGTTTGAAGAAGGCAATCCAATTGAGTGTCAACCCGGTATTTACGAGCAAGTGCAGGCCGGGATCAGGCAAGCAAAGATAAATTATCAACAAGCAAATGTGCTTGATTTTGTGAGTCAGGGCTCGGGTCAATCCATCGATTTTGTTTCCCTCTCAGATGTCCCCTCTTATTTTGATGACGCAACCTCGCGCGATTTTCTGGAGCGCATGGGGCCTGGTTTGGCAGCGGGCGGAATCGTTGTTGCCAGGTTTTATCTGCGGGTCATCAATTGGATGACGCAAGACACGTTTGAACGCATCAGCCATCAGTATGATCGATTGATTGAGCGTGAAAAAACGCAAATGTATTATATTGACGTTTTCAAGAAGAAGCCCAATGTTTGAGGTGCCCGGTGCGAATTGTGCAGAAAATCTTTTTGCCAGGATTGTTTGGAATTGCTGCGTGCGCAGCCACGGTTGGCAGTTGTTATTTTGCAAATCGTGCATTGGCGTCTTCGGTCGATAAAGTTGATTCAAGCAAGCATAGAAACGGCGCTCGTCAGTTTGCAGCAGACGCTGATTCTATTCTCCGGCGTGCGGATGAGGTTCGCTGTCCGGCGACGTCCTATGCCATGGAAGTTGAGGTGGCGAGTCAGGGAAATGCTGATGTTGTTAGGCTCGAAGTTTTTACAAAAGGACGGAAAAAGACGCGGATCAATACCTTAGCTCCAGCGCGTGATATCGGCCGCAATATGATCATGGTCGGTGAAGAGATGTGGGCGTATGTGCCCAATCTTAAACGCGCGGTGCGGGTTGCATTGAATCAGAAACTCTCTGGTCAGGCTGCAATGGGTGATGTCAGCCGCATGCGCTGGTGGGGCGACTACACCGCGACAATAGAAAGCGATCAGCAGGGTGTTTGGGTTTTGCTTTTGACGGCGAACAAAAAGGGTTTGACCTATGAAAAAATTCGCGCCTGGGTTCAGAAAGATTCGTTTCGCCCGGTTCAGACTGAGTATTTGAGTTTGTCTGGGATGATTCTTAAGAAAGCGTCTTTCGCAGGATACAAATCAATTTCAGGTGCAGTGCGTCCAACAGAAATTCACATTCAAGACGCAAATAATCCGAATGATGCCTCAACGATTCGCATCTTGAAACTTACCGCCAAAGAATCCTCTGACGCCATTTTCAATCAAAACGCATTGCGTTGAAAGCTGTGCTAGACTCCTGGATTATGAGAGACCTTATTTTCTTCACTCGTCTGCGTTTGTTCCAAGGCATCCTCACATGCCTTGGGATCATTGCTATTTCACGAAAGGCCTACGCAGAGATTCGAAATGGGTCGTTGCAGAGTGAAATTCAATCTGTTGCATCACCCAAAGATCGAATTTTGTGGAATCTGCGTCCTGGGGTCGCCGGACGCTGGGAGCCCGGACTGCCTTGGTCGAGTGAGCTGAGTCTGGGCTTGGAAGGGCGCGTTCGTTACGACACACAAAGTGAATTTGTTGCGAGCCAGACAAAGTGGGATACACGCCTCGATCGCGCCTCCTTGCAGTGGCAAGGCAGCAGCGCGGGCGTGGTGGTTGGCTGGCAAAAATATACCTGGGGCGATTCTGCTTTTTTTGATGGTGTCGATGTCATCAATCCGCGCGACCTCACTGAGCCTCTTTACACAGACGACGAGCTTTTAAAAATAGCGGTTCCCTCAGTCAATTTTAACGACCTCGCCAACAATACAGTTTTTCAGGTGGTGGTTGTTGGCAAGCCGGAACGAACGCCTGTGCGCGAAGAGATCAACGGAGTGCCCTTCGAGACGCCAGCCGCACGCAAGTGGTTTTCGCAAATGGAAATTGCTTTGAAAGCAGGTGGCTTGTTGAAAAGTGGTTGGGACATCAATGGTTATATCGCGTCGCATTACGAAAGAATTCCGCAAGCGGTGCTTATTCCTTCTGAAAAGGGCGTCATGTTGCGGCTGGTCGAGCCCCGGGTGTTTACCTTGGGATTAACGGCAACTCAGTCGGTTGCAGATGTTGTATTACGAGCCGAAATTGCGACTCATTTAAATCGTGCGCTGCCTGATATTCCGAGTAGTGTTGAGCGTTATTCCGATCAGCTGATGGCACATGCCACCGCTGATTTCACCTTGCTTTCCGACTTGGTTCTGACGGGCGAATTGTGGGCCGAGCACTGGTCGTCTGCAGACACCGCGACATTCAAAAATACATCACTCTTGCTGGGAGGACGTGCCCAGAAGCCATTTTGGTCGGGTCGCGTGCAACCCTCAGCTGCGCTCTTATTTGCCCCCGATGGAATGGAATCCTGGTTTACTGCGTCGGTCCAGGTCAGTGCTTTTGAAGGATGGCAATTTAATCTCGAAGCATATTGGGCGCAGACGTCAACAGGCCGGGTTTTGGCGCGTCGTCAGCTGAAGGATCTGCTACGCTCCGCATTGAAATATCAATTTTGAAAAAATATCGGTGTTGACTTGGAGTACTTGCCGTGAAGTTGCTGAACCGGGCAAAGCTTTGCTTTTTGCTGCTCTGCATGCTTGTTGCGCGACCAGCCTGTGGCTTTGTTTTTTTGGGTCCAGGCAAACCGCACCTCAAACCCGTCGATGGTCGCAATCAAGAATTTCATCTCACCACAACGGTTCCTGTCTTTGCCGACAAAGACACTTTTGATGACGGGGTATACGCCGATCGATCCGACAGCGAAACATTTGCATTGTTGATCCTGCGAGCAATGGCGTCTTGGAATGAAATTCCAGGATTATCCGTTCAGCTCCGACTTGCGGATGTGCAAGACGGCACCATTGATCCCGACGACAATAAATTCTCAATTGGTGTTGGAAAAATAACCACCGTTGCGAGTGGCTTGGCGTTCCCGCAAGTTGATTCTGTTGACGATTCAAAAATTCGCGATTGCGATATTCAAGTGGGAACCGATATCACTTCAATACCATCGTTTATTTTTGTGATGATCCACGAGCTTGGGCATTGTCTGGGGCTGGGCCACAACCACTCCGACCCTTCTGCAATCATGGGATATTGGATGCCGCGCAAAGAGATCATTTTGGGACTTGATGACATGGCTGGAGCCTTGGCCCTTTATCCTACGAAAACTGGCGACAAAACTGTCGCCTTTGCGCCCTGCGGGGACCTCGCATTAGCGGGGTCATTACCGATTTCTGGGGAAAACAAAATCCGCCCGCAGGATCGTCTGAAACGTGCACGTGCGAGCGGATGGTGGATTATGTTCTTGGCGCCAGCCTTTGGATTCCTGCTTGCGGTAATCAAACCATGGTCATTCCGCCGTCGACAGCAAGTGTTTGTCCGGTGACATAGTTTGATGCGTCGCTGGCAAGGAAAAGTGCCATTCGCGCAATTTCTACTGGATCACCAAGACGTTCCATGGGGATCTGTTTGAGGACATTTTCAATCAGTTTGTCCCCATGAGCCGAAGTCATGTCGGTGGCAATATAGCCTGGACAAATCGTATTTACTTGAATGTTGCGGGTTGCGAGTTCTTTCGCAAGACTCTTGGTGAGTCCAAGAATTCCTGCTTTGCTTGCCGCATATGCCGCCTGACCAACATTGCCTGCGAGGCCGATCACCGACGAAATATTAATTATTTTTCCAGCACGTTTGCGCATCATGCCCATCGTTACCGCGCGCGCGCAAACAAACGCACCTTTGAGGTTGGTGTTGATATTTGCGTCCCACTCTTCGTCCTTCATTTTGATGAACAGGTTATCGCGTGAAACTCCGGCGTTGTTGACGAGAATATCGATGCCGCCAAATTCCTTTTCAAGGGCTTTGATGGCGTCTGTGGTTTGGCTGCTATTGGAGACGTCGAACTGAACCGCCCGTGCTTGTCCACCCGCGGCCTCGATGCCTGCAACGGTTTCTTGGGCTGCAGCGGCATTGCCGGCATAATTGACAATCACCCTCGCTCCGCATGCGCCAAGAGCCAATGCTATCGAGCGACCAATGCCCCGCGAGCCACCTGTGACCAATGCGACTTTTCCGCTAAGAATACTGGGATTGTAGGTTTTGCGGATAGCTTCGGCAACCTGAATTGGGGTGAGTGCGTCCTGAGGGGTGGTCATAAGAATCTCCTTCAATAGTGCTGTCATTGAGTTTAAGACCCACAGCACATACGCGATTTTGGCGAAAACCTCTACGGTGGGCGGTTTCCTTGAGCCTTCGAACAGGTTAGGCTATAGCCTCCGAGATGATTGCGACCTGCCTTTGCTCTCATGGCGAAATTGGTAGACGCAACGGACTTAAAATCCGTTGGCCGCAAGGCCGTGCCGGTTCGATTCCGGCTGAGAGCACCATTCAACTCGGCGATGAAATGGCACTGATGCCTGCCCATGGAAAGGGTGTTGGCCACACTTGACTTGAGCTCTCCAAGGAGGGGTGCATGAGCGATTTTGGTGCTGCTCCGGCAATGGATTGGGTGTTGCGCGGCGCACCCATGGAATCTGCATCGTTCAAGTGGGGGCTTCCTTTTCTCCCACACCTTTATGAAACTTTTTCGAAAGCGCCTTCATTGCCTGCCTTTGAAGTGTCGCTCGACCGACTCATGGCTCAACAGCCGGGTTCTCTCGACGGCGCGTGGGCGCGCAGCATTGCTCAGAAAACAGATGTCTGTTTGCTCTCAAGGCTTGCTAATCTGGGAAGTGAACATGGCATGTCAGATGCGCAACTTTCTTCCCTCGCAAAATGTGTTGCAGACGTTTCCCCACGATGGTTGGCTTTTGCGGTTGGTTTCAATGCCCAAGGCCAACACTCATTACAGAACCCTATGCCGGTTCCACAAACACGCGAGATGATCGACAACATCTCCAAACAAGTGACGCGGATTCGCTCTGCGGTGGGTCGGGATGTTGCATTGGTTAATGTTTCTTCGATGTTTAAATATTCCTTTGAGACCCTAAGTCAGGCACAATTTTGGCGTGAACTTGTTGATGCCGTGCAATGCAAAGTCGTTTTTGATATTCCTGCTTTTTACGTCAGCCTTTATCATCGCGATCAAGACTTCCAACAGGAGCTAGCAAAGTTTCCTCTGGAATCTGTTGTGAGTTTACGGGTGGGGGCGTTGGCGCTTTCAACTCATGGAGTTGTTGATGCCGAGTGTGGTCGGTTGTCAGTGACCCATTGGGGACTTCTTGAAGATGTCTTGCATGCTCTTCCTGGAGGGGAGCATCGCGCGGTGTTTTTAAAGTGGTTTGAACCGCTTGTTTCGGGCAACGACTTGATTGCGGAAATTATCAGCGGGCAAAGCGCGCTGAATCGTCTTGGGGAGATCTGAGATGGTACAGGGACATTTTGCATTTGAAAATTTATTGTTTGAAGCCTTCCGCGCGCGAGATGAAAAGAAAACTCATTGGGCCGACGGATTGTTGCATTTGGTTTCGCATGAGCAAGTCCCCAGCGTCGCTCTTCATCATCAGCATTCGCAATATCATTTGGTTTTGTTTTGGCTAGAAAACCTGTTTCCGCAAGCCGCCCATTGGTTGGGTGTGCGTGAACTCGCGCGATTGGCACTCGACTTTATTGAAAACTCTCCAACTCAACAGAGCAATCCAATTGCACATGCGGAGCAGTTGCTGAGTGTGCTTGCAGGAAAACGTGGGCATCTTCAGGTCGCAAAGCTCGAAGCATTGATGCGCTGTGGTTTGGCGTGTTGGAAATTACGCTCTGCTCAGTGGCGTCCGGATCTTTCTCAGCTTCCACGCGATAAAGCATTTTCCTTAATGACTCTCATTGAGCACCAACAAGTTGCTTACGTAGAATCGCTTGGGGAGTGGTCTATTTTCAATCTCTGGCAGAGTGCTCAGTCAGGGCAGCCCTCATCTTCCGATGGTTCTAAAGATGTTTTGCTGTTCTTCAGAAAAGACGAATTGACCCTGGATTTTGAGCGCTGGACTGTGGAGCAGCTTAAAGCTCAGTTAGATGCTCAGCGGGTATAAAACTCTTTTGAAAGCAGAACTGCTTGGCAGGCAAGTGTGTAAAGGTCTTCGGGGGCCAATGCAGTTGAGGGGTTTGTGCCTTCGGGCATGGGCTGCTGGGTTTCGGCTTGAAGTGCTTTGTGGGCTTCGTTGCTGATTCCTTCCAGCCAATCATCGGTGATTTTATCGATCGGAATTTTCAGCCATTGAAGGGCAAAAAATCGAACGTTTTGCTCACGAAAATCTCGGGAACGGACGAGCTTGTTGGTGAGCAGATTTCCCGCACGACTTTCTCGACTCACAAGTTGTGGACATGCATCGCTGGCAAAGTCGGTGAGTGCGCTGAGGTAATCTTCGCTTATTTTTGGCTTCCAGCACATGTCGATAGAGTCATCAACGCCTGAGTCTATGTCCCGATCGCACAGTGCACGCAACTGAATGGGCGTGAACAATGCACTTGGATGCAAGAGAAACCACGGATCGCGATCGATTTCTGTGTTGCCTCTCACTTGATCACCAAATGTTGTTTTCAGAATGGGCAGCAATGAGCGGGCGCCCAAAACTTGTCTTGGCTTTTTTGCGCGATCTTGTGCTTCTTCATCGCCAGGTGATTCCTCATTGACTGCACTTTGTCCTCTGAATGTTTGAAAGAGTGCATCTTCGCTGAGGCTGGAGTTTGGATGATATATGGCAAACGCGCTCCACTCATTGACGCTGTTACGTTCTTGAAATGCATCTGCGATGGCCGGGGAAATATTTTCCGTGAATTTGTTGTCTTTGTTTTCTGCAGACTTTTTCTCAGAAATACGACTCTCAGCAGAGGCCCGAAGCACGGCGGTGATTGTTATTGCCAAAAGGAACGCTGCACCAATCAATGAAATGAGAAGAGGTCGTTTTTGCAAGTCGGACTTTAACAATTGCCAGGAAAGGGAATTCATTTGTCCCCCTCCCGCGCTAATTCTAGAGCCAAATCACGAATGACCAGCGCAATATTTTCGTAATTATTTGCGTATGCTGTTAAACCCTTTTTACGCAAACCTGAAAATTCATTTCCCGATGGACGATATCCCAAAAGGAACTGTAACGCGTGCTCAACTGCGCATTGCTTTACGGATGAGTCGCGGTTCGCGGATAGACTTTTAAATTCATCCAAAAATGATTTTCGGACTTGCTTTTGTTGTGATGAGGTTTTGTCTAACCCTAAATGACAGCTTGAACAAAAATATGCACCCTCACGGGCGTGTTCTGGTTTGGGCAGCGGGAGATTAAATGTTTGCGGTGCAAAAAGCGGAATCTGACAGGTCAAGAGCAGCGCGCTGTTCCAAGACCAAACATGTTGTCCGAGTTGAGTCGAACGCAGAGGCTGCAGCACAACCCGTGAATCGAGGGAATTGCTTAGAACAAGCTCTTCAGCAGGTGCTTCTGCGAGAAGGCGCGGACCATACCTGCGTGTCGTAGTGTTTGAAGATCCGAGAATTGATTTGAGTGGCTGAGAAAACGTTTCAATCTTCAAAACGTCATTGATTGCAAACGCCGGATTTTCGGAGTCAGGAAATAGTTCGCTCCAACGCTTGAGTAGCAGCAAACTACTGCGAGAGAGAGCTGTTTTAGGGTTGTTGATGAGCTGCGTCCAACGGTGTTGTGAAACAATACCGAGCGCAATAGAACGCCCTTGGACAAGCGCAAGGTCAGTTAGCAGGCGCGAGATAGCGCGTCCTCCCGCCGATTCTTTGTCGACGGCAAGAAACCTGTTGCTTGGCTGCAAACGTGCGTCAATAGGCAAACATTTTTGTAGAGATGATCCGCAAGCATCGTCTTGTTTGGCATGAGGGCACACACGCATTGATGCACTGGAATCCCAATCGGGAAGAACATCAACCGAGTCATCGCACGAGCAACCGACAGGCTTACCGCTTTGCAGAGTTGTCCAGACTCCCGAACAGGTTGTCTCGCCGCCTTTGTCTGTGCTTTGTGTGAACCAAATGAATTTATTTTGTTCGCTTGCGCTGCCGAGTTTGATTTTTGTCCAAGGCACATCGGGTGCGTTTTCCCATAGCCAAGCCGGCGTTTGTCTGAGCTGAGCTTGCCAATACATGCTTTGCCGATCAAAGAACTCCTTGCCCTGGATAAGCTGGTTTGCGAATTCAAAGAGGCTTTTAAAACCGTGTGAGCGAGCAAGGCTTCGCTCCTGGTCGGTGGGCAGGCGGTCGATTAGGGAGAGCGTCAGCCGCTCAAGAACTGCACTCGACTGCAGTGACGAGGGGCTTGCAGGCTGCGCGCCAGGCAAATTTTGCCCAGCATTGCTGAATGAGGATTTCATAAAAATCCCCAGCAACAACAAAATCAATAGTGAGTTGTGGATTATCTTTGCCACAAAACCCATCCTTTCCACCCATGATTTCGGTGGATTCTCGGCAAGCCCGAAGGTGTTGGACTGCAGCGTGTCAGTAGGCTGGCAAAAGGACGTTCAGGAGTTCTGGATAAATCCAGTTTTGGCAGGCAAGCCAAACAAAAAAGGCAAAAAGAGGAATAAAAGCGACAAAACCAAGCCAGCGTTTCTTGGTTTTGCCTGACGCCGCAGGGGTATCTGTTGCTGGTGGGGGTGGTTCGGAGATATCCGCGCTTGTGTCATAGTTGACGTGATTAATGAAGGAGTCTGTTTTAAATTCTGAATAGGCTTGGATGACCGAATCTTTGTTGCGCAATAAAACCCAAGGCCCAAGTCCGGCCGCCATTTCCGTGTTGCTCGATAAAATTCTCTTCACCCACATTTCAAGGATCTGCGCGCAGGTCAACAACCCTTGAATTTCCCCGTTGGGAAGGCGTAATAAATAGGGTCGCGTTTGAAAAATTGTTCCAAGATGTTCGCGAAGCGGCTCCTCATGATCACTGATAACAGACAATACAACAGTGACGTTGTCTGGTGCTCCGGCAGCTTTTGCAATTTCAATCAATCGCTGAGGAGCCTCAGAGATTGGCCCGGAAATAATGGTGCGTAAAACATCGCGATCAGAAACAAAGCCATGTAATCCATCACTGCAGGTGAGAAAAACATCACCATCTTCAATTCTGCGCGTATAGATATCGGGCTTGGGGTCGGGCATGACTCCCATGCCACGGGTGAGTTTAGACCTTTCGCGCGAGCTGATCTGCAATTCGGGACTTTGTTCGGAAATATTCAAAATGCCTCTGTCGATAAAAGTGCCGAGATTGTGATCGACAGTCAGCTGCCAGATTCCATAGCGCGGTTTTTCATCGGGAGAGCGGAACGATTGGATGAGGTAAGTGCGTGAGTCGCCAACGTGCCCAATGGTAACAAAGCCATGTGTAAAGCACAGGACGTTGACGGTTGCACCCATTCCCCGACACGCTGGGTCTTCCTGGCTGCGGACGAGCAATTTGGTGTTCACTTTTTGGATTGCTTCGTCGATCCGCGCGGGCAGGTCTTCAATTGCGAAATTTGCGGCTGCTGCCAGATCTTCTGTTAGACCTTCGACAACCATATGGCTCGCAACCTCGCCCGCCGCATGTCCACCCATTCCATCGGAGACAACGACGAGTCCTTGGCTGGCACTGCATGAATAAGCGTCCTGATTCAGAGCACGAACCAGCCCTTTGTCAGTTGCTCCATACATGCGCAATTTCAAGGTCATGCCTCCGTAATTTGTTTCAACAACAGCACCTGGAGTGTAGCCCTAAAATGCCTCCATTGACACATGTCCAAACTGGCGCAAGGACGGTAATGTCTTTCCTGCTTGGATATCTTACTTTGATAGTCAATTTTCCGATGGAGAGCACATGTCGCGATCGGACTTCAATCTCGAGCAACTTGCCCAATTCGAACAGCATGCTCTTGCCATTCTCCCAGAGCTTGCCCAGGTGGCAATGTCTTATTTCAAAACAGCTCTCACACCTGGTGTTAAAGCTGACCGCAGCTTAGTGAGTGCTGCTGACACAGCCATTGAAAAACGTGCGCGTGAACTCTTGGCGCAGCTGACTCCTGAATTTGGCTTTGTTGGCGAAGAAATGGGTTCATTAAAGACGCTAGCAAATGATTTGTCGCGCAAAAGTAACACCATCCAAGAGACAAACCAGTCGGGCCTCAATCATTTTGAAATGAATTTGCAGCTGCGGCCCGAAGAATCACTTAATCTGGATAACGACACTTTTTGGATTCTCGATCCTATCGATGGAACTCTTAATTTTCTGAGTCACAATCCAACCTGGTCGATTCTGTTGGCATTGATTCACGAAGGCGTGCCAGTGTTGGGCGTCGTCGCATTGCCTGGTCTTGATGAAATTTTTATTGCAAGCCAAGGGCACGGTGCACGTTTGGGACATTTTTCTCAGCTCAGTGCAACAAACAACGAGCAACGCTGGCAGGTGTGCGCACCGCGCTCAACAAATCTGTTGAGTGAATCCATTGTTTCATATTCAACACCAAAAACATTTGCCTATCGAGGAATAGAATCCTTCCACCAAGTGCTCATGCAAGACACCTATGAATGCCGCACCTATAGCGATGCCTATGGCTATACGCGTATTCTTTGTGGTGGCATTGATGTCATGATCGATCCGCAGATAGCTCCCTATGATGTCGCTGCTTTGCAAGTTCTATTTGATGAAACTCCGGGAGCCGTGTTCACCACTTTGCATGGTCACAGCGGATCGCAACGCTTTCGTATGGGGAGTGCAGTGGCCTGCGCAAGCGCTGAGCTTGCGCAGCAAACATTGAGCAAATACCGCAAGCATTTGTTGTCCACCGCCGAGCAAATGTGTTTGCACAACGACTCCGCCTTGCAACCGCTGCACCCAGATGTCTTGAGTCCAACATTCCTGCTGCCCTATGAAGCATCTCCGAGCGCGCACCCTGCGAAGGTGTGGGCAAGAGCGGTGGAAACCGCTGTTGCCGGATTTTTGCTCGATCATCCTGAAGCTTCTGTTGAAGATGTTTCAGTACTTTTGGGAGCACGTGAAGCCGCATCGCGTGCTTTGTCAAATGGCCGCGACGAAGCACCACCCGAAGTTTCTGCTTCGAGTTCCTTTCATATTCGCGCAATTGTTTCGGGCGGCACAGGCCTGATCACCGGCACTCCAGACACAAGCATGAATCTCTTGCACTCCATTCGTTCGGCGTTGGATGCGGCTTGGCACCAGGTTGCCGAATGCTCGCCCTCAGAGCGTGAGCAGCGCTTGCTCGCAGCCCGCGATCAGTTGATTGCTCACGTGGGCCAGCATCCTTGGCAGGCGGTCAAGTTTGCAAAACATTTTCAAAGCACAAGTGCCTTGATTCAGATGCAGCACAAAGCTCCCTCGGATTCTCGGATTCACTCCCTGAAATCGCGGCTGAATATGTCTGCTGAATACCGCTGGCAGTATTTTCTCGATAGCGCTCAGCAGACATTTGTGAATCAGGTGTGCCGAGTTTCAACCAATGCCACCTGCTCGGAAGGTGAAGAAAAACGCACTGCATACGCGCGCTATTTGCAAAATAAAATGCCAGCCTCAGAGGATCTTTCTTCAGCCCTTGAGCACCACTTTAGCAAAGTGAAAAAGCAAGCGTTGGATTTGCTCGCCGCCTCTTTGGTGCCAGAAGAACCAGAGTACGACTATCTTGCGGCGGATGCTGACCTGTTGGGTTTGATCCTGCATGAGGCCATTGGCCATGCAGCGGAAGGCGATCTGATTCAAACCCGTGCCTCGGGTTTCGGTGAGTCTGGTGTGATGAAAGATCTTCACGTTGGGCCTGATTGGATGGACATTCTCATTGATGGATCATTGGATAACTGTGGCTATCTGCCCGTTGATGCTGAGGGGGTTCTGCCGCGTCGAAAAACCCTCGTGCGCAACGGTCGTTTGGTGGATGCCATTCATACGCGCCACACCGCACTTCAAGCGCAGAAAACACCCGATGGCTGCGCGCGCATTCAGTCGTTGCAATACCCTTCGCTCAATCGCATGACGAGTATTTGGGTGTGTCCTGAAAATTCAAAACAGCTCGACGTTTCAGCTGGTCAATCGCAGTGGGACGACCTTTCCCCGAATGATATTCAAAAAGCGCTTGAAGCTCATGGTTATCTTGAAGGTGAAAAGGGTGTGCTCTTATTGAGTGGCTGGAAGGGCGGCACGGCAAGCTGCTCTAATCTTGAATTTAGAGCTGATGTTGCCAGGGTTATGTTGCTGAAAAAAGGAACCTCACCAAGGCTCATGCGTGAAGCGAACTTCACTGGAATTGCGACCGAGTGCTTTCGATCTGCAGTTGATGCCTTCGGACCAACACTTTGCCGAAGTATTGGGACGTGCGGAAAAGATGGCCAAGGTGTTCTGACATCCGATGGCGGTCCTGCATTTATGGTTTTCAAGCCGAATCCCAAAGTGCGGGTGATTGGCACGGGCGAAAGCGGAGAGGAATGATCATGGTGATTTCGCACAGCAGGGATGCGCTAGAACAATTCATTCATGCCATTCGCTCGCACATGGAGAATTGTGTCAGCTCGGGAGTGCTTGAAGGTTTTGTTTGCACCGCTGTGAGGCGGGTTGTGCATGCGGCAACTCTGATAAATGGTTTGCGGCACACCAAAGCACCGATGCAGGTGAATACTCCGATTCACATTGAGGTGTCGTTGGTGCTTCCGGGTGGCCGTGGGGTTGGCTTCAGTCTCGAAGCGTTGTCGATGCCACTTTTTGTGATGCTGATGGAGTTTTCACTGGCTCAGTCGGTCGAGTTGGAGCATCGTATTCAGCTGCAAAGGCAAAGTGAATACCCCAAAATTGTAATGTCATCCGCAGAGCTTCTGCGCTGTTTTGAAAGCAACTCTGCCGGCCAGGTCATGCGCCAATTGCTTGAGCAAACAGACTCTTTTGCGGAACAAGTGAAGCATCCGTTGCTGATGAATCGTGAAGTCAATGTTTCTATCTCGCGCAGTGAGCGCAGGTATTTTGATTCTGTGGGTAACTCAGCCCGCGAGCATTCCGCGGCGTGCTCAATTATGTGCTCGTTCTCGCTCGAAGATTCGAGTGAGGGGCATTCAGATCTTTTTGGTACCTTGCCGTCTTCCGAGGAAGTGAAGGCGGTTGTTGATGAAGCAGCAAAAAATATCACCCGATCCGCGGTAAAGGCGCTTGATTCTAGCCACCAATTGCCTGTCTTGTTGACCCACAAGGCGGTGGGTGACCTTTTTGAAATGCTTGTCCTTCCGAATCTTGAAACTCGGGCGTTGATCGACAAAACAGGTGCTTGGGAGCTCGCGGCACTGGATAGTGTTGTTTTGCCGGGAGTCACCATCGAAGACAACCCGCATCTTGAGCAATCACCATTTTCCTCGGTTTTTGATTTTGAAGGGACTCCAACTCAGCCAGTGAAAATGATGAAATCTGGAAGTTTAATTCATCCCCTGATGACCTCATCTTTGCTCGCTGAAGTTGAAAGCCTGCATCCGGAATGGAAAGGACGTTTTCATTTAACCGGACATGCGGAAAGTGCATCGACAACCACCCATACCAATCTCTTTATTCGCATCGATAAGCCCGCTCTGCCTGATTTGCGGATGTTGGCTTATGTTCAAATTCAGAATCTCACCGGTATGTCGGTCGACTCGCAAACAGGGCAGTTTGCACTCGATGCCGATGGCGCGAAAGTGATTGAGGGAGGGAGAGTGAAGTACTCAACGAGCCTAACTCTTCGCGGAAATTTTTTTGAAGCACTGACACATGTCAGCACCAAAGTTGGAAAGCTTGAAAGACATTTTAATGTCTGGACACCGAGTCTTTTTACAGAGGTTCTGAGCACAGTCAGCAAGGAATTGGCACAAGACTTTGAGGATCTTGGAAATTGAAGAAGCTTAGAATTTTCTCATGGAATTTGAACGGAATTCGGGCCGCGGTTAAAAACGGCTTTTTCACTTGGCTTGAGTCGGAAATGCCTGATGTTCTACTGCTACAAGAAGTCCGCTGCTCGTTGGAAGATCTGCCAACTGATTGGCTCACACCGCTCGGTTACAAATCGTTTTGGCAGCCAGCGGTGAAGAAGGGATACAGTGGTGTTGCCATTTACACTCGACTTCCAATTGCCGAATCGGCCGTGATTCAAGGTTTGGGCGAGCCACAATTCGACAGTGAAGGGCGCTTTTTGGCCTTGAGCTATGAAAATATTTTGATTGCCTCTGCCTATTTTCCAAACTCACAGCGCGACACCCTCCGCTTGCCCTTCAAGCTCGAATATTGTCGAAAAATACTTCAATTTTTGGACGCAAAGCAGAAAGCTGGCTTCGAGGTTGTTCTTGGTGGCGACTTCAACATTGCCCACACTCCACTCGACCTCGCAAATCCGAAACAGAACGAAAAGAATGCGGGTTATCTTCCGGAAGAGCGCGCATGGATGACAGCGTTTATCGAAGCAGGTTACGTCGACACATTTCGCATTTTTGAGTCTGGGGGGGGGCACTACACCTGGTGGAGTCAACGCCCTGGCATCCGCGAGCGGAACATTGGGTGGCGCCTCGATTATCATTTCATCACGCCAGGGTTAAGGGAGAATGTCATAGCAGCGCGGATCTTTCCCGCTGTGAAGGGTTCAGACCACTGCCCCGTTTCTTTGGAGTTGAAACTGCCATGAATAAAGTGATCGTCGGCTTGGTTGCACTGGGCTGTTGTATCATTGCACCACCAGCGGCATTAGGTGGATTTGCTTTTTTCGAAGTGCTCAGTGGCAACTACGATCATCTTAAAAAAGAGCGGATTCTCGAAATTCTTTCTAAAGAGTCGATGCTGTACTACAGCGATGGCACAACCCAATTGGGTAGCCTTTTTGGCTCTGAGCATCGGCAATATGTGCGTCTTAAAGATATCCCCAAAGTGATTCAACAGGGCGTGATTGCGGCCGAAGACGACACCTTTTACAATCACCGCGGAGTCAACTTTATCAGCACCGCACGCGCTGTATTTCGTAATCTAGTTATGGGGCGTCGCGAAGGCGCGTCGACAATCACCCAACAAACAGTCAAGAATCTCTATGGCCGACCCGTGACCAACATGAAGGCTAAGTTTGAAGAAGCTATCAATGCCTTCAAAATGGAGCGGCGCTTTAGCAAAGATGAAATTCTTGAATTTTACCTCAATCAATTTCATGTCACCGGCAATGGTCGGGGTGTGGGTGTTGCTGCCAAATACTATTTTGACAAAGAAGTGATTGATTTAACCCTCACTGAGGCTGCATTTATTTCAGGTAGCGTGAAAGGCCCAGAGCGGTATAACCCCTTTACCAAGCGCGCCCTCGCAGCACAGAACCGTGCCAAAGCCGATGCCAAGGTGCGCAAGAACTACGTTTTGCGTCGCATGCTTGAGAATAAATTTATTACCCAAGCCGAATTCGATGCGGCTGCGAAAGAAGAAGTTCCATTTAAGCAGGGTAAATTCCAATTCAATGAATTGTTCATCACTGAACTTGTGCAAAGGCAGTTGGGCCGTAAAGAAGTGCTTTCGGCTTTGAATGCGGAAAGTGCAGAAGAAGTTGGTTCGATGGGCCTGCGAATTACCACAACACTCGACCAGAGCGTGCAGCAAGGTGCTCTTTATGGTGTGCGGCAGAACCTAAGTCGTTTGGAAATGATTCTGACGGGATTTGAAAAATCTTCGCAACAGAATTTCATCTCCATTCAGCGCCCTGAAATTCACGGCTTCTATGTTGGAAAAATATTGCAAATTTCGAAAGAAAAGGGCAAGGAAACTGCAACTCTTGGTTTCGGTATTCCCGAGTGTTTCGTGCCTTCAGAGGCTATCGACCGAGTTGCGAAAATTACCGATCAAGCAATTTACCGTGGGCTAGACAAGTCGAAAGCGGCACTCCTTCAGCAGTTGAATGTCGGTGAGTATGTTTTGGCAAGTATTCGCGAACAGCGTCCTGATGGACGGTTGATCTGTGATCTTGAACGCCAGCCGCGGGTCCAGGGTGGTGCTATTGTTCTTGATAAAGGTCGAGTTGTTGCCATGGTTGGTGGCTATGCGCCGCACGAGTACAACCGCGCTGTTTTTGCCAAGCGCCAGCCAGGAAGTACCTTTAAAACGTTGACCTACTATCCTGCGATTCAGCTTGGATGGCATATCCTTGAGCCTCTCTTAAACACTCGCAATGTCTATACCTGGCAAGGTCAATTTTATTATCCTCGGCCCGACCATTCGCCTGAAACGTTGGAAACCACTTTTGCTGGTGCCGGAGCAAAATCAGAGAACTTGGCCAGCGTTTGGCTTCTTGCCCATTTGCTCGATCACCTCACCTTCTCACAGTTTAAAGACCTCCTTGTTCAATTGGAGCTTGCCAGCTCTGGTGAAAATGAAAGTGAAGCTGCGAGCCGTTTGGCATCGAAATACAACGTGAGGTTGGTTGAAGCTAATCTGCGTGCGGGCCTGTTTGGTGCCATCAAAGGTGAGCTGCTCGACGACGTCGCAGTTTCGCACGACCGACGCCTGCGTTTCTTGGTGAAGTCGATGAACTACGGCAACGGCTTTGAGGCAGAAAGCGCTCGTGTGGCTGCCAGCAAACCCAAGGCGATGCCTGAAAAAGAACGGCAGATTCGCCTGCAGGTTTTGAAGAATAATTTTCTCCGTTGGCAAGCTCTTCGTGAAGAAGCACGCGCGGCGGTGGCGCGGGCGAAGTCGCTTGCACAATCAAAAGCACTCTTGAGCAAAGAAGATCTCGCCGCACTTGCACCATTCTATGCAGTTGAGAATGCAATTGTCTTTCAGCAGGGCGATCCGTTCCAGATCGGCACAGTGACCCCTCTATTGCAGACTCCTCAAGCGCGAGTTCTGCGCGCCGAAGAAGTTGTGAGCCTGGCAGAAGCAAATCCATCGCTCTTTTCTGAAGAGTCGGTTTTGCTTGACGGGGTTCTACCTATGAGTCTGGTTGCCGAGCTCAAAGAACAGATTGATGCAAAATACAAAACGATTGCTGATGCACCAGCAATGGAAAAGTTGTTCTGGCACGATGATTTCCGCTATTCGCTTGGGATGATCTATGCGCAAAAAATGACCAAGCAAATGGGAATTGAAAGTGAAGTTCAGTGGGTTCCATCGTTCCCGTTGGGAGCCAATGTTGTCACATTGGCTGAATTGAGCCTGGCGTATCAGACGATTCTTCAAGGCAAAACCTATCGATTCTTCAATACGGATCAAGAAAACCAGTTGTTAATTATAAAGCGCATCGAAGATGAACAGGGAAATTTGCTTTGGGAAGCTGAAGAGCAAGAGCATCAACTGGTTGATCAGTTTTTCTCCGCGCCAATGCTAAGTGTTCTGCGCGGGACAGTGACCAACGGAACCGCACGGGCGGCAAATCGAACAGTCATTCTGCGCTCAAAAAATCCGCAAGAGGACGCGCTTTTGGAGAAGGCGGGTTTGCGTATTCCTATTTTTGGAAAAACCGGAACAACGAACGACTATGTGAACGCGACATACGTTGGTTTTCTTCCATATCCAAAAGACGCTGGAACAAAGACATTGTCACCCGAGAACGCATTCACGGTTGCGGCCTATGTTGGCTACGATACGAACGAACCCATGCGCCGGCGCAGTTTCAAAGTTGCGGGAGGAACCGGTGCCTTGCCGGCCTGGATTGAGATCGCGCAAACACTGATCCGAGAGCAGCGATTTGCTGAAAAATTAGTTTGGCAGCCGATGGTTGAAAAGAAGCTCAACGAGATTCCTTTCGATTATGGCAGCGACGTGCAACGCCTTACCGTTCAGGTGCATGGGGCCTCGGCTTCTAACGATGAATCAGACGGAAGTGATGACTCCCGAGCGGATTTGAATTCTGTCATCGACGATTATGCTGCGAGTGCAAACGCCTTCTTTCGAGTGGCGCTGAGCGGAAAGTACGGCGATGGAGTGTTTAGTCCGACCCGTCGGGTGGCCCCTTACATTGCCCGTGTCAAAGAATCTTCGTTAAAACCGCAAGCCCCAGTGGCGCTAGGGCAACCTCCTTTGCCAGGAAGAGACTCACCACCAGCGAATAATTCAGCACCTGCGCCAACCCCCGCTTCGGGCGATATGGCAAAAAATGCCGTCCCCAATCCTCAGGCAAACCCAGGCAAGGAAAATCTGACACCTGATTTCCCTATTCCCAAGTTCAAGATTGACGATACGTTCAACAGCGAGGACCCAATCAACTAAGGCTTGGGTGTTTGAGCTTCTTTTTTAGGTGCTCTTCCTCGCGGTGGTTTGAAATCGCGGGGAATGCGCCGATGGCGATTGACAACGAAATTCTTGTACGCGCGAGAGCTGCGGCATGGCAGCGAGATGCTGATGACGTTTCTCTGCCCAAGGAGTTTCATTCGCTCGTACAGGTGGGAAGAGATGTCTCAACAACTCTTGAGAATTGGCTTCTCATTTTTTCTTTGCTTTGTGTTTCAGCTGGCGCCTTGTTTCCGTTTTTCTCGACACCATTAACCCGCTCTCAAGTCGCACTCCGTGCAAGTTCACTGGAAAACAGTGAGGCCCTTGGGTTTGTAACTTTTTTGGGCGAGATTGAAGATCTATCAGGGAGCAAATCCAAAGACATGTTCGGTTGGGGCGCACTTGATTTGGTGTCGCGCGCATCGCAGGCGCTTGCGCCCTACCTGCAAACTTGCCGCGCTCAAGTACAGGGCGACCCAAAGGGATTATCTTTTCGCTTCGACGTTAAGATTGACGTGAAGAAACCCGGATTCACGGTCAATGGCCTATTGGATGGTCAAGACAAAGAACCAGCAGTGGCAACCTGCCTGCGCGATAAAATCAATGGCCTTGTCATTTCCGATTTTGCCAACCTGCGCGCCGCTCCCCCTAAGTCATATCGAATGAGATTAAGTGTGGATATGGCGCACGGATCTGACGGTGGTGTTCCTTAGAATTTGCTTTGTTCGCTGGGCTTGTCGGCGGGAGTGCGCTCAGGATCCACAACTGGTTTTACAACACCCGCTTTCAGCATCTCCTGACTCCAGGCAATCGGCTGATACTTCTTCACCCGCTCCTGAATGATGCCAATGTGCTTCTGACTTTTCACAACAAAATGTGAGCTGACTTGTGCTTGTGCCATAACGCTTGCCAATGCGCCTGCTCCGGTGCCGGAGGCAAATTCGATTGGATGCAAGCGTGTTGCCGAATTGGTGTGAAATGTCTGCGCCATGGTTTTGCCTGCAACCAGTAGGTTTTCAATTTTTGCATGTGTGAGCGCGCGCAAAGGAATTGTAAATGGCTTTGGAAATGGCGAATAACCAGGTGCACTGCTCGCGGTTGCGCAACGTTCTCCATTGACGTTCGGATTGCGGCTTGGGTGTCGATCGGCAGCGTAAGCACCGATACCGATGCTGTCGTCGAATTGCGTGCCTTTGAAGATCTCGCCATAGCGCAGAACGTATGGATTCCCATCGAAATTAAAGCCAATACTGCGACGTGTATCGCGGATGTATGGAACTTTACTCAAGCCAAAAGGTGCACCAAGTGATTCGGAGAGAACGATATGTGGACCAATATCACGTGCCGAGCCATTCCAGGTCACTTTGGCATTGTCGCGGAGATGGTCGACCCAACCCAGAGCTTGGAGTTCGGCCTCGGCCAGAGCAGCGATGTCAATGCCGCCTTGCCAATTGTCTTTCGACTGCGCGCGCGCTTTGTCGAACGGCAGAAAGAGATAGCGGTAGGGATAATCGTTGCCAAGCTCCCAGTTTTGATTCGAGATGTCGCCAATCTGAGCGGATGGGAAAAAGCCATAAACTTTTTCTTTGCGTTCCACGGGGCCCACCACAATACGCCGATACAACCACACTTCATCAAATGTAAAGGCACGCGAGTTGGTTGCAATGCTGTAGAGTGAGCTTCCTTGTGCAAGTAAGCCACGGCTCACCAAGCTCTTCTTATATGCTTCAATCTGCGGACGGATCTCACTCGCCCAGCGACCACCCGCCAATGCGGAGTCGGGCACAGGCGTTTCATTGAGTCGAAGCGTCATCGGATAAACAATCGCTTGGCCGCAGGTTTCCTGTGTTCCTTGCCCAACGGGGGCATCGTCATTGCGTTCCATTCCCTGCAGATACGAAGAACCACTTAAAACAAGCAGCTCGCCCCATTCGGTTGCGTCGACCACAACCGGGAAATACGCCTTTCCTCCGCTCACAGACTTCTTCGGACCCGTCAGTGTATAAACTGTCTTTTTGAATGTGGCTGAGTTCTCGGGATCGTACCAATCTTTGACTTGTTCAGACAGTCTCTCAGGAACCTTTCCAATGGCACGGCGTTGAATCACTGTGACAGTTGAAATTCGGCTATCAACAGCGGTGACGGATTTGACAACCGTGTTGCGGAGAATCCGCAGTCGTCCGCTGCTTTCGTAAGTTGCTGCGAGTGAATTGATGCTTCCGATGATTGATGTCGGTGGAAAACAACGCACCGAAACCCAACACGTGGGGGTCGCAGGAAATGCAATCGCGCCATTTGAAATTGGCCCCAGTTGGCTCATCCAGGCGCCAAACCATTTGTTTTGCGCACTCATCTGCCGTCCAGCATCCGAGAGTTTAACCTTGCCAAGGCCTTCGATCTCGGCTTCATGGTGGGGGAAATCAACTGCTGGAACTCCGCTGCTTGTGAGCTGTCCACCAATCCAATCGGTTGGTTCAGTGAGGCAGACCACTTCACCGGATTGCATGTTGTCGGCTGCAGTGACAGCGGTTGCATATGCTGCTGTTGTTCCTCCCACCACAATGACGTCGCATTGAATCACGTCACCTGAAAGAGCTTGTTGAACCTGTGTCTCGGGCAGTGAATTCTTTTTACACGCCGATGCGTTCACTGCGCAGAGGAGGCTGACTGCAATTGGTGTTGCGGATTTGAACATGGCCATGACAACTCCTGATGCATTGGCAGCGGCACTTTGCGGTTTCTAAATAAATAAGACGCTGAGTCAACAACAGCATATCGTTGCTCATTGATGTCACCAGTACGGTAGACAAAAAACTGTCTAAAAATCTGCAAGCAAATGGAATTTCCGCAGGTGTCAATTTTTTTCGAGTGTTTTGAAATTGACACATTTTAATCGTATGTTAGCTTGGCTAGGCATCTGAAAAAAGGATGGTTTTTTAAAGGAGTCGTCATGAAGTCTGTGTTTCACGTTGTTGCAACAATGGCTGTTGCAAATGCTGCTGTCGCCTATGGTGCTGATGCGAAGAGTGCTGTGAATGCAATTAAATCGGGAGCTGCTGCAACTGCGGCGGATGCCAAGGCAAAAGCAAGCGATGTTGGTCACACAGCGAAATCTCATGCCACCGACGCAAAAGCCGCTGCGAAAGACGCTGCTCATGACGCAACAAAGAAGGCTGAAGCTGCCACAACAGCTCCTGCAGCAACCCCGGCTCCAGCACCTGCAACAACCCCAAGCATGGGCGAAGTGAAGGCGATGGCAACAGACGCGATGGCAAGCCAGCCAAAAGATTCTTCCGAACTCGCTGGTGCGCGCAAGAGCTTGATCATTCCTGAGTCTGCTGTGTTGCCTGAGAAAGTACTGCGCTTCCGTGCTGTTTATGCTGGCGCAAACTCAACCAAAGGCTACGACTCACAAGGTAACAAAGTTGAAAACGGTTTGGAAGTGAAAATTAACGCCTCTACCGCAGTGTTGGAATACGGCATTACCGATAAAATCTCAGCGCAATTTCTGATGCCATATCGCATGGACGGCAAAGTTTCAGTGAAGAGCGATGAGAATTTCTCAAAAGTTGGTATCAACGATTTGCTCGACGATAAAATTGAGGAAATCAAACACGGTCTAGGTGCAGCGTATACGAGCAACGCAACTGCTCCTGACGATATCGTTCTGGTACCTGCATTTGCTAGTTTGACAACGATTAAGAAGGGATCGCCGATAAAAACGGCTGCAGATACAATTGCTGCGAGTCTTAAGACAATTGCGCAAAACCCTTCACTTCCTCAGTATCAACAATTGGCAGCAGGACTTTTGTCGTATGCAAAGACTGAAGTCGCCAATCAAAAATTCCAAAAAGGTCTTGGTGATATCGAAGTTGGTGCGAAGTACGCATTATCAACAGTCGATTCACCTTGGTTTGAAGGAATCCCTTTTTATACATCCATTGGTGCAGGTGTACGTTTGAATTCGAGTAAGTACACAGAAGCCACGAAAAATGGCGAAACGCCCGTGGGTCGCGGAACCATGGACGGAGCTATTCGCTTAAATGCAGATTACGAAGTGATTAACGGTGTTCAGTTGCAGGTTGAAAACCAGAGCGAATTGATGCTGGCCAAAGGCAAGGCTTGGAATTATGCGGAAGCGAATAAAGGCAAAGAACTCGATCTCGAGCGCAAGGGCGTGCGTCAACTGGGTTATGCGAAACTAGTGCTCGCTCCAGGAACCTGGGTCCCAAGTGCTAATTTTCTGATTCTGAATGCGCGCTACGGATGGAATAACGAGTCTACGGTGAAACTCGGTGACGTTGAGACAGCCGGTTCAATCGGCCGTTCGGCACAGGCAGGCTTGAGCCTGGATGGTCTGAAACTGCAATTGCCAGTTCAACTCGATTACGATCACGTCTTTGCTGCGCGCAGCCGCAACGTTGGCAGCGCATTTGATGCAGATGTTGTCACTCTCAAGCTATTCTACAAGTTCTGAGAGCTGGTGCCCCGATTGGGGCGCTCCAAAAAAAAGGCGGCCTTTCCGGCCGCCTTTTTTTTGGCTGTGAGTCTTGATGTCTGCCTTCGATTCAAAGAACAATAGTGCTTTAACTGACTGTGTGTGTTGCCGCTCGGGAGATGCTGCTTATGTCATTTGCGAACCATAAAAAGGCACTTATCACTGGCGCTTCTGCCGGCTTTGGTCGTGAATTTGCTCTGCAGCTCGCCAAGCAAGGGACCGACGTGGTGCTTGTTGCACGACGCGAAGAAAAGCTTAAAGAGCTCGCCGCAGAGATCCGCAAGCTTGGTGTGGCAGCCGAAACCATCAGCTGCGATCTAGAGAATCCGACGGAGCGTGCGCGTTTGAAAACTGTGATTGAAAGCACGGGAGTTGATCTGCTGATCAACAATGCTGGCTTTGGCAAGCTCGGTGGCTTTACCGAAATCCCTATGGAGTTCCAACTTGGGCAGATCGAATTGAATATAAAAGCACTTGTCGAGCTCACTTATTACGCTGTTCCTGTGTTTCGTCGGAAGGGGTTTGGGACGATTGTAAATATAGCTTCAACAGCTTCTTTTATTGCCATACCCAATTTCGCAGTTTATGCCGCCTCAAAAAAGTTTGTTCGCGATTTTACAGAGGCGCTTGCACATGAGCTCAAAGGCACTGGAGTACGTGCGTGCGCCGTGTGTCCGGGCCCAACCGAAACCGAGTTTTTTGAAGTGGCCGGCAGCGCTGACAAGCTGAAAATAGGCATGATGAAGGTGTCGAGCGCGGTGAGCGAGGCCCTTGATGGTGTTGCGCGAGGGGAAGCTCGGATTGTTCTTGGTGCTTCCAACAAAGCACTTGCCCTCGCGACGCGGCTGTTTCCAGAGAAATTGAGCATGACCATTGCGTCCCGCCTCACGAAACAGTAAGGCATGTGCTGCCTATGGAACTCAACTCATACCTATTTGCAGATGAAGAACACATTCGTCGCGAGCGTGCCAAGGCCCGCGAGGCAAAAAAGAGTCGCTGGTGGCAGCAGAAAACCGCGAGTGGTTTGTGTCATTATTGCGGGCGTAAATTCACTTTTAAGCAGTTAACCATGGATCACATTGTTCCCATTGCCCGTGGCGGCACCACCACGGCAGGCAATGTTGTTCCGTGTTGCGCTGAATGCAACAAAAAAAAGAGTGTCGACACACCAATCGACACCCTTTTGGGTGAAAAAAGATCTGCTCCAGAAAGCGATTAATTAAACACAAATAGCGCGCAGTTCTTCACTGTCTTTGTTTTCTCCATCGGTGAGCGCAGCGATGAGCGCCTTGAATCCATCGCTCCACAATTTTCCGTTCATGTCATGCTTCATCAACATGAGAGCTTCAAAGCGTGATCGTTTTTTATGATAGCTGCGGGTCGTTGTTAATGCATTAAAAATATCGGCAATGCTCACAAGCTGCGCAGGCAATGGAATTTTATCTGCTGTCAGTCGGTGTGGATACCCGCTGCCGTCGCGCTTTTCGTGATGGTAAAGAATGATGTCGCGCACCATCTGCGGAACTTCAAGATTCTTTACAGCTTCGAAGCCATCTTCCGGATGGCGTTTCATTAATTCCCATTCGGAATCCAAGAGAGGTCCCGATTTATTGAGAACATGCAAAGGTGTGAGCCGTTTACCAATATCGTGGAGGAGCCCACCCAAGGCGAAGCCACGCAAGACTTCGGCATTGTTTTCGCCCATCGCCTTTGCCATCGCAACCGAAAGAATTCCCACCCCCGTCGAGTGAAAATACGTGTACATGTCGTGATCCACAAGGTTTTGAATATGTCGCACAGCGCGTGGATCATCTTCGAGACACGTCACAATATCGTCAGCAACAGTCTGTAATCGATCAAGGACCAAATGATCCATCCCCGTATGGAAGCAAACTTCCATGAGATGCGATCCGATGTCTTGAATTTGCGAAATGCGGAACTCTGGTGTGCCATTGCGATCCACGCTCCGCTGGGCGCTGTTGAACGCCAAATACGATTTGTAGCGTGCATGGTCGGCTTGTCGAATAAAGAAAGATGAAATTCCGCACTTTTTGAGTACTGCGGGTTCTGTGTTGTTCCAGTTCGAAGGGGCACTTGCAAACAAGACGATGTCGCTGGGCCGAGGATTCGGGCCTTTGCTACCACCGACAGACGCGTACAGGTCGAAATTGATGGGAGTGTTTGGTTTGAGTGCTTCAACCGGAATGGCAATAAGATCTTCTTCACGCAGCCCAAATGGGCTCGTTGTATTGGCCATGGGATGTCTCCTCTAAATCTGAGGGTTTATCGGAGCTTTGTAAAAAAAGTTGATGACCCCTTCAGAAATCCAAATTTTCTCCGAACATCTTGAGGTTGAGGAGGGGCGCCAAATGCCTGGCATCGAGCTAAGCCAAATGGACGATGATCTTGTCTTCGATGAGAAAACTCCTGCGAAGCCCAAACAAACTCAGTCACAACCAGCCCAAGTGGTTCGTGTGAGAGACGTCCAAGAGACAAAAGCAAAAGCGCCAAATTCATTTCAAGAAGAAGAAACTGCGCAGAAAATAAGTCCGCTGATCACCTCTCCCGCTTCACAGCCCGCGCAAGTTGCGCAACCGAAACCGCTGGTCCCTGAATTTGAATCACCGAGCACTCAAACATCGCCACCGATTCATGAGAGAAGTGCGATAGCAGATATTCGGCCCGCAGACGTTCGGCCCGCAGACGTTCGCCAAGCAGATGTTCAGCAGCCAATGATGTCGCAGACGTCGCAGTCGTCAATTCTCCTTTTGAACGAGCGAAAGGCAGTTCGTTCAACTGCATCACCCACAGAAAAGCGCGCAGCAATGGAGTTGTTCGAGACGCTGCTAGGGAGCGCGAGCAAGGGTGGAGCAAGTGACCTCCTTTTAAAGCAAGGTCAAGTTCCGATGTTTCGCTGGAATGGAGAACTTTACCCAAGTCGCAATGGTCCGCGTTTGGAATCGAGTTTTATCGAGATTTTAGCGTCCGTTATTCTCACACCGATGCTGTGCGAACGTCTGGATGATATGCATGATGTTGATTTCAGTTATCAGAGTCTGCGCAGCGGTCGCGTGCGTGTGAATATTTTTCACCAGCGCGGTGAGCTGGGGCTGGTTGCACGGCTCATTCCCAACGAAGTTCCGTCTTTTGAAAAGTTGGAAATGAACCGCAACGTCAGGAATCTTGTCGATCACAAACGTGGACTTATTCTCGTCACCGGTGCGACGGGCTCGGGTAAATCAACCACGCTCGCTGCAATGCTCGACTACATTAACAGCACTCGCACCTCGCATATCATTACCATTGAAGATCCTATTGAATTTATCCACCATGACAAAAAATCGTTGTTCAACCAGCGTGAGCTTGGTCTCGACACCCGCTCGTATGCCGCCGCACTAAAGAGTGCGTTGCGGCAAGCGCCTGATGTCATTTTGGTGGGCGAGCTGCGTGATGCCGAGACAACTGAAGTTGCACTGCAAGCAGCCGAAACTGGCCATTTGGTGTTGAGCACCATTCACACGAACGATGCCGCGGATTCGATTTTGCGCATTCTGGGTATGACAGGACAAGAAAAGGAAGCGGTGATTCGTGCTCAGCTGGCCGATACATTGCGTGGAGTTGTGAGCCAACGTCTTGTGAAAAGAAAAGACAGGCCTGGCCGCGTGGCGGCGCAAGAGGTTATGATTAACACTGCAACGATCCGCGAAAAGCTAATCAAGGGTGGTCATCCATCCATTGTGCGGGATTTCATTGCACAGGGAGTCAACCAAGGCATGCAGAGTTTCGATTATCATCTGATTCAGCTCGTCCAAGCCGGGGTTGTCGACTACGAAGAAGCGCTGCGCAATTCCAGCAACCGCGACGATTTCGCGTTGCGTTACAATGGAGTTGGCGATGGCCGCGAGGCATCCTGAAGCGGTTCAGGATTCGTGCGATGCGGCACTTGTTGGTCTTGTTCTCAAAGACAATACCTACCAAGATATCTTTGAATATTGCGTTGAATTCCGTGTTGAAGCTTGGCGTCCTGCGGCTCAAACTGAAAGTGAAGCTGCAAAGTTATTGCTCAAGCCGCTGCCGTGGTGGAGCTTTGCCTCTGCACTTTGCTATGCCCTGAGCGTTGTTTTTATTTCCAACGCTGTGTGGATGGGGCTGTGGGAGAGCTTGTCTGTCAGTCGCATGTCCGCCTTCATTGACGGCGAAATATGGCGCATTTTCACTGCACAGTTTCAGCATGCAGATGCAAAGCATCTTGTTAATAATCTGCTTCCTTTTGTTGGAATAGGCTGGCTTCTGTGGGGCTATTTTGGCTTCCTTGCGTTCCCTGTTGTGCCAATTTTTTTGGGAGCAGCGGCGAATTTTTTTGCTATTCTAACCTATCCATTGAATACGCAGTTAATAGGGTTGTCAGGAACCGTTTTTGCAATGGCAGGAATGTGGGCTGCGCTTTATATCAAGAATGATTTTCGCTATCCGGTGAATAAGCGAATTTTGCGCGCCTGTGGCTTTCTTCTTATACTTTTTTTTCCATTGAGCCTTGAGCAGAATGTTGCCGACAGGGTGCACCTTTTGGGCGCTTGTTTGGGTTTTACAGCCGGATATTTTGGTTGGGGGCGATTACTTCCTCACAGAGTCAGCGAACTGAAAAGCTCTGCAAGAAAGGTGCGAGTTCTGTGAAGCGAAATTCCCAACGCGGCGAGGTTCCGCTGTGCCCTGCTGGAAACTCTGTCAATGTGTGCTCGATTCGATTCGCGCGCAAGATCTCGGCAATGCGGCGGTGTCCAAATTGAGCGCAAAATTCATCTTCCGAACCGCAGTCCAAGTGAAGCCAACGCAATTTACTGAGCGCTTGCCAATTTTTCTCAACAACTTGGCTCGGATCATGACTCAACCACTTTTGCCAAATTTCTTCGTTGAGCCATGGCCAGTGTCATGAGTGCATGGAAATCTTCTTTTGAACATTTGTCGGGACGTGGCAGAGCGAAAAAGTATTTCAAAAATCCTTCTTCACCACCATATTTTTTAAAGCGCATTGCCGCCATTGGAAAGGATTGTGCCATGCTCAGTTCGAATGCGCTGTCGGCAGCGGAGGCGATACAGTAGCCAAATGTGCCGGGAGAGAGCATGGAGATCATGAGTGCTCCGTATCCGCCGCTCGAGTGTCCACACACAACGCGTCCGTCTGCTTTTGCAACGGTGCTGAACTGAGAATCAACAAATGGCACGAGTTCTTCAATGAGATGACGCATGAAAGGGCCATTCACTGAAGAATCAATAAACTGGCTTCCGCCCAACACCGTGGTGGGATCCGGAAAAACAAAAATTGCCTCTGGAAGCACTTCGGTTTTTTGCAAGCGCATAAGCAGTGTGCCCAGCGATTCGCCAAGAAATCCGCTCTCCGACATCATGCTGCGGCCTGTTCCGAGATAGCCATCGAGCATCCAAATGGTTGGGTACCTGCGCTGCGATGAATACCCAGGTGGCAAAAGAACAGGTAAGAGCCTTGAGCTCGACCCGACCAAAGGGAAGCCATTTAGAAGCGATGATTCGTAACGAAGATAACGAAGAGATTCCTGAAACATGTTGAGTCTTTCGCCAGCGGGTTGATGGTCGGCAAGGTTTGCCTCGTCAGGATCTGTTGAAAGTCCGAACAGCCTTCAACGGATTTGGATGAGGCGAACATGCGCAGTGAAAGAACTTTGCAATTTCCGGCTCGGATCAGCAAGGGGGCATTGGCTCTTCTTGTTGCCGTGGCGGCTTGCAAGAGTGAAGTGAGCGGGCCAATCAAAAAGATTGCGCCGCCTGTGAAGCCTGCTGCTCCAGAACCGACAGCCAATCCGCTCGGGCAATTCGCAGCGAATCAACTTTATATGGCCATGCAAAAAACATATTTCAAAATTAACACCGGCGATTCATCGAAGTTATCTGCCACTGAAAAGTGTGAGATTGCTGAAAACACCCAGATTGTTCTTAAGGCTCCTCCTGGAAAAGTTTTGAACAAACACTGGAATGTTGAACTCCAACTCAGGATCCCCGGCTGCAGCCTTGAGAAAGGCTATTTATTTGCCGAGCACTGGCGGCAAAGTCCGTCGGCTGGAGGCACAGATCCATGTGGATTTCCGACGACACTTGATATCGAAAAAGGCAGACAGCTCGCGCAGGAGGCGAGTCGTATCAACATTGGTCGATTCACCGGACGTTGCTATGAATTTGCCGGAATTGCCATAGAAAATGTTGGCTTAATGCCAAAGGGAGCGGGTGCATGGCGAGCCGCTGGAGTTCCTCCCGAATCTGCGGCTGATTTTGTGAGAGTCGAAAATAGTTCACAGTCTGGAAATTTTGAACGCCTGCGGCCAAATACTTGGGCATGTTTGCCCGAAGGAACAATTGTCGTGTGGGATCGTGGCGTGTGCGGATTCAACGCCACGCATGGACATATTGAGGTGGTTGTTAGCCGTAATGCTGCTTATCCCGCTGAAACTCGGTTGTGTTCAGATGGTTGCCAAACTCTGCAAACCAAGTGCTCAATTAATTCCGGGGTTTCGTTTTTCTATCCCAAAAAACGCTGATGGAATCGCGCTCCAGGTAGAATTCAGACTCCATCATTTTTCAAACGGCGCGTAGAACTGACCTGCCCGAACAAATTCAAACCACGGAATGAGCAGTGGAGTTTTTTGTTCGATGATCTGGCGTGCGTTCTGACACGAACGGGCGATCCAGTGCTCAACGAGAAGTTCCTGCTCTGAAGCTGAAAGCGCTTGAATATGTGTCCGAGGGAGCCATTGGAAGCGCAGTGCGTGCAGTAAAATTCCTGCGCAGACAGAAACGTTGAGCGACTCAACAAAGCCGTTCATAGCAACATGCAAATAACCGTCGGCATGGCGTGTCCAGTCTTCCGAGATACCAAACTTTTCGTTTCCTGAGATGAGCGCGATCCGTGAATCGCCGACCGTTTTTAGAAATTCATCTGAGCCAATCTCGTGTGCGGCGAAACTCAGAAGGTGGCGTTGATAATGCTCTGAGGTGCGCGCGAAGTTTGGCAGCGAGACCAAGAAAATTTTGTAGCCGCTCGCTTTGAGTGTTGCAGCACAGTGATCGATTGAAGTGGTGCGGCGGGCTGTGAGCCATGTGCTTGAACCACGTTCTACGCTGTCGCTGAGCCTGAATTTCATGTCCTTTTGATGGTAAACAAAACTCACGTCTTGGAAGCCAAACGCATCAGCGGTGCGCAGAACGGCGCTGATGTTGTGGCTGTGGTGGGTACTTTCAAAAACCGGCATCACCGAGCGGGTCCGTTGGGCGGCAACTTCTGCGAAGCGGACGATGCGTTGCTCGGTGAGGACCCCAGACAGGGCGCTCGAGACGCCGCCGAAGTCCCCTTGCAGGTCTGCAGGAATGAAATAATCTGTTCGCAAAGTTCGAGAGTTATCGCTGGGTCCAGACCACTTTGTACTTTTCCGGACTGGGTTCACTGCAAAACTCCAAGTTTTTTGTCATTTTAACCGAACACGGAATCGGCGGGAGATTTGGCATAAAGCCACTCTCCCCGCAAGCAGGAAGGACAATCCCAATGGCTTCAGCTCAGCACAGGTTTCAACCCGGGCGTCCGGCCCCAACAGGTCGCGCGTTAAACACCAAAGGATGGTTGCAGGAGGCTGCTCTGCGCATGCTTCTCAACAACCTCGATGCTGAGGTTGCCGAGCGCCCCGAAGAGCTGGTGGTTTATGGTGGACGTGGCAAAGCTGCACGAAGTCTGGCCGATTTCGATCGCATCACCGCAGCATTGCAGGAGCTTGAATCCGACGAAACATTGCTTGTTCAAAGTGGCGCAGCGGTTGCCCGCGTGAAAACCCACGCCGATGCCCCGCGTGTGCTTTTAGCCAATAGTAATCTTGTGGGCCGTTGGGCGAATTGGGAGCATTTTGATGCTCTCGAGAAGCAAGGTCTGATGATGTACGGACAAATGACCGCCGGAAGTTGGATCTATATCGGCTCCCAGGGCATTGTTCAGGGCACTTATGAAACCTTCAACGAAGCCTTTCGCCAGCATTATAATGGTCAAGCAAAAGGAAAATTCGTGTTCTCGAGTGGCCTTGGGGGCATGGGCGGCGCGCAGCCTTTAGCTGCAGTTCTCACCGGAGCTTGTTTCCTTGGCATTGAGGTCGACAGATCGCGCGCTGAGATGCGCTTGCGCACACGTTACCTTGATGAAATTCACGACTCGGTTGACTCTGCTCTTTCTGCACTTCATCGGCATATGCAGGCGGGCGAAAGTAAAAGTCTTGCTCTCATTGGCAATGCCGCTGAGATACTTCCCGAGCTCATCAAGCGTCCAGACTTCACGCCCGCATTGGTGACCGATCAAACTTCTGCTCACGATCCGCTTTATGGGTATGTTCCTGTTGGCTACTCGATGGAAAAAGTTGCTGCTGAACGAAAATCAAATCCGCAAAAAGTGCGCGAAGATGCAATGAAGAGTATTGCGATTCACGTACGCGCATTGCTTGAATTGAAGAAACGAGGAATCCCTACGTTTGATTACGGCAACAACATTCGCGCAATGGCAAAAGAGATGGGTGTTGCCAACGCCTTCGATATTCCAGGTTTCGTTCCCGAGTACATCCGTCCGCTTTTTTGTGAAGGACGTGGACCATTCCGCTTTGCCTGTTTGTCTGGAGACCCGCAGGATCTCCACAAGGCCGATGTGGTGATGCGCGAAATGTTTGCAGGCAATGAAGGCGTGCAACGTTGGTTGGAACACGCTCCCAAACGCGTCTCTGTGCAAGGTCTACCGGCGCGAATTTTGTGGCTCAATTACGGTGAGCGCGCGCGTGCGGGGTTGAAGCTCAATGAGATGGTTGCAAGCGGCGAGTTGAGTTGTCCGGTGGTGATTGGCCGCGACCACCTCGACTGCGGCAGTGTTGCTTCGCCGAATCGGGAAACTGAGGCAATGAAAGATGGCACCGATGCTGTTGCTGATTGGGCGTTGCTCAACGCGTTCGGAAATATCGCCAGCGGAGCATCATGGGTGAGCTTTCATCATGGTGGCGGGGTTGGAATGGGTTATTCGTTACACTCTGGAATGGTTGTTGTTGCCGATGGGACTCCTCAAGCGGCACAAAGGCTTGAGCGTGTTTTGAGCTTTGACCCAGCGATGGGCGTTTTCCGTCATGCAGATGCGGGCTATGATATTTCGCGCAGAATTGCTGCTGAACAAATGAGTCGTGATAAAGTAACGGCGACACAGCCTCATTTTTATCCAAGGTATAAATAACCACGCAAGGAGCTCAATATGCCAACATCCATTTCGGCAACTCCTGAGGTGATCTCGGCGCAAGAGCACGAGCGCATTGTGATTCGCAATGCACTCGTGTTGACCATGGATTGCGACAACCCGAACGAGGTTGAAAGCACTTCACAGGTTTTGCTTGGGGCACAAAAGGAATGTGATGTTGTTATTGAGTCAGGTGTCATCAATGCAATTTCACCCAATGCAGGTAGCAATCAGTCGGGTGGAAGGGTTATTCAAGGCCGTGGCTGCGTGGTTATGCCCGGGCTTATCGATTCTCACACCCATCCCATCTTTTCTGGGTCACGCGCCACTGAAACTGTTCTCAAAGCGCAAGGTTTGTCTTACGAGGAAGTTGCGGCCCGTGGCGGCGGTATTGTTGTCAGTATGCGCGCCACTCGTGCAGCAAGTGTTAATGAACTGAAGACCTCTTATTTGCAGAGGGCAAAGCAAGCACTCGCGCGCGGTGTTGTCGCTTGGGAAGCAAAAACAGGCTACGGCTTTGCAGCGTCTCCAGAAATGCATGGTCTCGACAATTATATCCAAGCGCTCATTGATGCTCTTCCGCAATTTGCTTCTCTCGCGCAGAAATATGCACAGATTAAATCTGTGTTACCTCTTGCCGTCGATATTTTTCTCGAGCGCAATTATTTCACTCGCGAACAGGCAGATCGTTGGTTGTCTGCTGCGCTTCAACATGGTCTTGATGTTCATATCCATGCCGATGAGTTTTCCCGCAGCGGTGGTTGCGAAGCGGCCATTGCTCTTGCGCAACGTGTGGAGCAAACCCAGCCGCGTGTGCGGAGCAAAGGCCGTGTTTTGAGTGTTGATCACCTTCAATACGCAACTGATCACGATCTTGTGAAGTTGCAGAGCCTTGGTGTTGTGCCTGTGGTTCTTCCACTCACCAGCTTTTTTTCGAATCTTGCCTATGTTGAAGGGCGAAAATTGCGCTCTGCGGGTGTGCGGGCTGCGATAGCTTCAGACTTTAATCCAGGGACCGCGCCGCTGAATTCACTTTGGTTTGCAGCGTTTCTCGCCTTAGTGAAAGGTGGCTTTGCTGTGTCGGAAGTGCTCAATGGTGTCACGCGCCATGCTGCTTCTGCGATGGGAATTGAAGCAAGCTATGGTGTCTTACAGGTGGGTCGTCCTGCCCGGCTGATGATGTTTGAAGGCACGTGCCCAGAAGACTTTTTTGCGAGCCCGATGGGCGATCATCTCAAGATGGTGATGGTCTAACTGCTTTTATAATGTGCTTGCAGCCAAACAACACTTAACATCTGTTCCAATGGATGTTGAGCTTTTAGATGATCCACTCTGCAATCAACGGTTTGCTTTCGACAGAAGTTTCACCATTCACCATCGTGAAGGCGGCAGAGGCACTCTGTTGAAGCTTATCCGCGCGAACATCGTTTTTGCGTAGCCTTAAAAAACAGACAGGCTCATCGGCCTCAACCAATTCACCCACTTTTTTCATCTCAACGATTCCAACTTTATGGTCTACCGCATCTTCTTTTTTCTTTCGTCCAGCACCCATTTCAATCAGCAGCAAGCCAAGTGCGCGGGTGTCTATGGCTTTGACCCGTTGACTTGTCTTGGACGAAATTAAAACCGGTAAATCAACAGTGCCAGCATCGATCCACTCTGAATGACTGCGTTCGAGCGCGGAGACATGCGCGCCTTGTTGTTCGGCGATCTCGATAAAAACTTCATGGGCACGGCCACTGCTTAAGTGATTCTTCATTCGCGTGTATGCTTTTTCATGAGCATTTTGCGAAGTGTCTTGATGGCCCAGCACTGCTGCCCGCGCCGCGAGTTGCAGAGAAAGCTCGCGAGTGTCTAATGCTCCGGCGCCCTGTAAAATGTCGAGGCATTCAACCACCTCACAGGCATGGCCTGCTGCGCGACCTAAGGGTTCATCCATATTTGTAAGTGCCGCTTCAACCCGGCATCCAGCCATCTTTCCGGCATTCACAAGCGACCGAGCCAGCTCTCTGGCAGCATCCGAAGATTGCAAAAAAGCTCCCGACCCGAATTTTACATCGAGCACGAGCGCATCGAGATCTTCGGCGAGCTTTTTCGACATGATGCTCGCCGTGATCAGGGGAATGCTTTCTACGGTTGCTGTGACATCGCGCAGAGCATAAAGCTTCTTGTCAGCAGGAACGAAACGATCAGTTTGCGCACCAAACGCACCGCCGCGGGCCAATAACCAATTTTTAAATTGCTCTGGTCCAGGTTGCGCCATGAATCCAGGAATGGCCTCGAGCTTGTCGACCGTTCCTCCGGTGTGTCCCAAGCCTCGGCCTGCGACCATCGGCACTGCAAGGCCGTCGGCCACAAGCAAAGGAAGAATGACGAGCGAAGTTTTGTCTCCAACTCCGCCGGTGGAGTGTTTATCGACGCAAGGAATTCCGCGTTTGCGCAGAGCGCTCCAGTCCATCCGGTCGCCACTCAAGATCATCGCCTTGAGAAGATGAGCCGTTTCCTCGTCGCTCATTCCATTGAGCACGATGGCCATTGCCAAGGCAGCCATCTGGTAATCAGGGATCTGTCCAGTTGCGAAGGCGTCAATGAAAAAGCTGATTTCATCATTGGAGAGAATATTTTTGTCTCTTTTATTTCGAATGATTTCTTGCGGAAGAAACATATAGAGCAAGCGCCTCATCAAATAATTTAAATTTTGTTAGTAGTTCTCGTTTGCAGAGTTCGATAACCCATTGACAATTCCAACTCCCGCGGAGGTGCCCAGGCGGGTTGCGCCAAAACGGATCATTGTCAGTGCGTCTGCAGCGGTGCGAATGCCTCCACTTGCTTTTATTCCCAGGCGCAAACCAGTGCTTTTCTCAAACTCTGCGACAACCTGTCCGAGCACTTTCAAATCATCTGTGCTTGCTCCACGTGATCCAAAGCCCGTCGAAGTTTTGAGGACGTGCACACCGCCTCGCGCCGCCGCGAGTGCCGAGTTATAAATTTCTTGTTCATTGAGAAGTGAAGTTTCCAAAATCACTTTTACAACATGACCCTGTGCAGCACAAACCACGTCTTTTGCTTGATTTGTCAGTTTCTCCCAATGGCCGTCGCGCACCCAGCCGATGTTCTGAACGTAGTCGAATTCATTGGCACCAAGCTGGAGTGCTGAGGAGGTCTCCTGGACTTTCGCTTGCGAGCTGCTGTTGCCTTGAGGAAAGCCGACAACGGTGCAAATGAACGGAGAATCTCCAGCGAGAGCTTTATTTGCATCGTCACGATTATAAATAAGTTCGATAGCAGAGCCTGGGATGCAGACGGCGCGAAACTGGCATTGGATTGCTTCACGATACGCTTTCACAAACTGTTCGCTGGTTGCATCCATTTTCAAAAGTGTGTGGTCGATGAGAGCCGCCAATGCTTTTGGGTTTTCGCCATTTTTAAGAATAGACTCGCGCCATTTTGCATCAGCTTCAACACTTGGGTGAGTATATTTCATAGTTTTCGGCCTTATTGTTTATCGCAAATTCCATTTTCATTGACGTCAACACAATACAATCGAGTGAATGAAAGAGCAGGAAGTTGTCTGACGCCATACATGAATTCAGGTAAATAACTTTGCCCCCATGCGGCAAATCCAATCAGGAAATCGTTGGCTTGTGAAAGCTTTTCATCAATCTCTAAAACGCGATAGTTTCGCTTATTTTGCTCTGTGCCAACATTCCATTGCTTGAATCTTTCCCCGTTGATGAACATACCAAGGTTTTCAGTGGTGTCCTCGGGAGGCACAACAAGTCGAATGCGCACTCGCCCTTGCGGCCCCAATTTCAACGGTGCTCCAACAATCGCTGGATTAGGTTCAATCCACTGAATGTCAGCACCATTAGAAGCAAGCGCTTCGGCTCCTTCGGTTCGGAATGTGGCTGTGAAATTTGATTTTAGAGTTGTTCGGAATGTCAGCGGTACGACCCCCTCAAGGAGCCCGCGCTCCGAGGTGCCGGCCAGAGGAATTGATTGCGAAAATGAAGAACTAAAAACACGATTCAGAATCGACTCGACATTGAGTCCCGACTGCCCAACCAGAAGGCGCGCGAAGTTTGCACGGCCCATTTTCTCATCTGTTTCTGTGCGTTGAGTGAGGCGGAAATCGCCAATGAAGGGCCCTTCAGGACGTTGAAAGTTGTCTGAGGAAAAGGCTTGCAAAATAGGTTGTAAAAGAAATTGAATTTGCTGTTGTTGCGTGTCAACCGAACGTCCAGCACGGAGAAAACGCGTGACTCCGCTTTTCGCCATCCAGGCTCGGAATGAGCTTTGCCCTAAGAAGCGCGAGGGCATAAAGCTGCCATCGAAGATCAGGGTCTTGAGATTTTCCTCTATTCCATCAGCGTCGAGCGAGGTTGAATTTTTTTGCTGCGGCAACCTCTCTGCAAGCATGTTTGGATCACAGGCAAGTATTGCGTTCTCGTTTGGATGAATTTCCAGACGTGTCGAACATCGGTGAATACTCCCATTCCGCCAAAGGCCAATCACATATTCTCCCGGGTCTAATTGAAGAGAAAATTCTGGCCGCTGAATAAGCAGTGAGGTAAAAAGATATTCGCGGACACCTTGATTTTCCGATGGGTTCAAGACCGGGCGAAGGAGATCGTCTTGGACAAGGAGTGACACCTCAGGAAGTTGTTCGGCCGACTGAGGTGCGGGCTGCATTGCGTGCAGCCGACCAATCCGCATGAGATCCCCGTATTGAATGCCTGTGTCTTTTCCTGCGCGAATGGTGATACGCGAACGAGGAAACTGGCGAATGGAAACCCTGCTTTCGCTTTGAACTGTTGTTGTGAAGGATTTGTGCGTGCGCGCTTCGCCAAAACCTGTTGAGACAAGCCAACGACCCACGGGAAGCGAGCAGCTGGCAAGTCCATCGTCATCCCAGAAGCCAATAGCTCTGACAAAGCGTGAAGTTGGCTCGTGAATGAAGAACATTTGTCCGCCCTGGCCGCCACTGCGTTTGCCGTTTTGGTCTTGAAGTTCAATCCGAACCTCAGTTTTTTCGGCACCCTCGTTCCCCAAAATTTGGTTTTGCAGTGTCGAAGAAGTCGACAGAAGCTGACAATGCCCGGTCTCTGGAACCAGCCCATCGACCCCTCCAAGTGGATTTGGGGTCCCCAAAACAAAATTTCTATCAGTCAGCGAAAGGCCTGTTCTCAGCGGCATGAGCATAGGATGCCACTGCACCGGAGCACCCCGAGAACTCAATCCCTGATAGTCTTCTGCGCTCAGGCTGAGCAGCGGACTTCGGGTGGTTTGTTCGCTCCAGTCTACTGAATTTATTTGATTTTCCTGTTCAAGACTCGTCCGTCCTGGCGACCACCAGGTCGATTGGCAGCCCAACACATTGATGCTGACCAAGCCCGCCAGGCATGAGCTTTGCCAAACGCTGCGATAAATTTTGCGAGTGTTTACTATCATTGCCCCTGATGACTTTGATCAATGATTTGTCAGTCGCTCTCCAGTATCCATACACAAGTGCTCAACACTTTGAGTTCCTGTAAAGCAAGAAAACACCATGTCGACATCTCAGACTACACCTTGAGAACGCGATTGACACCTTTTCAGCTTTTAAGCCTTTGGCTTGTCTCAGGAATTGCCTGCAGTGGGCTTGAGCCTCGATGCGGCCGCTGACTCGGCATGCGTCTTGCAGACAGAGGGCGAGGGCCTCCTGGATTAGGAGAGTCAGACAGCGAGGGAGTCTTATGTTTAGAGGAAAGCCGATGACTTATTTGAACGAATCCACGCCAACTGGGTCAACGGCCGTTGAGTCGGGTTCAGCGGTAGATGCCAGTGGCCTTACAACCCCGGATGGTCTGAAAATCAAGACCTTGCCGCCCAGTGTTGTGAAAGACATTGAACAAAAGAATATCGCGCGTCGTTTGGCTGGCTTATCTCCGATTGTTATCAAAGTGCGTCGCTGTATTGCCTGTGGTGCACCCTTCGAATCTGCTGGGAATCGGACCTGTGGATGCTCGAGCAGAACTGCGGGAACCATTGCGGGTCGTGAGATTATTTAAGTTTCTCAAGATAGGCAGATTTTTCCCGATACCCCATTTGAAAGCATGGGGTTTTTTTATGGCCGAAAAGGTTGAATTTACCCGGACGCCTTACAACGTGAGCTATCGCACTTCGGACGGTGAGCTCAAAAAGATTCGACGTGTTCCTCCGGCCAAGTTGCACGACTTGGAGCCTGAAGATGTCGTCACAATTTCTCAAAAACGCAGCGACAATTGGGACTCAGGCCAAGAGGTTAGGATTGTTGGTGTGAACAAGCGTCAGCCTAATACCTTGTGGGTCGAGGGGGCCGACGGTCGGCGAACTTTTCTGACCTACAGCGATGTGCGCAGCAAGCCTAAGTCTGCAGGCGAAGCAGCATTTGCTGAAGATATTTCAGAGCGCCAACGCGATCCCATTGGTAGCGATTATCTTTTGTGGCCCTAGGAATTTACTGCAATTTCAACTGCAGTTGTTGAGCTTTTATTGAATAAAATACTGTGTTTTTTGTTTGCATACCAAGGATGCGCAAGTAAATGGCTGTGTGCACGAGGGTAAAATTGAGTTGGTAGCGAAGGGAACAGGTGGTGAAGAAGGTGAAAGCCATCGTTCCTTGGAAAAAAAAGGCTATTCAGAATACGGCCTGGAAAAAGGTGATTCCTGCTTCTTTCGATGGGAGCTTCCTTTGCGTAAAGAAAAATATGGTCACACGCATCAGAAAATATTTTCATCCATTGGTAGGTTGTTAGGTAAGGTAACACCAGATAAAAAAAACCAGTGCTGCGAAGCGTGGGTATAGACAGACAGGAAATTAAAAAAATCGCCAAAAAGCAGCGTAGCAAATTCGCCCAGAGAGGAGTTTTCTTGCTCCAGAAAACCGGCCTAAAAAGAACACAAATGACCGGAAGAATAGTTATACAAGATAAAAACAAAAAACCGATCTGTTTAAATTTGCTTTGTCCTGCAAGAAAAACTCGTCGCGATTTGAAATCTTGGTCGCGCGTCGGATCCCCCAAGTAAGCATGGTGCGTCAAATGCTGCGCTGCATAGTCGGGGAATGACGAGAAATCGATGGCAGCCAAAAAATGGCCGAGTCTTGTGTTGTCCTCGGCTCGCCGAACAAAAATTCCATGAGCACACTCGTGCATCATGTTGCCAAGCGCGCGCCAGCGAGTTCCAATAAACACGATGGCAACCAATCGAGCCGGAATCGTCCATCGACCAGAAAAATGAATGAACGTCTCAGCAAGTAGGCCAACCCATGCAGCAGAAAAAATTGCGATAAAAATAGAGAAAAGGCCAGCGAGAGCAGACTCTCGTGACCTGAATTCACCAACAAGAATCGAGTTCAATTCAGAGCGAATTGAATTCACTCATTTCCTTTCATTACCTCTTGAGGCCGATAATCTCCTCAAGCATGCTGTCGGAAGTTGTAATCGTCTTCGAGTTTGCCTGGAAGCCACGCTGGGTGGTGATCATATCCACAAACTGGCTTGCAAGGTCGACGTTGGATTCTTCCAAAGAGGCCGAATACACCGCACCACGCGTACCTGTTTGTGGCACACCCACGCTAGGTTCACCCGAGCGATAGGTTTGGCCGTAACAGTTCTGACCGGTTTTTTGCAAGCCCGCCGGGCTGGGGAATGTGGCCAAAGCAATAGCGCCCAAGCGTCGCTCAAGACCGTTGGTATAGACCGCTCGCAAGTTACCCTCTTGGTCAACTTTAAGTGACTTGAGGTAACCCGCTTCCGAACCGTTCTGCGAGTGGTAAAGAGTTGAAGAGCGGGTTGCCAAGCTTGTTGAAGTTTGCTTTCCAACGCGACCGTTTTCGTCTTCCATCGAACCAAAGTTAAACTGAATTTTTTGTGGAGCCGCGCCGTTTGAGAAAGAAACCGAATGGGCATCCGATTGTTCCATCACGTCGATAAAGCTCGGCTTGCCTTCCTTAGAACGGAAGTTCATCACCGGTTTGCCGTTTTCGTCGAACTTGAGTTTACCTTCGCCAACCACGTGGGGCAGGGGGCGGCCGAGCTCGTCGTAAGGAGGAGCGCCCTTGATCTCTGCGCCGTCAATACAGGCGTGCCAGGTCCAGCTGTTTTCTTCGCCTTTGTCCTTTGCGAAATAAACTGTCGCCTGGTGCGACTGACCAAAGTTGTCATAGATGGTAACTGTTGATGCATAGTTCGATGTTTCGTTCGGCTTGCGCGGATCAAATTGCTCAATCAACACAGGTTCACGCAAGTCGAGGTTAACGTTCATCGTGACTTTAGAGGTTGGAACTGGAGTGATCGACGTGGTTGTGATCATCAAGTCCTGCATACGCGTTTCTAGTTTTCCGTCATTACCAGCGAGAAACCCTTGCAACTTCTGCCCATGAACGTCGGTAATAAAACCGTCGCGGTCGAAGCGGAATGTTCCCTGCCGTGTATATGTCATAGAGCCTGAGTCGCCCGCATCAGCGCCGCCCGTGCGCATGACAAAGAAGCCCTCGCCCTGAATCGCCATGTCGGTAATACCACCGGTGTGCGACAACGCACCCTGCGTATAGTTTGTGGTAATACTGCGCAAACGAGCACCACGACCGAGCTGTGAGAATTCGTTCAGGTTCACCGCAAGAAGGTCTTCAAACTCAGCACGGTCCGCTTTAAAGGCACGCGTATTTGAGTTGGCGATGTTGTTGGAAATCACACCCATGGCGTCGGTATTGACCGTCAGTCCGGACACACCACTGAACAGCGCATAGTGAATTGCCATTTATCTATCTCCCATCAAACGGTTGATACGTTACGAAGCCTTCCTGGAGTTTTTTTCTACTTGTTGGTTCGCTTTTTGAGTTGCGCTTGCTTCAGCAGACTTCTCTGGTTTTACCGAAGTTTTTGCTGATTTTTGTTCTTCAGATGCGGCTTTGCTGTGCGCCACTGCTGGTGAAGTTGCTGGCGCAGCTGTAGGTGAATTCACAGCTGCTGCTGAGTTTGCTGGTGCTGCAAGCGGTGGCGTTGACTTCGCCACTGCAGCAGGTTTGCCCTGAGCAGTCGCCGCTGGAGCTTGTGCTGCTGGAGCAACACTTGGTGTTGGCTGAGTTGCAGTCGTATCGGGGCGAATGGCGAGAATGTCTTTCGCTTCAACAGCACCGCTGGCTGTATCGAGTTTTCCACCCGAAGCCAAATCGGTAATTGCTTCCACCTTGGCCACGAAAGATGTCTTTACAGACATCTGCTTTCCATCTTGAGCTGAGGCCTGAACTTCAAAGGTATAGTCACCCGGCCGCGCCTGCGAGCCGCTATCAAGTTTGCCATCCCACTCAATGGTGTGTCGGCCTGCTGGTTTGTCGCCAAGACCAAGAGTTCGAACCGCAGCACCGCTCGAATCTTTAACAATGACACTCACGCTGCCTGCTTGAGCTGGCAACTCAACCGATCCCTGTGTGGCTTTCATGTCGGTTCCCAAGCGCAGCTTGGCTCCACCGACTTCAACCATGCGGCCCAGATACGGGGTTAGTTTGTCGATATTTGCCTGAGCCGATTGATTTTGCATGGCGTTCAGGGTTTTGTTCACACCCATCAATTGTTCGACTGTGTTGAACTGTGCGAGCTGAGTCGCCATTTCATGGTTTTCCATAGGCTTGGTCGGATCTTGGTACTTTAGTTGAGTCACCATCAAATTAAGATAGTCGTCTTTGTCGAGCTTATTTTTCATCTTTTCTTGCTTCTTGCCCGTGACACGTTCGAGCATTTCACGAAACTCTTTGTCGTTCTTGCTTTCGCCGATATTCAGCTCGCCATTGCTGCCCAACGCTGCTTTATCTTTTTCAAACTGTTCTGCGATGGCAGTGTTTGACTCGCCAAGGATACTGTCAAAATTAATGCTTTCTTTGCCCGAGTCACGCAGCTTCTTAGCATCGTCAAATGCTGGATTGCTGTTGACTTGGGGCGCAACATATGGACCCATTTTGTCCGTCACGCTGAGCATGTTTTAGTCCTTTCGTGCATCAGGCATTCACTTCCAACAATATGCTTTTTATGCAATCACCTTGAGTGAGCCATTTGCATCGCGTTGTACATTTGTCTTGGCTTCATTTTTGCCGGGGTAATTTTTCCTTAATGCAGCCGTCGGATTTACTGAGTTGTTGAGAGGAATTTTTGGTGCCTCAAAGAAACGCTCTTGTCCGAAGCTTTGTTGATTCTGGGACATGCCTGAACCATTTTGGGAAAATGAAGAGAAGTTCTGTTGTTGTTGCTGCTGTTGCTGTTGAGAATTTTGTCCTTTGTCATTTTGGAAACCGCTTTCACCCAGCTTTGTGTCGGTTGCAAAATGCACGCCTTCCAGAACCACCTTATGTTTTTCCAGGCCAGCTTTAAGTTCGTCAGTTTGCTTCTCAAGTTCACGCTTGATACGGTCGCTGTTAGCGACAAGCTCAACATTGACACGGTTGTTGTCAGACATATTTATTCTCAGTTCCACAACGCCAAGTTGGCTATCTTTGATCTGTACCTTTGCGGTTCCACCGCCTTTGGCAGACAGTTCAGAAGCAATGCTTTGTGCGCGCAGAGCAGCGGAGCGAGCCATCTCACGAGTGCGCTCGGACTCTCGGGTATTTCGAGTTTCGTTTTTACCTTCGGCTTCTTCTGTTCCAACCAGTCCCTTTGTCTGCTCACCGCGCGCAGCTCCAACGCCGCTCACCGATTGTGTATCCCCACGTCCAGAATTGGAACTCGTTTGCGAGTTATTGCCGCCTGCTGATGCGCCTCCCTCACCTGCCAAAGAAGCAAGATTCTGCAAGCCGCCTACAGCGTCAGCCGTCACAGTGCTCGTAAGATTGTTGCCTGTTTGAGCTTGCACTGGAGCCTTGCTCGCAAGTCCGAGTGATGCGGCAAAGCTGTTTGAATTACCTTTGACACCTGCGGCGGAGCCGGAATTGGTTGAGGAAAGGGCGTCAACGATCGCCTTCTGGTCTGCAGACAAATCATTATATGACTGCCATTGTGGCTGGTTTGCAGATTGAACCTCTTTCAATTGCAATTGTCGCAGTGCTGCCTCGGACTGAAGGTTTTGCAATTGAAGTTTGTCGAGTTGAGCGTTTTTAAGTTGAGCCAGGTTCTCAATACGCTCGAGTCCAAGTCTTTCAATGGCTGCATCTTGCATCGCCTGCTGACTCACGAGGTCGCGCAAGGTCAAATCGTTTTGCGCCCATTCCTTTTCGGCAAGCTTTTGCATTACGTCGCGTGCCTGCATTTCTTTTGCGAGTTGATTCTGCGCAAATTCACTCTGATTGATTTTGTTTTGGTTGGTAGCTTGCCCAGGAGACTGTGAGAAATCAAATTTAACGCTGTCGAATTTGGATGCCAAGTCTGCCAACTCATCCGATTTCGGGTTTACCAAGGCCTGATGTTTTTCCAGAACCTGGTCATGATGTTGAACATTGACGTGCTGTTTAAGCGCATCGATTTTTGTGTCCAATGCCTTCATGACATCTGCAAGTGTGTTTTGTTGATTGTCATCTTTAATCTGTTCTGTTGGTACCACTTGTGCTACAACTGCAGTAGTTTTCACGGGCTCGCCCGATTTCGCGATCTGCTTCATTTGTTGCTGCGCAGCTGCATTCTCATTGACTTTGCTGTTGCCATGCTGGGCAAGCAGGAGCTGGGTCAGTGTGGCTTGCTCTTGGGAGTTGTCGTCCGAGTCCTTGTTTTTGGCTTTGTTGTCCTTATTGGTAGCCTTTCGAGCATTGCCCGACTCTGATTTCACTTTGTTCGGTTCATCGGCATCGCGTTTGTCGTTATCGTTCTTTGCGGCAGCTTTGCTTGGTTGAATGTCCTGCTTTGTGTTGAGTTTGCTCATTGCGAGCAGCTCGTTGAACGAATTGGTTCCAGCAAGTGTTGGGTTGCTCAAGTTGTTTTGAAACCCAGCCAATAGGCCACCGATTTGAGAGTCCCCATCGTCGAGACCGGGAAATGTGCGATCAACCGCTTTCGCATCATCTTGCCCTAAGCGTGTGGTTGAAAGGTTCGGCTGTGTTGAAAGTCGAGATTGATTAATCATGACAAACCTCCAAGTGATCTTGCTTTGAGAATCTAACGGAGGTCTTTGCCGTTCTTGAGTGACGAGTTTGCAGGGCAAAATGAGTTTTTTCGCTGCAGACTTTTCAGAGTGCGTTTTTTTTGCGCAGCAAGAAGTGTCTTTTTGTGATTTGATAAATCTAAAATTGAAATTGAAAAAACTCGAGGTTTCTTTTGGTTTGCGGTTTTTGTTCGAAATCACCCCGATAAATCCTTCCGAGTCAATTGACTCACTGGCCATTGCCTCCTAGACTCCTGTCCATTCACACACGGAAAGCAATTGCTTGCGCTGACCTGCACACGGATTGTGCCCGGGTTTTCGCAAAGGGCGCGACAGGGAATGCGCGTTCTTGGCTGTGTGTGGTCTATCCGAAGGGAGTCGGTATGAAGATCGCTATTCGTTCTGTTGCTTCTGTTCTTGCGATTGCGGCTGCGTCCACACTTGGATTCCTTGGCAAAGCCCACGGAAGTCGAACTCCCAAACAAATTGCTCTCACTGAAGATGGATATCCCTACGTGCGCGGCGAATATCTTGTGAAAGTTCGCTCCAGCGCAGCACTCGAGCGCCTGCTTGAGAGCCAATATGAAACAATCGGTGCAGTGGCTCGCAAATCTCCTGTGATGAGCGCAAACAACGGCACTTGGTACAAAGTGAATCTCGCTGACGATTACAAACTGCGCGATGCTATTTTGTCTGCACGTGAAAGCGCAGATGTTCTTTACGCAGAACCAAACTACGTTTATTACACGTCTAATGAGCCTGAAAAAAATATTCCAATGCCCGGAAACAAGGGCAAAGGCGGACCAGACTATCAAGAGGCTCCTGCATTGCCTGTTCCTCCCGTGGAAGATCCTCAGGTGTCAGGCATGTATGGCTTAAATAAAATCGGCGCGCCTCAGGCATGGCAGATCATCAACGGCAGCGCAAAAGTGTTGGTTGCCGACATCGACACAGGAATTGACTACAATCACCAAGATCTCATCAACAACATTTGGCATAACCCTGGCGAAATCCCCGGCGACGGTATCGACAACGACGGCAATGGCTACATCGACGACGTTGTTGGCTGGGACTTCCGTGATAAAGACGCCCGTCCGTTCGACGATAACTCACATGGTAGCCACACAGCTGGAACCATCGCTGCAACCGGTGGAAACGGAATTGGTGTGTCTGGCGTTGCTCAGCAAGCCAGTATCATGAGCTTGCGCTTCTTGGGCGGAACTCAAGGTTCCGGAACACTCGAAGACGCAATCAAAGCGATTGAGTATGCAACCGACAACGGCGCTCAAATTATGTCGAACAGCTGGGGCGGCGGTGGTTTCTCTCAGGCGATGTTTGATGCAATTTCGCGTGCCAACGACAAGGGAATCCTTTTTGTTGCGGCTGCAGGAAACTCAGGAACCGACAACGACAAACAAGCTCAGTATCCTGCGAACTACGAGCTGCCAAACGTTTTGAGCGTTGCTGCAACTGATTCTGCCGACAAGCTTGCATCGTTTAGCTGTTTTGGACTCAAGACTGTTCACCTTGCTGCACCAGGCGTGAAGATCATCAGCACAATTCCAGGCAACCAGTATCAAGCGCTGAGCGGAACATCGATGGCGACGCCACACGTCACCGGCGCGGCTGTTCTACTTAAGGCTGCATATCCGAACCTAAAAGCAAAAGAGCTTAAGGCGCTTCTGATGGATTCAGTTGAGAAGATTCCTGGTTTGAACGGCAAAGTCAGCACAAGTGGTCGATTGAACATCTCCAAGGCTTTTGCAATCGCTCGTGCAAACTTCGGTGAAGCAAAAACTGGGAATTGATTACCCAGCGACATCGAAGCAAAGGCTGGGCAACCCTTCCGCACGAATTTAGATGATAGCGCCATATAATCATCGGAGTGTCCCAAAGGAGGCTCCGATGCTTTTTTTTCGACCGTTAAATCCCAGTTCTAAGATTTGCTTGGCTTTCACTTCGGTCGCAGTTTTTTCTGCAACTGGAATTTCTGAGCAGCTTTTTTCATCTAAAGTTCTGGCTTCCGAAAATGAAAAGTTTCGTGCAGGCGAATTTATTATCAAAGTTTCTTCGTCTTCAGCACTCGAGAAATTCGCGCGCGAGCATGATTTGCTTTTTATTCCTGAGCCGTTTCTCCACACGGGTTCTGGAGATTGGTACAAATTAATAGACCCAGAGTCGCGGAAGACTTTTTCTGAATTGAAAGTTGCTGCGGCAGTTCATGATGACATTGTTGCCCTTGAGCCGAATCACCTGTGGCATGCAATTGAGGCGAGTCGGAGTGAGAATCCAAACTCTGACAACGTTGGACCCGAGCCAGAGCCCGCGCCACGCTTGCCAAAATCCCCGCGAAAAGATCCGCGACTCGATGAGGCTTGGGGAATAGCCCAGGTGGCGGCCCCTGAGGCTTGGAAGAAAACCATTGGGAGCAATCAGGTCGTTGTTGCGGATATTGATACAGGGATCGACTACAACCACGAAGATCTTGTGAACAACATTTGGCACAATCCTCGCGAAATTCCCAACGATGGAATCGACAACGACGGTAATGGCTTTATCGACGATGTCGTTGGCTGGGATTTTGCTAAAAAAGACAATCGGCCGTGGGATGACAATGGTCACGGCACACATACGTCAGGAAGCATTGGTGCCACAGGAGGCAACGGCAAAGGTGTCTCAGGTGTTGCGCAGCGCGTGAGTCTTATGCCAGTCAAATTTCTCGACCGCACTGGCAGTGGCAGCACCGATGAAGCCATTCTTTCAATCAATTATGCGGTGGCTTCGGGCGCTCAAATTTTATCGAACAGCTGGGGTGGTGACGAAGAATCAAAGGCTCTCGAAGATGCAATTATTGAGGCAGGAAAAAAAGATGTACTTTTTGTTGCTGCTGCGGGAAATGATGGCACAAATAACGATGAAATTCCGATGTACCCTGCAAGCTATAAACTCAGCAATGTGATTGCTGTGGCCGCATCCGACAGGCAAGATCAACTTGCTGATTTTAGCAACTTCGGAGTTCAAAGCGTTCATTTGGCGGCGCCCGGCGACGGCATTTTAAGTACACTGAGCCAGAATCGTTATGGCATCCTAAGTGGTACATCAATGGCGTGTCCACATGTGGCAGGTGCTGCTGCCCTGCTCAAATCCTTTAAGCCCACTCTGAAGGCAGTCGAAATCAAAGATCTGCTTGTGCGTTCTGTTGATATCATTCCTTCATACAATGGAAAAATAATCAGCGGCGGGCGCTTGAATGTGGCGCGTGCGCTCGCTATAGCCTCTGGGAACTCTCAATGAAAGGTTTTCAATTCGCATGCTTGAATCGGAGCTTCAAGGACGCATTCGCTGGTCCAGCGTAAGAGCTTTTTTTCAAGCCGCACTCAAACAAAAAGCTCCGCTTTTGGCGGGGCTTTTTGCTTTAGTCTTGGCGTCTGCCGGATGGTCAGCGGTCAGTTTATTTTGTGGTCAGCTGGCCGACAGACTCATTGATCTCGGACGCAGCGGCCATGTCGTTCATGATGACAAACGTCTTGCATCGCTTTTCCTGATAGTCATTGCTCTGCTTTATTTAATGTATTTAGGGAACCGCTACGGGCGTTTGTTTCTGAATCAAACCCTCATTCGCGCGCTGACCGAACTTCATGCGCGAGCTTTACGCGCAGTGCTTGCATCTCCAATCGCGTTTTTCAATTCAACACCGAGCGGTCGAATTGTCTCTCGCTTCTCGAATGATTTTCACAACGCTTCCCAATCACTCGATCGCACGATGGCAACTTTTGTCTATGCATGTTTCACGATGGTGTTTTGTGCCAT
>RGDM01000071.1 GCA_009918675.1 bacterium
GGATTGCTCGCAGCGTGTGACGGCTCAGGTGGCAATGAATCTTCGAAGACTGTATCAGGCACTTCCTCGACTTCTGTGCCTGCAGGTTTCAAGTTTGCTGGGGCCTGTTTGTGGACTTTTAGCGGGACTAATTCTGGAAATGAACAGAACTGTGATGAAATGTATTTTGATCAGACAGTCAGTTCAGCCGAAAGGGAACGACAGTTGACTGCATTCAACGCATCATGCTTAAAAAGTGCTGCAAACAAGACTTCAACAAGCACTTGTCCGGTGCGCACAACAACCTCCTGCAAAACCGAATATAAGGGCAGTCAGTATACAGGCAATCCCGATGATGCTGTCGTCTACATGAAACACATAAAATATTTTCCCGAAGCAAATAGTGTCGCAAAGAAGAATTTCAAAGCCGATTGCGATAGCTCATTGTATACCTGCAGCTGCACTTCAGATTTGAAATGACAGGAGCACGGTTGGATTCGAGTGCATTATTGAGAAGATTATCAAAAGGCATTTTCCGCAAGATAAGAATTCAAAACAGCATCTCGCCGGCCAAACATTTTGACCCGGCCTTCACTCATCCACAACACCCAATCACACGCGCGTAAAGTGCTAAGTCTGTGCGCAACAATCACCCGTGTGCGGTCTTTCAGGAGTTCGCCAATAGCCCACTCCAATCGTTCTTCTGAGGCCGGGTCAACCGCACTTGTTGCCTCGTCCATCACAATCACTGGAGCATCTTGAATGACCGCACGTGCCAAACAGATGAGTTGCTTTTGTCCGGCAGAAAAATTTGCGCCACGCTCATGCACAGGCTGATTGAGTCCGCCTTCGCGCGAGAGCAGCACGCCCAATCCAACCCGTTGCAAGAGCGCAATGAGCTGCGGGTCTTGGTCGGTGCGGAGACTGAGATTGTCGCGCAGACTGCCGCGAAAAAGCGTTGGTTCTTGCGGGATATATGCAAGCAACTGGCGGAGCTTTTCAACTTCAATATCAGCCTGCGAGAGAGACAAACCGCAAATGCTAACATTGCCTTCTTCGATTGGGTAAAGGCCAAACAGAGCTTGCACAAGTGAACTTTTGCCGCTGCCTGTGCGTCCAACAATCCCCAGACTTTCTCCGGCGGGAAGCGAAAAACTGACGTTGCTAAGAACAAGTGGTTTGTCTGAGTGATACCGCAGACTGAGATTTTCAACTTCAATTCCCAGCCGAGGGTCGGGTTGTTTGATTGCGAATTTTTGCATTTGTGTGCGGTGAGGTGTGTTGATCAAGCGCGGAACAGGCAGAGCTGATTGGGGTTCAATGGGGCGGTGCAGGTAATCGTCAAGACGCTCTGCACCGGTGAGCGCTTCTTCGAGCTGAAGAACGTACTCGAAATATTGTTGCAAGGTGGTTGAGAGCAGCCACACTTGGGTGAGCACGACAACAATCTCGCCAACGCTGACATAAGCTTTGCCCTGCAGGTAAATTCCGAGCGTTCCCAAAACCAGCAAGCTGGCTGCTGTTGCGATGCTCATCTGAATAGAAAATTTGGCAGTTTTGCGTTGCTGCGCCATTCGTGCGCGCTGCAAATTCCACGACAGCGCATTAAAGCGGTGGGTGAAAAGCGCTTGCCTGCCATAAACCTTGACCGAGCGGAAGCCCTGCGCTGTTTCGGCAAAGTGCGCAATGGCAGGGCCACGCGCCGCAGAAACATGTCGTCTAGCGGTGCGAATGTCCATACGATTGCGAAAGTATATTGCAACATAAATGGCACCAACGAGGAGTGCACTTGGTAGTCCAAAAACACCGGTGAAAGCCATGAAAAGCAGGCTTAAAAGAGCATCAAAACTGAGGCTGATGAATTCCCCCATCGGACCACCGGTCATGCGCAAAACACTTTCGAAGTCGCTCGAAAAACGGGTGAGGGCCCGACCCACCGGCGTGCGATCAAAAAAGTTCATCGGAAAGCGCGAAACACGCACGGTGACTTCGTCGTGCAAAACAGCCGCGGCGCGTGTGCCGATACGTGCAATTGCGATCCGAAAAGTGAGATTTAACAGCAGTGCGGTGCAAACCATTCCGACAAGCAATCGCGCAAAATCGAACGCAGTCCAGTTTTGCAGCCAAGCGGGCATAGGACGGCAGTGTGGGCCTTGGCATTGCGAATCAACCCACACACCCACCACATTCGCTGAGCCAACAAGACACGAGCGCGCGACGAGCCCAAGCGCTAAGATGAGGATCATCTGAACGCGCCAGGATGCATAGGCTTGCGCAAGACTCTTCCAAACCTGCGATTCGTAACGGCCCTGAAAATGCACTTCCTTTTCAAGAAAATCGGCTTTTGCAGGCTTTGCCGCGGGGCTTGAGTGGTTCATAGCGAAGCCTCTTCCTGCCTAAGTCTGCCGCCTTCAAGCGTCCACACCGAATCGCATTGCGGCAGCACAGAGAGGCGGTGTGTGACAAGCAAACGAGTTTTGTTTTTCCATTGTCCAAGCAGCAGGTTTTCAACAAGGTGTTTTTCTGTGCCCACATCAACCGCACTGAAGCAATCATCAAGCAATAAAATTTCGCGATCCAATCCCATGGCGCGTGCCAAACTCAGGCGCTGTCGCTGACCACCACTCAAATTCACTCCCCGTTCACCAATCTCCGTTTCAAGGCCAGCGTTCATGAGGCTTAAGTCGGGTGCGAAGGCGCTGTATTTGAGGTGTTCAAGCATGCGCGTGTCATTGGTGCTGGGCAGCTCGTAGGCAAAGCCAACGTTGTCGCGGATGTTTGCGCTCATTACGAACCCATCTTGTGGAACGAAGCCAAAGAATGCGCGCAATTGGGAGAGGGGGAGTGCGAGAGCGTCTTGGCCAAAGATCTCATATTTCTCAAACTCGCAGGGGATCTCGCGCAGCAGCGCGTGCAAAAGAATTGTTTTTCCTGCTCCCACCGGACCCACAATTGCGAGGCAGGCACCCGCTTGAACGTTGAAGCTGACATCTTCAAGCAGAGCCTGACCATTTTGCACAACCCGCAAACCGCGCACCATCAGTGCAGGAATAGACTGCGAGACTTTGATTTGAGCTGCAGGAGCGAGGTGATGCTCTTTTGGTTCGCGCTCTAATGCTAAGTAACCTTCGAGGCGGCGCGCCGATGCCAGGGCATCGAGGGTGTTCACCACAGCCCAAGGGAAACTCCGCAGCGGCCGAACCATGAACACCCCACACAACCATAGCGCGGCAACCAAACTTCCAGCGGTGACCTCGGGGCGAGTGGCAGCGTAGCTCAGAGCCACTGCGTTGAGCATGTAAGGCGCGACCTGCATGAGCCCATTCATCCCCGAACCATTGCTCACTTGCTTGACCCGTGCTGCCGTTTCGACCCGTCGTGCCTGGAAAATTTTTTCTTCAAAGATCCTCAGCCAGCCGAGCATCCGCACAGCACGCATGTTCTGCAGCCACTCATTGATAAAAGCGACGCGAGCTGCAGTGGCCGCCTTCGAGCGGCGGAAGAGCTTTGCCTGACGACTCGCGAGTGCAAAGCAAATGAAAAGGTTGAGACCTGCGGTCAATAAAAGGGGAGTTGCAGGCAGATCATGCATCAGGTGAAGGGCAATGGGAAAAGCCAGCAATGGTGCTCCGGCAATGGAAATGAGCGGCAGAACTTCTTCAAACAGTGTGCACACGGCACTGACGTCTTGAGCATACAAGCTGACAGTTTCACCAACGGTGAGCGAAAACCGCGACTCTCCCCGCAGCGCGAGTGTTTGCTCATAAACTTGTTCGGCAAGTTCGCGGTGTGCAAAGGCACTCTCGCGCACAAAAAGAAATTTGCACAGAGCTTGCATTGCCTGTGCAGTGAACAGTCCGAACGCAGCCATTGAAAGGCTCAGGAGCAATACGCTGGTGCCTACTGAGGAATCTTTGAGACCATCGATAAATTGCTTTTGCGCAAAAACACCCATCAGAGCCGCGCCCGTGCTTAGGACACCCAATAGAAAAAGCCCGAGGCGAATAAACGCTCTTTGAAGCAGCAAAGATACAATGAGCTGCATGTCGTGGGCCCTCATTCGATGGAACTTCTCCCTTTTAGTCTCGAAAGAGAGAGAAGTGAACTCCACGCTCCAAGAAAAGCTTGCGTTGATTTGGATTGAATTGATGCAAGACAATGCACTGCCAGCGGAGCAGGTTGCACGCGCATTGATGCACTCAATGTGACTCCATGAAATGTGGCTTGCGCAAGCCCTTGAGCTCTTGCGGGCCAAGCGGAGGCAAAGGAAAAACTGAGAAAAAACAGCGACCCTGCAGCGAGTTGACCAGCCTTGGCCCGGATGGTAGCAAACTCACTTGTTTTAAGCAGTACAAGTGAACTTTCACCCTCACCATCAACGCACGAAGAGCGCTCTGTAGGATGAACAAAAAGCGTTTGGGGATCGTCGTACCCCACACACATTGGGATCGCGCCTGGTATTTACCCTTCCAAGCTTACCGCTTGCGGTTCATGGAAATGCTCGATTCTCTTTTGAGCTGGCTGGAACAAGGGACATGTCCTTTGTTTGTGCTTGATGGCCAGACGGTTCTTCTCGATGATGCGTTTGAGATTCGTCCTGAAGCACGCTCCCGGGTTGAACGCCTTGTCCGCGCTGGCAAAATGAAAGTTGGCCCGTGGTATACGATGCCCGATTTATTTCTTGCCAGGCCAGAAGCACTCATCCGGAATCTCCAGCGTGGCATTCACTCGGCTTGCGAGCTGGGCGGAGCGTCGCGGGTTGGTTATGTTCCCGACTCCTTCGGCCATTTTGCGCAGCTTCCGCAAATCTTCGCGGGCTTCAAAATCAATTCGTTTCTCTTTATGCGCGGGATGCCCGAAGCCTTGCGCGATTCAGCAGGAGCCTTGTTTGAATGGCGAGCGCCGAATGGTTCTTCGGTGTTCGCGACATACCTCCGCGAAGGTTATTTTCCGCTTGGCGCGTTGGGGCAAGAAAGTTTTCACGGACGCTACGATGGCCTGCCGGCAAATCTGCCATCGGCGCGCGACCGACTCAGTCAAACCCTTGCGCGGCTTGAGCCAGTGCAAAAAGAAAGTGTTTTTGTTTTGCCTGCGGGCGGCGATCACCTTCCTGCACGTGATGACCTTGCCGATGTTGTTGCCGCATTAAATCAACAGCAGTCAGAGATCGAACTACGGTTCGGATCTTTTGAGGATTATCTTTCCGCACTCGACGCTGAGAATTCGTATCATTCTGAAGCGAATGAATTTTCAGCGCAACAAAGCATCACTCAGCAGGCAACACCTTGGCCCGTCTTCGAAGGTGATCTGCTCGGCCAGGCGGATCACCCATTGCTGCGTAATGTTTTGTCGTCGCGTGTTGATTTAAAGATTCTAAACCATAAGGCGCAAGCGCTTCTCACTGGGGTTGTAGAGCCATTGCTCGCACTGTCGTGTGCAGAAGGGCTCCCTTGTGTCGAGCTTGCACTTCTGCAGAAGGCCTGGGATGCGCTGCTAAAGAATCACGCGCACGATGATATCTGTGGTTGCAGTGTGGATGAAGTGCACTTGGACGATCTGCAACGCTTTCATGAAGTAAGAGCACTCGGACGCGAAATCATCACAAGGCAGCTTGAACACTGGGAACAAAAAAAATGGCAGATGGCTGCGCACGGCCTGCTTGCCGCTCAACACGCCGATAAAACTCTGCACGGCGTGCGCGTGTCGCGGGTTGTGGTTTTTAATCCGCATCCCTGGTCTTCAACTCAACGCGTTCAAGCAACTGTTCTTCTTCCCGACGACGGTGGAGAATTCTCGCAACCCTCAAAAGCATGTTCGTTGTCGGCAGTCAGCTCTCAGGGTGCGTTGGTTGATGTGACGGTGCTTGCAACCGCATGCAAAGATATTCGCAACAACTACCTTGAAACGAGCTGGGGGCGTTCCTACCAAATTGAATTCGAAGCTCAGCTTCCAGCGCTTGGTTTTGAAGTTTTTACGATCTTTGAAACCACAACAGCGCTCTCTGCTCAAGTTCCTGTCGGAGAGGTGGGCGACAGCGCAGACGAACTTCTTAAACAGAATTTGCATCAAGCCGTTGATAAAAATGCACCACGTGTGCTGATTGAAACACTTGACTTCGAACTTGATGCTGATCTTGGTGATGGGTATTCTTTTGGTCCGTGTCCCGAGATTGCCACTCGACGGGCTGCGTTGATTTCAGCTCAAGCTGATCCTGTGAGAAAAGAGTGCTGGCATTTGCGCTATGAAATTTGTGGCCACAGTTTTGTCAAACGCGACGCTCTGCGCAGCAAGCCTCTTGAAAACTGTGTTGGCCCGCAGGGCCGCATGACTCTTGATGTGCTGGCAAAGAACACCCCACAGGGTTGGCTATTGTCGTTGTCATACACAAACATATTCAAAGATAGCCGCCTGCGGGTTGTCTTCAAACAGCGTGAAGCAGCAAAAACTTTGATCGCCGATGGTCAAGCGCTGTGGATGCAGCATTCCACGGCGGCGCAGCACTGCGAAATATGGCCTGGCCCACTTGCCACCCCACGCTATCCCGGCGAGATGCCTTATCCCGTTCATCACACCAACGATGGTGTTGTGTTGCGCGGCGCACAGCAAGATTTTTATTGTGGTGGAGTTGGCTTACACGAATTTGAGATTCTTGATGCGCATAAAGTTGCATTCACTTTGCATCGTGCGGTGGGTTTCCTTTCGGTGCGCGGTGGGCGCATCCGCAGCTGCCAGGCAGGCCCGCAGCGTCCAACTCCCGATGCACAATTGCAAACAAACCTCGCGCACACCTTGGTTTTTGGTTGTGTGCGGGAATCCAACCCAAGCGCTGCGATGCGTTGCTTGAAAGAAGCATTGCAGCCCGCATGGATCCAGGAGCTTCCCGCTCTGCCTGTTGGTTCTGCTGCAAACAAAACGCAGACGGCATCTGCACCAGAGCAATCTTCTTCGCCACATGCTGTAGAAAAATCTTCACTTGTGGATGTTGGTGCAACAAGGCTGCAGCTGATGGCCTGCAAGCCCGCTGGTGCTTCGGCGGTTTTTCTGCGTCTCTTAAATCCGAGCGAGCAAGCTTTTGATGCCAAACTCTTGCTCAATTCAAAGTTTAATTTTGCTCAGGAATTTGAGCTTGATGATCTCACACCGCGTGCTGGCAAGGCCGCAGCCCTGCTTGATGATACCCTTGTCGCAAATTTTAAACCCTATGAAATCAAAACCTGGAAATTGACTTTATGTTGAAAATCACCGGTACGTTTTTAGATGAAATCACCCACGACATTCCTCCGCAGAATTGGGGCAAACGCGAATGGGCGGCCGATTTCGATGCAATGAAAGCGGTTGGAATTGATACCGTCATTCTTATTCGTGCGGGATATCGTGAGCGGCTCACCTTCGATTCGAAAGTCATCAACAAACACCGCACATGCTTGCCTGCATACACTGATCTCGTCGATCTGTTTTTGTCTGAAGCAGAGCGCTGTGGAATGACCTTTTATTTTGGAACTTATGATTCCGGGCAGCATTGGATCAACGGCGATTACAAAAAGGAATCCGACCTGAACCGTGATTTTTGTTCCGAAGTCATGGACCGCTATGGCCATCGCAAGGCCTTTGGCGGCTGGTACATCAGTCATGAGATCAACACATTCGACGCAGGTATGATGCGTGTCTATGATGAACTTTCTGCTCATCTGCGATCACTCAAGAAGATTCCAATTCTCATGTCGCCATACGTTAAGGGTGTGAAGCAATTCGGAGCTGAAGCCATTTCACTCGATAACCATATCAAGGAGTGGGGCTCTGTTTTTCGCGATCTTGAGGGCAAAGTCGATATCGTAGCTTTCCAAGACGGTCAGATGTCGTTTCTGGAATTGCCAGATTATTTGAAGGTGAACCGTCAGCTTGCAGAGAAACATGGGCTGCGCTGCTGGAGCAACCTTGAGAGTTTTGATCGCGACATGCCAATCAAATTCCCACCCACCGATATCCGTAAATTGCGCTACAAAGCGGAACAAGCTGCAGCGGCGGGTGTGGAAAAACTTATTACCTTCGAATTTTCTCATTTTTTGAGCCCGCATTCCATTTATCCGGCAGCCCACCAGCTTTATAAGCGCTATCAGGAATGGACTCGTGGAGAGGAACTTTGAAATGACAACGCCAAGCAAACAGACCATCGGCGAACTGCGCAAGGAGTTTGAAAACGAACTCTTTGAGCGAGTGATTCCGTTTTGGGAAAAGTATTCGTGGGACAAAGCCAACGGCGGATTTTGGAACTGCCTCGACAGACAAGGGCAGGTCTTCGACAACACGAAATATGGTTGGCTGCAGGGGCGCGAAACCTGGCTTTTTAGCAAACTCTATCGCACGGTGGAGCAAAAGCCGTTATGGCTTGAAATGGCCCGTAGCGGCGCTGAATTTCTAAAGAATAAAGCACTGCAAAAAGACGACAGGTTGCCATTTCGGATGAGTGCAGAGGGGCAGCCGATATACGTCCAACGCAAGATCTTCTCGGAATGTTTCTACATCATGGCGATGGCTGAATATTCGCGCGCAAGTGGTGACACAAGCTACGCAAAAGAAGCGCATCGCATGTTTGAGAAGGTTTGGGATTGGGCATTCGACTGGCGTAAAGTTGGACGTCCCTCTTACGCAGGCGAAACGCCCTTGCAATCTCTTGCCGTGCCAATGATTCTGATGAACCTCATCGAGGAACTGACCGATGGCAAAGGCGAACCTTTTGCTCAAGAACTTGCCGAGTGTCAGAAAGCATTTTTGAAGCATGTTAAAGCCGATGAAAAACGCGTTTACGAGCACGTGCGTCCCGATGGAAGTTTGTGTCTTGATTTGCCCGAAGGTCGACTGTTGAATCCTGGCCATGCCATTGAGGCTGGTTGGTTTTTGCAACACTGGGCGCAGCGGCAAAACAACCCTGAGTTGTCGCAACTCGCGCAAGATGTTGTGCGTTGGTCGCACGATGAAGGCTGGGACAAAGAATGTGGCGGACTTTTTTATTTCCTCGATTCCCGCGGACATTCACCGGTTCAACTCGAGTGGAACATGAAACTCTGGTGGCCTCATTGTGAAGCTCTATATGCGCACCTTTTGAACTACAGCCTGACACGGAGCCGCGGCGATTGGCTTTTGTTTCAATCGACCAAGGCATACACCTTTAAACTCTTTCCCGATCGCACCTATGGCGAATGGTATGGCTATCTCGATCGCGAGGGCCGCGTGAGCCAGTCCTTCAAGGGTGGCCCATATAAGTGCGCATTCCACGTTCCACGCGCGCTGTTGTTGTGTTGGAATTTGCTCAAGACGTTGGAGAATGAACAATGAATTTTATGACCGGTGCAAACTTGCTCGGAGGTCTCGATTACGCCGTCATTGGTGTTTATCTCGTTGGCATCATCATTCTTGGACTTTGGCTTGAGCGCAAGGCACGCACGAGCATCGACGCATTCTTCCTTGGCAACCGCGATCTCCCTTGGTGGGCGTTAGGTGCTTCGGGAATGGCCTCGAATACCGACATTGCCGGAACAATGGTTATTGCCGCATTGGTTTACTCGCTTGGTGTTAAGGGTTTCTTCATTGAAATCCGCGGCGGAATTGTTTTGATCATGGCATTTTTCATGATCTTTATGGGTAAGTGGACACGTCGTGCACAGGTGATGACCTTGGCAGAATGGATGCGCTTGCGCTTTGGTGATGAAAAAGAAGGCCGCACCGCGCGCCTCATCAGTGCGCTTGCGAACTTGGTTATTTCAGTTTGGATCATCAGTTACTTTGCCGTAGGTGGCGGAAAATTCTTTGGCGAGCTGATGGGAATTGATGATCGCGTTGCGTCAATTGCTCTCATTCTGCTCACCATGGTTTATACCGCCGCAAGCGGATTTTATGGCGTCGTCTGGACAGACGTTGTGCAGGGTGGTCTGATTCTTATTGCAGTTCTCTACGTTATCTTTGTTGCCATGACGCAAGTTCAATTGCCTGCAGAATTTTCAGTCTCAGTTCCCAATGGCCACGGTGGTTTTGAAGCGGTACGCACAACCTTGAATGAGTGGGCAAGTGTTTTACCACCGATGCATATCGAACTCCCAGGCGAATATTCTCGCTATAATATTTTCGGCATCACGGTGTTTTTCTATCTTCTAAAAACCTGCATCGAAGGTTTTGCCGGAGCCGGTGGATACACCAGCCAACGCTATTGTGCGGCAAAATCCGACCGCGAAGCAGGCTTGCTGTCGCTCTTCTGGATTTTGCTTCTGTCGTTCCGCTGGCCGCTGGTGATGGGCTTGGCGATGCTTGGAATCCACTACGGAATGACCACCGGCAAGGTGATCGATCCCGAACTCGTGCTTCCAACTGTGATTGCGAACTACATGCCGCCTGGCATGAAGGGCCTTGTGATTGCCTGCTTTATGGCTGCAGCAATGTCGACCTTCACCGCTGTGATCAACGCGGGTGCTGCATACTGGGTTAAGGATATTTATCAGACTTTCATTCGTCCGGATGCCAGCGCGCAGAAGTTGATGTGGCACTCGCGTATTGCGACGGTTGCGATTGTTGTCTTGGGTCTTGCATTTAGTTTGGACAGTGTGAACATCAACGACATCTGGGGCTGGATCACCATGGCATTTGGCACCGGCCTCTTTGTTCCGTTGCTGTTGCGTTGGTATTGGTGGCGCTACAACGGCTATGGATTTGCGCTGGGAACATTGTTCGGAATGGCTTCCGCGGTTCTCATTCGCGTTTTGAAAATTGAGATGCCTGAATACATGGGTTTTGTTTTGCCGAGCGCAATTTCGCTGGTTGGTTCCTTGCTTGG
>RGDM01000072.1 GCA_009918675.1 bacterium
GTGGCGGTGGTGGTTCATCGTACGCAAATTCATCCTTCGGTTCGGGCACTTTAACTGGAGGCTCGCGTTCAAGTGCAGGTCATGCAAGTGATGCCGACAACTCTGGCGCTGGTGCGGCCGCTGCTGCAGGTCGCGTTGTGATCAGCGACTAAAGAGTCAGTAAGAAACAGGTTGCGAAATTGAACCTGGGCTGTGGCCTGGGTTTTCTTTTTAAAGAAGTTACTATTTAATTGGCCAGCAAACCAATAAAAATTGATGTTTTGATGATATTTTTTTCTTGGCTTTTCACAGTTGCACAGATAGCTAACCGGTCAGCACAAGCTTTTCGCAAATCGCGAATTGCGAATGAGGTGTGAATTTCATCGACAACCGAGGTTGCGACCATGGCGCGTTTTTTGAATGGCATTTCCTGTTTTATTTCTGGTTCGGCGGTTTTCTTCACCGGATGTTCCAATCAAATGAATGACAACTCTTTTCAATTGATGTCACATACGACGCAGAATGTTACCTTGACTTCTGCCAGCGAGCCGGTTTCGTTCAATGCTGAGTCAGGCAACTGTGCAACCAATCTTCCTACGGCCATGATCAATAACGATTACTGCTTCAACGAAATTCCTGTTGCTCAAGTTCAGATCAACGCTAGTTCTTCGGAACTTTTTTCAGTGTGCGTTGCCACGCATCTCGTGGGTGCAGCTCAAAACGCGGCTGTGTTGGTTGTCAGTGATCGTGGAGCAATTGAAGGCGAAGGCTTCAGCAATGGCGATTCAGAAGTTCTTGCCACTTTTTCTGGTGCTGGCCGCTACAAAATTTTCGTCGGCTTCCCGCAGAATTCAGGTGTGCAAAAGGTTAAAGTTCTTGCCGGCCGAACAACCTCGTTTCAAGTCGCTTCGCCTGCGTGTTCTCTGCGCTAATCCATTGTGATTCAATTGTTTTGAAATAAAAAAAAGAGGAGGGCTTCAGTTGCTGACACCCTCCTCTTTTTGCGTTGAGATACTGACCTCAGAGTTTGCAGGTACCTTCGATCTGCCCCAGGTTGCCAAGAAATTCTCCTGACGGAAGTTTATGAGCTATTTTCGCAGAAAGAATTTCACCAGGTTGGGTTGGGTCGATCCAAATTGCCAACGAGCCCAAATTCGAATCGCTTGCAAATTTGATTCCAGCACCTGCATCCGACTTCAATTGTTCCTCAAGAATGGTGTCACCAAGCAAACGCAGTGCTCCGTTTTTCTCAAGCACGTAAACAGAAACATCCAAAGCTCGCTTCGTGCTTGAAGTCAGTCGCGGTGTTGCTTGGTAGCTGAGTTTCTCGCCCTTGATATCAGCGGTGAAGGTGCACCCATCAGAATAAATAGCTCGGCTTCGTGCTTTCGATTCCATTGCGGAAAAATCGGAGAAAGTAAATTCGCCCATTTGCTTCTGCACGTCAGCAAAGCCAGAATTTGATTTACCTTCACTGCAGGCTGAAACGGCAGCAGCGGCGGCAACGGAGGCTGCTGCGACGAGCAAAAGTCGTTGGCATGGGAGGCGCATAAATTCTCCAATTATTTTCGGTTCTCTCAACAACACCAGAGCGTGGAATGCGGTGCCTACGCAGGACAAGTTGTGTGTGCAAGGGTAAAATAATAAAAACCCGTATTTATTGATAAAATAGCGATTCGATGGCGGAAAAAGACGGTTTCAACAATGCTCTTATTCTCAGAGCTTCAGGAGCCTGCACGCAGGGAAGCTGCATTCGGATGACTCAATCTTGTGACAGGAGTGGTTCTTCTCCTTGCCAGTGTGTTTGCCGGATTTTTATGGGATTCTTTTGGCTCAGCATTTACATTTTATTATGGCGCGTTATTTTGCCTTATCTCAATTGTTTTTGTTCTGCGGAGTCGGTGATGTCTGGTTCTCTTAGTTTTCCTCCGTTGAAAAATGTTCTTATTGCCGGAGGCACGCACGGCAATGAATACACCGGTGCCTTTCTTGCTCGTAAATGGATAGCAAATCCAGAGCCGCTTCAGCGTTCAACTTTGAACGCTCATGCATTGTTTGCAAATCCGCAGGCTTTTCAGAGATGCAAACGCTACATCGACAGAGACCTGAATAGAAGTTTCAACCCAAGCGGTGTGATCGGTGATCCTGATGCTTTGGAACTCTATCGTGCGAAAGAGATTCAATCTGAACTCACTCAGCTTTGCGACGGCGGTTTGCCAGATGTTATTTTCGATTTGCACAGCACCACTGCGAATATGGGAATGAGTCTTGTTTTAACCAATCGCGATGCCTTTAATGTGTTGTTGCTCGCTCATCTGCGCTCTCGCTTTGAAGATGTGAATGCTTATCTTTGGGAAGAGCCAGCCTCGCGCCCCGGATTCTTGAATTCACTCAGCCGCAACGGATTTGCGATTGAAGTTGGGCCCGTTGCCAATGGAGTGCTCAGTGCGGAATGGGTACAAAAGACAGAAGCTTTGGTGCACGCGTGTCTTGATTTTGTTGAAAGTTGGAATCAATCGCAGCGTCCCGCATTGGTGGGCGAAGTTCCACTGTATGTCTTTCAAAAGCACGTCGATTACCCACGAGCAGCCGACGGGTTGCCAGCAGCGATGATCCATCCCAGTTTGCAGAACACTGATTTCAAAATGTTAAAAAATGGAGATCCAGTTTTTCTCGATTTCGAGGGTCGCGTTGAAACCTGGAAGGGTGGCGATGTTTGGCCGGTGTTTATCAACGAAGCTGCATATTATGAAAAGGGAATTGCCTTTACGACAGCAGAAAAAGTGAATATTTCTATAAATAATCTGCAAGCACCCTGGAACTGAGCTGCCGCTGTCGCGGCGCTCTGCTTTTCCTCAGGCAAGAGTTGTTCTTCAATGAGTCGTCTTTCAATTCTGACTTTACTTCATCAAAGGGGTTGCTGCATTTGCCTCTTTGATCCCAAGGCGTTGCAAAGAGCGTTCAAATTGAAGAGCTCTTTCAAATCCGTCCGGATGCGAATCAAAGGGATCATACCTCCCATTTCCAATGGCTTTGAAAAACTTCGCTATTTCAAAAGGGTTAATGTCTGCCGGATATCTTTTTCTGCCGAACAATTGAATTGCATAATTGTCTGCGGAATATTCGTAGGTGCGGGAGTTCGCGCCAAGGGCTCTTTGGCAGCTTTCAAGACGCACTTGGTATTCAACAGATTCTGGCTGCAGTGATTGTGTCCGGTTCAAACATTCCGCAACCACGCGTTGGCGAGAAGCTTTGAGATTTCCGAATCCTGCTTTTTGCATGTCGACAATGTGGCCAAATTCATGAGCAAGAACGCCAGAGAGCAATGAAGGTGCATCTATCCCCTGCATCCTCGCATTTGCAGCAAGACCATCATAAACAACAACAACTGGAATGTTGCTATCAGTGACTGTTGCAAAAGCATTCACAGTGGACGTCGGCACCCGATAGAAGCGCACAGCACTGAGCTCGTTCGCAGTCATGCCAATCTTCAAGAGAAGTGTTGGCGTTTCGGTATCGACCATCGCCCAGCTGGGAACCCCTTTATTGCAATAAACCACACGTCCATCAGGCAATGGCATGGCAAGTTGGTCGTCGATGGTCATTGTTTGCATTGTTCCTTTGTCGTGCAGGCGTATGCCGCAGGCTCCGTTTGGAAGTTGTGGAGACATGGGTGCTTGTTCACTTCCAGCAGCAGATTTCTCTGTAGCTGGCAATGCCAGAGCTTCACTTGCAATTCGCTCGACCCGACGCGAGTAGAGCTCGGGTGATAGGTCAATCACAAGAGCCGAATTCAGCAACATTTCTTCTGCACTCAGAGATGATGTTGCAGACATGACGCCTGCATCATTGGGTGATTCTGGAACTGATGAATTGATGTGGCATGAACTGCCAATCAGCGCAAAGGAAGCGACTGCGAGATAAGTAAATGAGTTATGCATGAGCGCCCTCTCCTTTCTCAATCACCGAATCATTATCGGAGGATTCGTAGTTTCGGATAAATAGAATTTTTAAGTAGCTAAGATGAATTGTTTATTTATGAAAAGAAAGTGAGCTTGAGGGTTTCTCGGGTCTGTGCTTTAAGAGGCCGCCCACACGGAGATGAACTGAAATGCAGCACACCAATAAGAACCTAAAAGGCTTAAGCTTTTGGCTTTACTTGGTCAGTCTCTTCTGCGTCGTGCAACCAGCTCAGGCAACACCAACTTCATACACACCTGAAATAGTTCGAAACATCGATGAACTTCAGGGTTTCAATGAGCTTGTCCCTTACGTTCTTCCATCGCCGCAGCAAGAAGATGCCGGCAGTTGTTTGTATATGTCGCTGACGGGAATTGCTGAATGGTGGTTGGCAAGACTCAATCCAGCTGTCTCGCGTCGGCCCAATGGGCCGTTGGATCTCTCCGAGCGGCACCTCATCAATATATCTGAAAATAAAAAATATCAGAAAAATGTGCAGAATTGGCGCACAGATAGTATTGAAATTCTCAATTCTGTTGGCCGTGGTATTCGCAATGTCGACTATCCTTTTGCAAAGGGGTGGTACCGCGAGGATTCCAAAGGCGATATTTTTCCGGCGCTTCCGAATCAGAAAGACAGTCAGTACGGAGTCATCATCAATTGGTTTGATAACCTCAAAGCGGTGACATCAGGTTTTGTAGAACTTCCTCACTTTAAACGCAGCGTGCTGTTTGCAGATCAAGAACAAAACGAATGGAATGTTGGTCTGAATCCGCCAGGAATTGTTGACCGGGTTCGAACTGCGCTCATGAAAAACAAAGCACCCGTGCAGGTGATCTACAATCACGAAGGATTTTGGCACTCGGTTTTTGTGGTTGGCTTCGACGACAATCGTTCGAGCAATCATTGTGGGTTCGTTGAGAGTTCAATTCGTTATTTTGATGATCTTGCAGATGAATGGATGCAGAAAGCGAATCAGACATCCTCACAAAGTAAACGCGACGAATACCTCAAGAAAGCTAAAAGTCAGCGCGAGACACATATTAAATTGAAGCGCAGCTACGACTTAGCCGGAGGGTGCCGCGGACAAGGTGTTTTCTATGTGCGGAATTCTGAATTTACCGGCTTTGAAGGAATTTATGATTATGATCCTTCAGGTTCGGGTGAAGAACGCGCCTATGCTCCGAAAGTCATGCTTTTTGAGTACGAATGGCTCGAGCATCTGGCAAATAATGTCGTGCAAATCAGTGTGAACTCATCCCTCCTTCGCTAAATTTTGTTAATTATTTTTGAATGCTTAGGTTGCTATCCTCGCGCATTCGTTAAGTCTTTTGCGTATTTATAGATAAAAACTATCGGTCAATAAAAACAATCGACTTTGATTATAGAAAAAATAGGCGATGATTCAGGTGTAAGGAGCGGATGGCTGCTTCTTGCTGAACTCAATCTTTCGAGAGGTGATTTATGAACTTAATCAATACCAAGATAACAGATTTCAGCGTTCAGGCTTATGTGAACGATTCTTTCAAGACAGTGTCACAAGACGACTTGAAAGGAAAATGGTCAGTCTTCTTCTTTTATCCAGCCGACTTCACCTTTGTTTGCCCAACAGAATTAGGCGACATGGCCGACAACTACGAAAAGTTTCGTGCTCTGGGTGTCGAGATTTATTCAGTCAGCACAGACACTCACTTTACCCACAAGGCTTGGCACGATGCCTCCGAGACGATCAAGAAGATTAAATTCCCGATGCTCGCCGATCCAACAGCTCATCTGAGCCGTGCCTTTGGTGTGCATATTGAAGCAGAAGGTCTCGCGAACCGAGGCACTTTTGTGGTGAATCCTGATGGCCTCATCAAGATTGTTGAAGTCAACGACAACGGCATTGGCCGCAATGCTGAAGAGCTTCTCCGCAAGGTTCAAGCGGCTCAATTCGTTGCAAGCCATAAGGGTGAAGTTTGCCCTGCAAAATGGAAGCCAGGTCAAGAAACACTCAAGCCAGGTCTGAACTTGGTTGGCAAGATCTAAATCAGCCTTGCGCTGATTTAGATCCTGTTTCGAGTTGAGTCTTTTTTGCGGAGGAAGCGGTCATGTTAGGTGAAGAAATCAAAAGCCAGTTAAAAGAGTACTTTTCGAAAATCGACAAAAAATTCGAGTTTCATGTCGCTTCCTCTGCACACGCACAGCAAGCAGAGTTGCTTGAGATGCTTAATCAAGTCGCCGAATGCGGCGATTCTCTGAGTGTCATTCAGGGTTCAAACGAGGCATCGGTTCCGAGCTTCGAACTTTGGGTTGAGGGCGCGCCGAGCGGTGTCGCATTCACAGGAATTCCAGGTGGACATGAATTCAGTTCGTTGATCCTTGCTGTCTTGAATGCGGCGGGTTTGGGGCGCGTCCCCGATTCGGCACTTCAAGCAAGAATGGCACGGTTGGCCGGCAACCAGGTCCTCGTGCGCACATACGTTTCATTGAGTTGCGAAAATTGTCCGGATGTTGTCCAGGCGCTCAATCAAATCAGTTTATTTGGTAAAGGCATACGCCACAGCATGGTTGAAGGCGGGATGGTGCAGGAAGAATTGGCACGCCTGAATATTCAGGGAGTTCCGGCTGTCTTTATTGGCGACAAATTGATTCACAGCGGTCGTGGTTCGCTTTTGGATATTCTTGGAAAACTCGAACAGGAACTTGGAACGTTAGGGGAAGCGGCTCCTGTCAATGAGAATCTTGGCAAGTTCGATGTCGCTATTTTGGGAGGTGGCCCTGCTGGTGTTTCGGCGGCTATTTACAGTGCACGAAAGGGGCTCAAGACGGCCTTGGTTGCCGAAAAGATCGGTGGGCAAGTGAACGAGACAAAGGGTATCGAAAATCTGATTTCAGTTCTTTACACCGAGGGTCCACAGCTGGCGGCAGGTTTGGCCAATCACGTTCGCAGCTATCCGGTCGAACTTTTTGAGCACCGTAAATTTAGCAAAATTATTGATGGTCCAATGAAAACAATCGCGCTCGAAAGCGGAGAAAGTTTGCAGGCATCGCAGGTGATTGTTGCCACGGGAGCAAAATGGCGCACGCTCAATGTTCCAGGCGAAGCGGAGTATTTGGGACGCGGAGTTGCTTATTGTCCGCATTGCGATGGCCCTTTTTTCAAAGACAAAAAAGTTGCCGTGATTGGCGGTGGGAACTCAGGAGTTGAGGCTGCCATCGACCTTGCAGGTCTCTGTAAAAATGTTGTTCTTATTGAGTTTGCAGACAGCCTCAAGGCAGACCAAGTTCTGGTTGAAAAACTCAAGTCTCTCGCAAACGTTTCAATCATGGTGTCTTCGCGAACGGCACGAGTTCTGGGTGATGGTGCAAAGGTCAACAGTCTGGAAGTTGAAGATCGCGTGTCTGGGCAACTCAAGCTCGTCGATCTTGATGGTGTTTTTGTTCAGATAGGACTGCTGCCGAACAGTGAATGCGTCAAAGGGGTGGTTGAGCTGACGCAGTTTGGCGAGATTCAGGTGGATGGAAAAGGAAGAACCAGTGCACATGGAATTTATGCGGCTGGAGATGTGACGACGACTCCATACAAACAAATTATTATAGCCATGGGAGAAGGTGCTAAAGTTGCTCTCAGTGCATTTGAAGACAGAATGCGCGGTGAGTGAAAACATCACTCACCGCAAAGGGACGGTGCGTTATTTACCATCGATCGGGTCGCACGATGGATTCTCAATTTCTACGCTTGCGCCCGCCGAATCCACGCAGCTGAGTGAGCCCGAGTCGGCAGTACAAGTGACGTCTTTGGCTGCTGCACCTGAGGCATCGGTATTCTTAAGTACGAAACTCCCTGATTGTGGCTCGCACGATTCGCCTTCACCCTTCATCAAGAAGTTTGTGAAACTCAATATAACTTTTGAGCCATCTGCTGCAGTGCTGAGTCGAGTTCCAGAAACAATCTCCCGCGACACAACTTCTTTAGAAGAAAGGCTTCGGCGCACCTTAATGCTCATTGGATCGCCAACACTTTCTGTTGTGATAGAGCCCGATTGTTCTTGTCCGTTTTTGTCAATGAACTTGAACGAGCGAGCCATTTTTCCGGAAACCTGCTTTTCTTGGATTGACACTCCTGCTGCAGAATCTTCGCTATAGCTGACAAGACTCACCGTTCTGTCACCAAGAACGCTAAATGATCTTGAGCGTGAAATGCTGATATTCTTTGCGAGGTTTGATTGTGTCATCGTTTGCTGGCGATCACGTTCCAGGTGAACCTTTAGTGAGTAGCCCGACAAAGCGCCTTTCCAATTGATTTGTGCACGCTCACCGCTGGAGCAACTAACGGCTCCGCCCGAATTACTCCATGTGCGTGTCTCAACACTTTTACCAAGGAGCTTGTTGGAGCGGCTCACCTTTGCATTGCCTGAGGTTTTCTCGGAGGAGATCTCGGAGGTGATTGTGACAAGAGCCGACCCGTCGGCCTGTTGCACGCATGTGCGAGACAAAGACTTGATGGGGCTTGCCGAGGATGAGGAATCGAGATGACTCGCAAGGCCAAGGCCCGAGGCTCCATCGACGTCGCCACCGGCCGCTGCGCTGACAGCTTCGCTAGCAGCTTGTGCTGAAAGTTCAGCCTGTAAATCTGCTGTTTCAAGTGGAAGCGTTTTGGTTTTGTCTGTCGCACCGCATCCTGCAGCGATCATCGACACGGTGAAGCAGGTGAAGTTCAAGTGCATTTTCATGACCAACTCCTTCGAGCAAAACGCCTAAAATCAGGCAGGGTATCCTCGTCAATCGAGAAACCCTCGACCTGACTCTTCGACAGATTTTATCTGCACTTTAATTTTAAAAAAAAATCGTTCAAAAATAACAATTTAATGTTTTTCATTGGGGATTTGACATGAAATAAATTGCACATCAACTGTGCAAAAAAAAAGAGACCGGGGGATGACTTCACCCCGCCTTGTCCAAATCTGAAGGTTTACGCTCTTTTCCTCGGCGTGCCTCAGCAAAGGGGCCGCGTTCTGCGGAAGTTCCTGCTGAAACAACTTCTGGAGTGCGAGTTGCGAAATAGGAGCATGCAATTGCCATGATTCCATGCAGCCAAATATTATGGCCGTAGAGTGGCAGTAAACCAGCAAATGTGCGTGAAAAAAACAGCATTCCAAGAACCGACATTGCGCCAAAGAGACCCGCACACCAGCGAGCATAAGAGAGACTTGCATCCTGACTGCGGTAGGCCAGGAGCCCGATTATTCCAAGCAGACCATGAAAAACGTTCAGCAAAGAATTGACCGGAAAGATCGCGAAGAGTTGACCATACGCGGAGGTGATGTTCATGCGCGGAGCATCGGCTGCAGGATCAGAAACAAACCAAGGAATAAAGCTGATAATTCCGAGAAACAAAAAAAATACACCAGACCAAAGGGCAAAATTTCTAATCCGCATAGCTCGTTTCCTTTCTTGGTTGGCGATCGCGAATCCCAGAAAAAGAAAAAGCTGACAGCAGGATCGTATACCCAATGATGGGCGCTGGCGTGTGCGGAGTTGTGCAAGCAGGTAAGTTTTAAAAAGGTGAGGGGGAGAAGTTCTCGGAGCCAACAATTTCCTCGGGTTTGTTGGGCGGAGTCCAGAACAATTGCAATGCAATTTCTGTTGCCGGGCCTTGGAAATAAACAACTTTCAACTCGTGGGTTGTGGCAGTCAACTCAATCGAACCCTCTTTGCTGCTGGTTGAATGTTGACCGTCGTTGTCGATGATTTTGTTGTTGTCGATGTACAAAATCGAACCGTCGTCGGAATTTAATCGGAATGTATAGAATCCGGCAGTTTTGATCAGCAACTTTGCCCTGGCATCAATGGCAAACCATTCCGTGAGTCCGGGAATTCCAGGAAAGCCGTCGGTGAAGCTGCGGGTTGGAACATCAAACCGCGTCATACAGATCTGTGTCTTGTAGACTCCGTTCTGAAACTCTTGCGCAAGGCTTTGCGCCCCGGCGCGTAATTCGTAGACTTTGGCAGTGAGCGGCTGTGTCGCACTCGCAACCCCATTCGTGAGACAAGGCTGAAACGGTTGCTTGGCAACAGCTTCTGGCAATGCCGCGGGTGCCACGGGTTGAACCGGCGTGTTTGCGCTCGCTTTAACCTCCGCAGTGCTTGGAATTGATGGCGCTTTGACCTCAGTGCTGGGAACGGGCGAATCGATGGCTTTTTTCTGCACAGGGG
>RGDM01000073.1 GCA_009918675.1 bacterium
ATCGACTATCGTGGTTGGGGAGTGGAATGGAAATCACAAGGAACTGCGAAGCTATGCCATGGTGATTCGGGCGGACCGCTTTTAACGTCCGCAGGCGCGCTTCTCGGTGTGCAGTCAACCAGCTCCTATACGTCAAAGGCCGTCTGCGGCGAAAGCATTTCAACACACCATGCGGGTGTGCTCGCAAACCTCAATTGGATCGCCTGTACTTTCAAAGGGTGGGGTGTTCCATTGCCGGGGGTTGAGAATCCAAACTGTGCTGTGAAGTAAGCTGTGATTTTTGCGCAGCAATTTTTTTTGGCAGAGCATGCCGCGCAGCAAAATGACAATGCAGGCGGATTTAACAGACTTTTATCTTAGGTTCATCCGTTTAAACATTTCATCGACAATCGGTTGAAATGCGAGCCGCGAGTTTTCGGCAGTTCCGTATCCAACTTCCACTTCGCCTGCAGCAATGCGGCTTACGACTGCTTTTGCGAAATCTTCAACAGGCACGCCAAATGTATGCAGCCCTGGTCCGCCGAGATCGGTGTTAACTGCGGGGGGAATGATTTCAATCACTCGAATTGAGGTATCGGCCAATTGTTTTCGAAGGGACAGAGTAAATGAGCGCAATGCAGCCTTGGTTGCGCAGTAGACCGGCATCTGCGCGATGGGAACAAATGACAACCCGGAAGTCACGTTCATAATTGCAGCATTTGATTTGTTCTTGAGATGTTCAACAAAGAGCTGTGATAAATGAATGGGTGCGTGCAAATTCGTGGCAATTTCCGACTCCGTGAGTTCCCAAGGTTCATTTGTTTGCAGATCTAAGCGACGCTGAATACCCGCATTGTTGATAAGGATATCCACCTGTGGATATTTTTCCACGATGGTGTCACGAAGTGCGATTCGCCCTTCCACTGTTTGCACATCAGCAGTTAAAGTTTGCAGCGTCGGCAGAAGTTTCTTTGCTTCAGCTAATTTTTCGTTGCGTCGGCCACAGACGATTACTGTGTTACCTGCAGCAATGAATTCTCTTGCAAGACCAAGGCCAATTCCTGATGCACCACCGGTAATTAAAATATTCATATTTTGAAATTGCATTGTTCACCTCGTCGACGCTGCGCGTTTGGATGTTGTTTTGCGTGATTCATAGAAAAAAAAACGGAACGTGGATCGACTTCAAGGAGAAACTTGTTGCGCTTCGACTTGAAATTCGTTGAGCATTTCGATTCCAGCATCATCAAATTGTTCGCGATAAATGACCCGAGAAATTCCAGCTCCAGCAATTAACTTTGCACAATTAATACAAGGGCTGTATGAGCAGTAAAGAGTTCCGCCGCGCAAGCGCGGACCGTCGGCATAGATGAGCGCATTGGCTTCTGCGTGAATCACGATGCGGTCTTTGACTGTGCGATCCCACCAATCGATTTTCGAGTCGTCGTAAGATGCCGGGGTGCCGTTGTAGCCTGTGGCCACCACCCGTCGGTGCTCATCAACAATCACACAACCGACCTGCCGTTTTTTGTCGGGGCTGCGTTTGGCAATGACTTCAGCCATCTCCAAAAAATAATTGTCCCAGCTTGGTTTGCTATGGGTCATGGGTTTGTCAGTCCTCAATTCGCTCATGCTTCTGGAAAAAGCATATAATCGGCCCAGGTCGCGATTTCAATTCCTGCTCACGTGGATTGGGGACTTCTATGAAGTTGGTTAAGGGTTTGTTTTTGTTTGTATCTGTGAGTACTGGCTGGGTCTTGGTCAGCTCGGGATGCGTACGGCGGACCTACAATTCAAACCCAGACATTGTGTCGGGTGCTTTGGTTGAAGAAAAAGACCCAGTTTACCTGTCGACGGTTTCGCTCAATTGGGATGGCAAGCCCAACTGCACAGGGTTTGTGCTCGATAAGCGGACAATCGTGACCGCAGCGCACTGCCTTGCGACAATTCCCGGACAGGTCTCCTATTCTGTGACTTTTGGTAGCAACAATCGCTCTCTTAAAGAAACTGTTCTTGTCCCAGTCAAGCAAGTGATGGCTAATCCAGGATGGGATCGTGGCGATTTGGGGAGCAAAGATATTGATCCCATGCCGCAATCCCCCAAGAACGATATCGGCGTGATTGTTTTGTCGGAAGATGCTCCAGAGTGGGTGAAGCCGTTGCCAGTGAAGGAAATCGGTGACGTGAGTCCAGGGCGCGATGTGGTTATTGCAGGGTATGGGCAAACGCGGGCAATGCCAGGCGATACCCCAATGCCTGAATTCAGTGGTTTTCTCCGCAAAACAACAGTGAAACTTGCAAAAGTAAATGACGCGGGCAAAGAACTTATGTGGGAGGCTCCCGCAGATAACACGCGGGCAAGTTCGTGTCACGGCGACTCGGGTGGCCCAATGTTTTACGTGGAAGACGACAGCAAGCTGACTGTGATTGGGGTCACTTCGCGTTCTTACAGTGCAGCAACCGACTGCACAAAAATGGGCATTTATACAGATGTTCGTAAGCACATGGCCTGGATTCGCAGCACCAAAGAAAAACTCGCAAGCGGAGTTGTATCAACTCAAGACTGGCTGCACCGCTATTTTGAAACCAAAGAAGGAACGAAAATTGCGCTTGATTTTAAGCTCATTTCTGCTGGAGTTGAATATCTTGCAGATGAAGTTTGGATCAATGTTTACAATCCCGTATTTTCCGGCAGTGAAGTCACCAGTGCAAAGCTTTCGAGCTATATCAATTCGCTCACTCAGCAAGAGGTTTCGCTAAAATTTGCGGGCGAACATCGCTTTACTGGCAAATTTGATAAATTCAAGGGCGAAAAAGTGTGCGCGATAGCATCACGCTGGGGCGTTAAGCAGGATGTGTCAATCCAAGTCGATGGCAAGGGCCTCATTGACCCACTTTCGGGTGGCGAAGCATTTACCTTCAAGTTTTGTAACTGAGAGAGAAATATTGAGGTGAGAGCCAAAGAGTTTTGGCCTCACTCGTCGTCTGTACTCTGCCGCAAATTTGCCAGCACGCTGACATCTTCCAAAGTCGAAGTATCGCCTAAGCTTTCATGACCCGTTGCGACATCACGGAGAAGACGGCGCATAATTTTGCCGCTGCGGGTTTTGGGCAGCGAGTCGCTGAAGCGAATGTGGTCGGGTTTTGCGAAACTGCCAATGATGCCTCCCACATGTGTGATAAGCTCGCGCGCCAAATCGTGTTTCTTGGCATCATTCCAGTTTGCGCTCTGCTTGACCTCGTTCTTTAAGGTCACAAAGGCATAAATCGCTGTTCCCTTCACAGAATCGGGCACTCCAACAACGGCTGACTCTGCGACACAGTGGTGGTCTACGAGCGCACTTTCAACTTCCATCGTGCCGATCCGATGGCCAGCAACGTTGATGACATCGTCCACCCGACCTATCACCCAGATGTCACCATCCGCATCTTTGAAAGCGCCATCGCCGGTAAAATAATAGGGTTCTTTGTGCGCGCCGGCAGGGCCTGCGAATGTGCTCCAGTATGTCTTTGCATAGCGTTCCGGATCTCCATGAACGGTGCGCAACTGCGATGGCCATGGTTTGGTAATAACAAGCTTGCCTCGGTTGCCAGGCGCAACGGCTTGACCATTGTCGTCAACCACTTCAACCGCAATCCCTGGCAACGGACGTGTGGCTGATCCTGGTTTCAATGCGGTGATTCCGGGTAAGGGGCTCATCATCACGCCGCCGGTTTCTGTCTGCCACCAAGTGTCGACAATCGGGCAAGCTCCTTGCCCAATCACTGAGTGATACCATTCCCACGCTTCTGGATTGATAGGTTCACCGACCGAACCTAACAGGCGAAGCGAGCTTAAATTTGATTTCTGTGGCCATGAGTCACCCTGCCGCATAAATGCACGAATAGCTGTTGGCGCCGTGTAGAAAATCGAAATCTTTTCTCGTTCAATTGTGCGCCAAAATCGACCGTAATCTGGGAAATCCGGTGCGCCTTCATACATGTAAACAGTCGCACCATTTGAGAGCGGGCCATAAACAACGTAACTGTGCCCGGTGACCCAGCCAATATCCGCTGTGCACCAATACACATCCGTGGGTTTGATATCGAAAACCCATTGGCATGTCAGATTTGTCCAAAGCGCATATCCAGCAGTTCCGTGCACAACCCCTTTGGGTTTTCCGGTTGTGCCGCTGGTGTAGAGAATAAATAAAGGATGTTCTGCTGGCAGAGACTCTGCTGTTAACTTGCTGCCATTGACACAAATATCATTAAACCAAACATCACGACCTGCATGCATTTGTGTTGCTGTAAAGGGAATTTCTCCGACTTTGTAATTCGAGCTTTGTGTTTCGCCCAAGCGGTCCGCAACCACAACCGAAATCACACATGGGCATTCGCTGACGGCCTTATCGACTGCAGTTTTCAGCGGAAGAATTTTTCCGCGACGGAATCCAGCGTTGGCGGTAATCACACATTTTGCCTGTGCATCGAGAATACGATCGCGCAGCGATTCGGCGGAAAAACCACCAAAGACAACCGTATGTGGTGCGCCAATGCGTGCGCAAGCGAGCATTGCAATCACCGCTTCGGGAATCATTGGCATATAAAGTGCAACGCGGTCGCCGCGGCCTACACCTTGTTTTTTGAGTCCTTCGGCAAACGCGCAGACTTCAGCGTGAAGCTGCGCGTAGGTGTATGTTTTTCTTTCGCTCGGGAGATGCCCTTCGCACGGCTCACCTTCCCAAATGAGGGCAATCTTTTGCGCTGTTGCAGTGTTGAGGTGTTTGTCCAAACACTGCTCACTGATATTCAGCTCGCCATCCGCAAACCACTCAACAAACGGCGGGTTCCACGTCATCGGAATGGTGAAAGGCTTTTTCCAGCTGAGGTGCTCGCGCGCGAGTTTAGCCCAGTGATTTTCGTACGACTTATCAGCTTCGTTCATTAGTTTTGAATGATTATCTTTTTGCAGGTTTGCCTGTTTTGAAAAGCTTTCGCTTGGCTTCACAACTCGTTGGTTGAAAATCATCGGTTCTTCCTTTCCCAATCCTACTGTCCATTGGAGTGATTGAATTCACGCTTTTTTAGGTTTGAGTTTTTGATTTGGGGCGAGCTTGTCGCCAACTTTGCGGAAGGAATATTTCACCCACAAAAAGGATTCTGCTGCCAGCGCTATGAGAATTGAAAAGCATCCAGCGCTCAGAATGGCTAAGAAAGCATAGTGCGGGAGTTTAAAAAGCTTGCTCATGGCCGATGCAACAAGAGAGCGGCTTGAGTGGAATGTGATCATTGTAATGAGCAGTCCGATGAATAAGAAGACGACTCGTCTTTTGAATCCGCGTTCGGTCAGGCGCAGCAAAAAAACTCCAACCAGTGCCGAAATGAGCACGCTTTGCCACCATGGCAACAGCACCAAGCAAAGAATGCTTATGAGAATCCAAAGGAATTCACGCATGGTGTATCTCATCTATTGTTCTCCAATCGCGGATTTTCAAGATTAATGCGTTGAAGTGTGAGACTGTCTTTTAACATCCCCTGCTGAACGAAAAGTAATTCCTGCAATTCGCCATTTTGCCAATCACGGGTCATGTTCGAATAAAAATTACTTCCCACGTGTCCCGATTGCCCACCGGGATACACGCCCCAGGCGCGAGGTTGAGCCTCAACCCATGTCACCACCATGCGCCAACTGGGTCCGTGCGTCTCAGTGGTCGCATTGACCGTGATTCCATTGCCACCAGTTTCGAGATGATCAATTCCAAATCCGGATAAGTTTGCCAAATGTGGAATGCGAGTTCCGCGAAATGCACCCCATGTCGGAAGTGCGTCATCCGTTCCTTTTCTGTCAGCATAGCGCTGAAGAGTTTCAACGGCACGTTGAAATGAACTCAAGGCCAAATCCGGCAAGCTGGCTAATTTTGGAATGTTGGCTGAACGCGGCCAGAGCTCAGACGAATCTGCTAAAAGCAATTCAGTTGTTCTGTCTTCCGAAGGGCGTTTAAAAAAAGTCTCTGGAAAGGCTTTTTCCCAAACTGAATTGTAGAAAAACTCCCACCATTTCGACCAAACTGCGGCTGCAACGCTGTTTGCAGACATCTCAAATTTCCAGTCAGCTAAGAGTGATAAAGCTTTTGCTTCCATCTCATTTCTTGACTTGCCGTTGATCCACTTAAAAAAGACAGGCAGAACTGCTTTGGCTCGCAAATCTACAACGTCATTTTGCAATGCCATGAGTGCACTGATTGTTGTTGGATTGGGGTTGGTTTGAGCCTCGAGGCGTTGAAGAATTCTTGTTCCGCGCAAATAACTGGTGAATCCCCAGTCACCGGATGCATAACCAAGAGGTGCGTCGCGGGTGGGTTGTTGGTTCGCTGTTGCAAGGTAGCCTCTGTCGGGCGACCAACTTTGCGGTAAATGTGAAAAGGGAACGAAGCCGTTCCATTCATTTGAAGGCTCAGAGCCATCCAAAACGAACCGCCCTTGTCCGTGGGAACGCATTGGAAAACGACCTGCTTGCACGTAACCAATCGACCCGGTTTTGTCGGCCATGACAAAGTTTTGTCCGGGAGCTTCGTAGCTCCTCAGTGCATTTTTCATGTCAACAACAGAACGCGCGCGGTTGAGTGAATAGAAAACGCGAAATTCATTGGAAGGCGAGTGTCCGGTCCACTTCATTGCGAATGAGATCGGAGTTGTTCCTCCGGTTTTTTGTTCCAGTTCGTATTCTTTCGCAATCGGGCCAAAGTGAGTCTGTAAGACATCAATTGTGCGCGCCTGCTGACCACGAATTTTGATGGTCTCCTTGCGCACAGACGTTGGCTTCCACTGCTTGCCATATAAATAATTTGGAGTTGGTTTATTTTTGTCGAACTTCAAAGCGTACCAGTCGATAACATCGACTCCGGCGTTGGTGATTCCCCAGCTCACGTTCTCGTTAAAACCGATAATCACATGCGGCAGTCCTGGCAGCGACGTCCCGTAAATATTTACACCTGGAGCTGTTAATTGGATTTCATACCAGATGGAAGGAAGCTTCAAATCAAGATGAGGATCATTGGCGAGAACTGGATATCCATGGCCGGTATGAACTCCATCAACAACCCAATTGTTGCTCCCGTTGGCACCTGCATTTGAATGACTCTTGTTTAGGGGAAGATCAGCTATCTGTAAAAGCCCATCAAGTTTTAAGGGCGGTGTGGGTGCATTGAAGGAGTCGAGATCGCCGGTCGACATCTGGGCGACGGAAGTATCTAAAATGGGCAGGCCGCTGGTGTAGAAATCCGGAAACAGATTTTCCAATTCATCTTTGGTGAATTTTTGCAGAGCATTGGTGAATTTGAAATCATCAAATTGTCCGGTCAGGATCCAAATCATCTGCTTGTGAAAAAGAGCGCATTTGAGTGGAGTCCATTGTTCGGGCGACGTGCCAAGAAGTTTGTATTCGAGTGGCCATTCAGAAGAATCAATTGATTTTATATAGGCGTTGACCCCGCGGCTATAGGATTCCAACATCTCCAACTGCTCAGGGTCGTTTTTTCTTAGAAATTCTATTTCTGCTTCTGCCGCAGCAAGAAAGCCGAGCTTACGTTGTTTGATGTCGAACTCAACAGCCTTTGCACCCAGGATCTCAGACACCCTTCCTGCGGTGGCAGCTGTTTGTAATTCCATTTGCCAAAGTCGGTCGCGAGCGGTTGCATAGCCTTGCCCGAAAGCAAGATCAAAATCGTTCATTGCAACAACGTGTGGAACTCCGCGCGAGTCGATTGAAATGCTCACGTTCGCGCGGACACCTTCGGCGATCACGTTGAGCGCAGTAGCGCGTTTGCTGGAAGAAGGGGCATTGCGCAGATATCCGGTTGCCGGACTGAGGAGATTTCCGAGTGGTGGAAGTGGCCCAAGCGGGATGCTGAGGACAAGTGCGATCAATAAAAAAACGCCCCACGTGCCGAGGATCCTCAGAAGGTAGGGGCGTTTTTCTGATGCAGCGGACATCGCGCAGGCCTCCGGCGAATTCACTCGGTCCATAAAAAATGGTGTCCAAGGATTTTCGCCGGAAAACCGGCAAGTGTAAACTACCTCAGTTCGACCAGGTCTTCATGATGTCGATAGGCTCTTTGCCAACAGCATCTTTGCGGCTGAGTTTGATGCGGCCTGTGCGATCGATTTCGATGACCTTAACCATCACTTCGTCGCCTTCTTTAACCACATCTTCAACTTTGTTGACCCGTTGTGCAGCCAATTGCGAGATATGAACAAGCCCTTCGACGCCGGGTTTGATTTCGACAAACGCACCAAAATCGGAGACCTTCTTGACGATACCCAAGTAGACTTCGTTGATCTCTGGGTCGCTCGTGAGGAAGTGAATCATGCGCTTGGCAAGTGCCGCTGCTTCGCCATTGTTTGAAGCGAGATTGACAACACCTTCGTCACCGATGTCGATCTTACAGCCGGTGTCAGCAACGATCTTCTTGATGTTACGTCCGCCAGGGCCAATGAGGTCGCGCACACGCTCGGGCTTGATTTTGATTTGTTCGATGCGAGGAGCGCGGTTGCTGAGGTCTTTTGCTTTGCCCAAGACTGCGGTCATCTTGCTCAGGATGTGCAGGCGGCCGTCGCGTGCTTGCTCGAGAGCGTTGCGCAGAACGTCAATTGAAACTCCGGCAATCTTCATGTCCATTTGCAAGGCGGAAATACCGGACTTACCCCCAGCCACTTTGAAGTCCATATCTCCAAGAGCGTCTTCGTCGCCCAAGATGTCGGACAGGATAGCAACGTCTTTGCCTTCTTTAATCAATCCCATCGCAATTCCCGCAACGGGTTCGAGAAGCGGAACGCCAGCATCAAGCATGGCGAGCGTGCCCGAGCACACGGATGCCATAGATGATGAACCGTTCGATTCAGTGATCTCAGAAACCATGCGGATGGAGTAGGGGAAGCGTAAACGGCTTGGTACAGAGGCGCGCAAGGCGCGTTCTGCGAGGTTGCCGTGGCCAACTTCGCGCCGACCAGGAGCACCTAAACGCTTAGGTTCGCCGACGGAATAGCCGGGCATGTTGTAGTGAAGCATAAAATGCTTTTCTTCGAGCGGGCTATATACGCTTTCACTGCGCTGAGCATCGTCGGAAGTCCCGAGGGTCACAACACCCAAAGATTGGGTTTCTCCGCGCGTAAACAGCGCCGAGCCATGCGGCCTTTTGAGCACTTGGACCTGACAGTCGATAGCGCGAATATCCGTTGACTTACGGCCGTCAACCCTGCGGTTGTCGCGGATGATATTGATGCGCAGGGTTTTGTAGCACGCCATTTCAAAGAGATGAGCGAAGTCTGCGGCAAGGCTTCCGTCGTCGGTTGCAGGCACCAGCTCAGATTTGGCTGCTGCACGAATTTCGTCAACAGCATTCTTGCGATCCGATTTCTTCGCGATTGAATACGCTTCGCGAAGAGCGCCGGCGTATTTTTTATCAAGAACTTTTTCCATTGCCTCATTGGCAGGAGCTTCTGGTACATCACGTTTCGCTTTACCAACAACCGCGCGGAGTTCTTCTTGTAGTTTGCACATTGTCTTAATGTGTTTGTGCGCAACTTCGATGGCTTCAAGAATCAAAGCTTCGGAAACGAAATTCGCGCCTGCTTCAACCATCAGGATGCCTTCAGCGGTTCCGGCAACAACGATGTCGAGGTCAGAGCCTGTTTCTTCGGCTTCTGAAGGGTTAATCAGGAATTGGCCATCTTTATGACCAATCCGCACACCCGCAACCGGACCATTAAATGGGATGTCTGAGATATGCAGAGCCGCGCTGGCGCCAAGAATGGCGAGAGGTGCGGGGGAGATTTTTGGGTCAACCGAAACAACCGTTGCCACGACCTGAACTTCCGTCAGGAATGTTTCAGGGAAAAGTGGGCGGATTGGACGGTCGATAAGTCGGCTGATAAGAACTTCGCGCTCGGTTGGCTTCGATTCGCGCTTGACGTATCCGCCGGGGATGCGGCCCGCGGAGTAAAGTTTTTCGATGTAGTCGACTGCCAATGGGAAGAACGAAGCGGTGGGTGAGGGTGCCT
>RGDM01000074.1 GCA_009918675.1 bacterium
ATTTCTTCGCGAAGAAATGTTGGAAAACAATTGAGAGAGCGACATAATTCAGACCTCCAACAGAACACTCATGCATGTTCCAAAGGCCTGCCAATTCTTTTTTCAACAATGCTGTGAAAGATTCATGGCGAATTCTTAAGCCTGTGCTTTTTTTGCCTTCAAAATAAGGCGCGTGAGGAGCCTGTCGAAAGTTTCAGCAAATTTCTTTTTGTCTTGTGCTCCATAAGACGCAGGCCCACCGGTCAGCATTCCAGCCCCGCGCAAGCCGTCCATGAGGTCTCGGGTGGCCAATCGCTCACCAATATTTCCCTCATCAAATTCCTGGCCACGCCGACTCAAGGTCGCAACATTTTTACTAACACAGCGGTGAGCCAGGGGAATGTCGTCTGTCACCACCAGGTCATCGGGGGTTGCGTTGTCGGCAATGTAGTCGTCGGCGGCGTTGAAACCTTGGTTCACAACAATCATCTGCAAATGAGGATGAGGAGGCAGCTTCACCCAGCGATCCGCCACCAACACAACCGGAATTTGTGTGCGCAACGACGCCTTAAACACACACTCCCTGACATCATTCGGACACCCATCGGCATCCAACCAAATCCGCATGTCAACCTCGTTCGAACAAAAAAAACAGCTGCAAAGCTCTTGAGCGCTGCCCAAATGCCAAGACTGCTCTTTGCACTTTAGCGCAAAATTTCGTGATTGCAGAGAATTTTCTTAAGCCCCGGACAGGCGGTTGTCGCAACCGCCGAGAGTGGATATTAAGACAAACTACGAAAAATAAGGCAAAGTTCTCTTCCTGAGGGAGAAGGGGAAAGACTCATGACGGCAGCAACACCAGCAGCATCTCAGGGATGGAATTTTCAGCACAGTTATTTTGAATTACCCAATATTTTTCACTCTTCCGTTCAACCCACACCTGTGCGCCAACCCGAGATGGTTATCTTCAACTCTGCACTTGCCGAGCAACTCGGACTTCGCCCTGCTGCACTTGCCGGCAAAGAAGGCGCGCAGATCTTCGCAGGCAACGTCCTTCCCCACGGCGCACAGCCTTTGGCTCAAGCTTATGCAGGGCACCAGTTTGCAAACTTCACAATGCTCGGCGATGGCCGCGCTCTTTTGCTCGGTGAGCACCTGACACCGCGCGGCGAAGTGTTCGATATCCAGCTCAAAGGGGCGGGGCGCACCGCTTACTCACGACGCGGCGACGGTCGTGCGGCACCACCCGCAGTCTTGCTGTGGTTCGCACGGGTGAAAGTGTGATGCGGGAAAGCCCTCTGCCGGGCGCCGTACTCACCCGCGTCGCTGCCAGCCATCTCCGGGTTGGAACTTTTGAATTCGCAGCTGCACACGGTCAAGAAAGCGAACTCGCTGCACTCATTCTTTATACTCTCGAGCGTCACGACAAAAACTTCTCTGAAAGCGAACCACCCGCTCTGCAGCTCTTGCGCAATGTTATTGCACGCCAAGCAAAACTCATTGCACAATGGATGCACGTGGGGTTCATCCATGGGGTCATGAACACCGACAACATGGCTCTTTCTGGCGAAACAATTGATTATGGTCCTTGCGCATTCATGGACACCTACCACCCCAATACGGTGTTCAGCTCGATCGACACCGAGGGACGCTACTCATTTGCAAACCAAGCACGTATCGCGCTGTGGAACCTCGAGCGGTTCGCCGAAACGCTTCTTCCGCTTCTCGATGAAGACCATGAAAAAGCAGTAGAAGTGGCGCAAGATGCGCTTGAATCATACGCAGAAATTTTTAATCAACATTGGCTTAACGGCATGGCGTGCAAGCTCGGAATTTTCGAGCGCGGTGAGGAAGATCAAGCACTGATCACCGATTTTCTGCAACTTCTGCATAAAACGGAATCCGACTACACAAATTCATTCCGCAGGCTGAATCTTTTCATTGATGAACACGCACCAGCGCAGAGCAGCGCAACAGAAGAGCGCAACGCTCTCTTCATGCGCCTCAAAACAGCCGTCTTTACATCAGCCGATTTTGCGCATTGGCAGCAGCGCTGGCAAACCCGATGGGCCGCTCAAACACACAAATCTTCCGATGAGGTGCGTGCGCTCATGAATGCTCACAACCCAAACATCATTCCACGCAACCACCGAGTGCAGCAGGCCTTGCGCGCTGCGGAAGCTGGCAACTACGAGCCACTCAACACACTTGTCAGGCTGCTGGCCACGCCGTTTGAAGATTCACCCGAACACGAGCCATATCGCATGCCTCCTCAACCCGAAGAACGCGTGTTGCGCACTTTTTGCGGCACTTGAGGCTCACGCAAATGAACTCGCACATGAACATGAACATGAACATTCTTCTCATTCGCCCGCTCCCGCTTGGCAATGCCACCTATGCGCTTCCCTTTGTCGAGGCCATCAATAAGCTGCCGGGCGCGCATAAAATCACGGTTCTTGCCTGTCCTCTCAGCGCAACTGTTTTTGAAAATCATCCGGCGGTTTCGCAAACACTTGTCCTTCCAAGCGGCAAACTCACTTCGCGAGAGCTTTTTGCACAGGCTAAGCTGCTCCGCTCGCATCGTTTCGATGTTGCTTTTCTCATGAAGACAGGCGGCAGCATGGAACGCTTGGCCTGGCTGGCGCGCATTCCACACCGGGTCGGATATAAAAAAGCGTTTTTTCAACTCCTCACGCACCGCTATTCAAGCGAAAGCCATCTGCATATTTCCATGCAATCCGTCCAATTGCTGCGCTACTTTTTCAATGAAGCATTGCCGGAAATATCGGTCCGCGAATTGCGTCCTCAAATCAGCCTGGCTGAGCGAGAATCAGCAGAGGTTGAAAAGTTGTTATGCTCACTCAACTTAAAGGCAAAAACTTTTTTCACCGTGCATCCCATGGGAACAACTGTCGCATCGGTGGGGCTCAATCATGATTTTTATACCCACTTAGCCCCAAAAGTTGCAGAGAAATTTAATCTCATTCCTGTCTATATAGGTGCACCCTCGGAAGAGCCGGCGTTGAAAACTCTTGCCGAGAAAACCAACGGGCAGGTTTTTATCTCAACGCAATCGCCGCGGCGTGTCTTGCAGTTGCTCAGTCAGGCACGCTTGCACGTGGGCAACGATTCCGGCTGGGCGCATGTTGCCGAAGCCCTGGGCATTCCCAAAATCGTTTTGTACCCAAACAACAACGACAACTTTCAACGCTGGAAACCCTTGTCGGAAGAGCGCTCGAAAAGCCTATTTCGCACTCCGGAAACCGAAATTCTTCAACTGGTCGAAAATTCGCTTGAATTTATTGGGCAGGTGATTTGAGTTGTACCTGGGCTTGAACCAGTGCCAATTGCTGCTGCCAAGTGGGCAAGCGAATGGCAAAAGTTGCGTCACATTTGTCGTTACAAAGAACAGAATTTGCTGGCCGCTTTGCGGGAGTTGGATACTCTTCCGTGCGGATTGCCGTTACTTTTTTGCATTTATGCTCGGCTGCGCGCGGATCTGTGCGGAAAATTTCGCTGGCAAAATCAAACCACGAACACGCACCGCCTGCACTCATATGATAAACCCCACTGCGTGAGTGAACAAATTCAAACAATTGTCCGCTGCCCCAGCCCTGTGCAAGGATCTGCGATGTGGCCAAAGCAATCATGAAACTCCAGGTGGGCGAACCCATTTGGTCAGCAACCACACGCAGTTCTTCACGCTCGCGCGCCAGACGATTCATTGTCTTGTAAAAATTGTTGCCGAAATGGCCGTAAACCCAAGCGGTGCGAAAAATAAAATGCGCACAACCCGAAGCGCGAATCGCCTCTTCTCCGGCCAGCTTTGTTTGTGCATACACACCCTGCGGGCCGGTTGGGTCGGATTCATTCCAAGGTTGAGTTCCACTGCCATCAAACACATAGTCGGTTGAATAATGCAGCAGCGGCAGCCCCTGCGTCTTGGCAATTTCGGCAAGCAGTGCAACCGCATCAACATTCAAAGCCTGCGCAGCCTGTGGCTCGCTTTCAGCTTTATCAACCGCCGTGTAAGCCGAGGCATTCACAATCACATCAGGGCGAAGATCTTGAATCAACGAACGCACCTTTGCAGGCTGAGTGGCATCCGCGGCATCACGGCCCGCGCACGTCACTTCGCCCAAGGTGGGGAGAGTCAGGGCCAGCTCCTGAGCCAACTGGCCATTGCGTCCCACCACCAAAATCCGTCGTTTAGAAGTCATCGCCGAAATCCCCCGCTATTTGGCCCAAACTCTGCCATGTGCTAAGAAGCCTGTCACGCTTGTGTGAATACTGTGTGGAGCAAACATGAACAAAACTATTCTCGTCACCGGCGGGGCCGGCTTTATTGGTTCAGCAGTGGTTCGCCATCTCATTGCCCACACCGACTACAACATCGTCAATATTGACAAACTCACCTACGCTGCATCTCCAGAAGCGGTTGGCACTGCCACACAAAACCCGCGCTACACGCTCTTGCAAAAAGATATCTGCGACCTCCCCGCGCTGCGCGATGCCTTCCAAAAACACCAACCCATGGCGGTGATGCATTTGGCGGCAGAAAGCCATGTCGACCGCTCTATTTCGGGGCCTGGCGCGTTCGTACAAAGCAATATTGTTGGCACTTACAACATGCTTGAAGCGGCTCGCGAGTATTGGAATGGCTTGTCGGAAGGCGATAAGAAAGCATTCCGCTTTCACCATATTTCAACCGATGAAGTGTTTGGCACACTGGGCGACACCGGATATTTCACCGAAACATCGCCTTACCAACCCAACTCACCTTATTCGGCAAGTAAGGCATCCTCCGATCACCTTGTCCGCGCATGGCACGAAACCTTTGGCCTACCCGTGCTGGTAACCAACTGCTCCAACAACTATGGCCCATGGCAAGCGCCTGAAAAGCTCATCCCAGTTGTGATTCTTGCCTGCCTCAATGGCAAAGCCATTCCCGTGTATGGCGAAGGCAAAAATGTGCGCGACTGGCTCTACGTGGACGACCACGCGCGCGCGCTTGTGACAGTTGTCGAGAAGGCTGTCCCTGGCAGCACATGGAACATTGGCTGCCACAACGATGTTCCAAACCTCACTATCATCCGCAAGATCTGCGCTCTCATGGACGAAATGTCTCCCAACAAAGCGAAAATCAAAAAACACGAAGATCTCATTTCGTTCGTCAAAGATCGCCCTGGCCACGACTTCCGCTATGCAATAGACCCAGCGAAAATTGAAAAAGAATTGGGCTGGAAACCACTCGCAGACTTCGACACTCATCTGCGCACCACGGTGAAGTGGTACCTAGAGAATCAAAGCTGGTGCGAGAAGGCGCTTGCGCGCATTAAAGCTGCTCATTAATCCCAAATCCGGCAAAAGCGGGCAGGGTCAGCAGCGCCGATTTCCACAAATCCGAACAACCCCGCAAGCGTAAAAACTTGGCAGCCTGGCGCCTCATGTTGTAACAAAACATGCCGCAGATCATTGGAAACGCGCGAAGGAGTCGACATGTTGAAGCCAGAGAATCACAGCACCCCAGACTCCGGGCCGTCGCAGCGTAAGGTTGCCTTAATTACCGGAATTACCGGCCAAGATGGTGCCTACCTAGCTAAACTTCTCCTGCAAAAAGGCTATGCCGTGCACGGCCTGAAGCGCCGTTCCAGCAGCTTCAACACCAAACGAATCGACCCTCTTTACATGGACGAACACCTCGCCGGCAGCGTGCTCAAGCTCCACTACGGCGACCTCACCGACCCCACAGGCCTTGCGCGTCTTGTGGATGAACTTCAACCCGATGAAATCTACAATTTGGGTGCGCAAAGCCATGTGCGCGTGAGCTTCGACCAACCCGACTACACCGGGCAAGTGGATGGCCTTGGAACGGTTCGCCTGCTTGAATGCATTCGTTCACTCGGTCTGTTGAACAAAACTCGTTTTTATCAGGCATCAACCAGCGAGCTGTATGGCAAGGTCCGGGAAATTCCGCAGACGGAAACAACCCCATTTCATCCACGCAGCCCTTACGCGTGTGCGAAAATCTATTCGTTTTGGTCGGTGGTGAACTACCGCGAAGCGTATGGAATGTTTGCTTGCAATGGAATTCTCTTTAATCACGAAAGTCCGCTGCGCGGCGAAACCTTTGTCACCCGCAAAATCACCCGCGCCGCTGCACGGATTGCCACCGGCCTCGATGAATGCCTCTGGCTTGGAAACCTCGATGCCAAGCGCGACTGGGGACACGCGCGCGAGTACGTGGAAGGCATGTGGCGCATGCTGCAACACCACACCGCCGACGATTTTGTTTTGGCCACGGGGCGTACAACGTCTGTCCGCGATTTTCTCACCATGGCTTTTAAATTCGTTGGAATCGATATTGTATTTGAAGGAAAAGGCGAAAAAGAAATGGGCCGCTGCAGCCGCACTGGCCGGACGCTGGTGAAAATCGATCCACGCTACTATCGCCCCGCTGAGGTTGATCTCCTCATTGGCGACGCTGCCAAAGCGAAGCGCGAACTGGGTTGGCAAGCCACCGTGAGTGTCGAAGACCTCTGCAAAGAAATGATTGCAGCCGATCTCTACGAAGCACGGCAAGAGCTCTCGCGACGAGAGCATGGTGTGGCGACCATGGAAGAGCTCGTTCATAGCCCTGAAATTTTGGTGCGCATGATGATGAATATTTGAAATTCATCATCATAGAAAATCCAATCTCTCAATTGAAGATGATTCGCACCATCAATTGCAAAAAGCTCAGACACAACGAACCAACGATTGCGGTGATAAAGCCGTTGTGAAGTTGGAATCCGGGGACCAGCGAGGCGGCAAGGGCAAAAATCAGAGCGTTGATAACAAAATAGAAAATACCAAACGACAAGATAGTCAGTGGCAACGTTAAAATAACAAGCAATGGTTTCACCACAAGGCTTAAAAACCCAAACAATAATGCTGCCAAAAGTGCAGATTTAAAGCTGTCAATACTGACACCAATGCCAAGCTTGTCTATCACAAGAAAGAGAAGCGCAGTGATTAACCACTGAATGAGAATTTGCATGACAATCCTCTCCTTGTTCTAGATCAAACAATCCATATCCCCAGATTAGAGCCCTTGAACCGGCGTGCAAGGATGCGTCGATGAAGTCAAAAATCGACTTGAAACTCTGCACTAAGCACTGCTCCATGTCCGCTGGAATCTCTGCAGGAGTTCATCAATTAGCTCTTAAACCAAATTCAATCTCCTGCACAGCTCAGAAAAAGGGATGGTTTGTCCTTGTGTCCTCGCGTCACCGTACGATGCCGAACCCATGTGGGTTTGGTAAAACTGAGGAATCGAAGTACGTTCGCAAAAATATTTTAAATGCGGTGAAAGCGTCGTCTCACTTAGCTTTGCCTCAACCGCAAAAAGTGGCTTCTTATTCTGCAAAACAACAAAATCGACTTCACGCTTGTCGGTGTCGCGCAAATATCTGAGCTCCATTTTGTGTCCTTGGGTGTCCTGAACAAAATGACAGTATTTTAAGAGATGAGATGCAACAAAATTTTCAAAACGCGCACCTGGATCGTCAATCAAAGACCAGTCCCAAAGATACAGCTTCTGTTCTTTTTTGACTGCCCTGATCTTAGGACTCCCGTAGGGCGAGATGCGAAAGCAAAAATAGAGATTTTCGAGAACATCCAACCAGCGGGCAACAGTGGCATGGGCTGCCATCAAATCCTCCTGCAAGGATTTAATCGACAGTGGAGCACCCACACGGGCAGGAAGCGCATCCATCAGTAGCTCCACCTTGCTGGTTTCTTGAATACGCTCAAGATCCCGCAGGTCTTCTTGCACAATGCGCGTCTGTCGTTCCATTTGCCATCTGCGCCAGTCTCGTTCAGAGCGAGAAAAAAATGGCTCCGGAAAGCCACCAAACTTGAGCAGCGCATCGAGGTCGCAATGTTCTGGACAGAGATTCTGAAGTTCAGGAAGAGAGAGCGGGTGGAGACGGTAGTAGTGGTATCTCCCCTGTAAAGAATCGCCGCCCTTGCGAAAATAATCCAGTCGCGCTGACCCTGTGACCAGCACTGTTCTTCGTGGTGAAAACTTATCGAAAAACCCCTTAACCAGACTTCGCCAACGCGCAAATTTATGCACTTCATCGAGGACAATGAGCGGACTTTCAGAGGGGAGCTGTTCACGCAGTATTTCTTTGCGATCAGCAAGCACATCCCAATTGCGGTAACTGGACTCTTCACTGAGATTCCGATGTGTCAAGATGCTTTTTGCCAACGTGGTTTTACCGACCTGGCGAGGGCCACCCAAAAAGACCATTTTTCTGGCCAAGTCTTCCTCAATCCAATTATTTAAGTAACGCTTTGACATCATTTCAAAAATACTCCAGTCATGAGTAATTTCTAGTATATATTATTTTACTCATGAGTAAAGTTCACTCAACTGAGATCTAGTCATTTCTGATTTGTTACATTCTGATAAAATTAAATTTAATTAATTTAGAACTCGAGGCACTCCTCGCCTCGACGCTCCACACACAACCCCCCGCAGTCCTTGAACACAGGGTCAAGGTTGGCACCAGCGCGGTCCGAATATTTTTATGAAATATTTGATAGGATTCCACTTCAGCCTCCTGCCTCAACTGCTGCGGAGTGAGTTTCATTTTGATCCAAATTCTCTGGAAAAATAAAATATGGATGAGCTGTTAAAAAAATGAATAAAGTATTTTTTTAACACCTTAAACTCCATTTTTTATCTTTGAATTTTGAACACATTTTTATCACGTACATTTTGAAGATTTCTTAAAAACCACTCAGATTATTAAAATACGAAATTAGCCCAAAAATTTTCAGTCAATCTGAATCCTGTTGGCGAAGAATTCCGCTTCCGCGCAGCATGCTCTCTCCATTTCAAGGAGAATTCATGCCGCGCACGAAGCAACCCAAAATCATTCCATCAGCTCTCATCCCCGGCACACAATTGCCGCGCCCCACAATCGATCTGGTTTTTAAAACGATGCTGGAAAACAATCTCGCTGCACTCAAGAGTCTAATCACGGCAGTTCTACAGCCTGAAAGTCCTATTGAATTCGTAACAATTCTTTCGCCAGAACTGCATGGGCCTGACATCAACAGTAAACAATCAAGGCTCGACCTACATGTGAAGCTTCACGATGGAACTCTGATTGATATTGAAATGCAGTCCAGCCGAGAGGCGCACTTCATCAAGCGCTCTGTGTATTACACGTTTCAAATGATCGGTGGTGCACTGAAAAAAGGGGATGCGTACCAAAGGCTCCCAAATCTGGCCGGAATCCAAGATTTCCGCCTTGAATCCCGCAGAAAACCCACTATTCTCGGCTT
>RGDM01000075.1 GCA_009918675.1 bacterium
GCAATGAGTCGAAGCAAGATGCTCTAGAAGTCAAGTCGCGGGAGTATAGAGCGTCTATGCGATTTCAGAACGAGTCGCAGGCGCGTCTTAATAGGACTTTGCTTGAAGTTGTTGATAAATCTTTTCAAGAAGCCGAGGAAATTTTGAAACATGAATTTCTGTGCTTGAATGCATTGGAAATTGAAAAACAGGACGCAGCGCGTTTGCGCTGGAAGACAGCAATGCATCAAATGCAAAAGTTACTTCAAACCGCTGAGGAGAATTTTTCTCATGTCGAGAGCCACGCTCGAGATGTTGATGGATTTGCTCAAAGAAAATCCGCAACAACTCAGGTCAGAATCTGAAAAGATTCTTGCCAAACATCTCAGAGATGGGTCGATTATGGCCTTGAGAATGGACTCAAGCAGTCGCTTTGCGCGACGATGGCTCGACTATAATGAGCTAAAGCGCCGGGTTGAGGAGCAACTACAAAAATCGCGTCTGCATTACCGAGAGGTTTTGAAAAAGACCGAATCTGCGGCACTGTCGGGACGGCCGAGGCTGTATTGGATTGCAAAAGCGTTGTTCGCGAAACTTCGCTTTCACTCGCTTGAATATCAGTTGGCAGAGGCGCAACTCAAACAAAAAATTATTTCGCAAAAGCGCGATGAACTCGCTGCGCTTGCTCGGCGCTTAGATGTGAGTTTAAAGAGTCAGCTGCCAGCCGAAGTTGATGATGCTCAAATGGCTGAGCAAGTGTCTCGTGAACATTCGAGTGAATTAAATGCGATTTGGGATGGTGAGAACAAGCTTTTGCAGACTGAGCAAGAGTTGTCACAACGCCTTCTTGATTTGGAATTAAAATTGGCAAATTCGCAAGCCTTGGTCGCTGAATCATTTTCCAGTCATGCGCACTCGAGCGGTGTTTTTGCAGCAAGAATTGTCGACTCTCCTGCGATGCTTACTTCTGCGCTTCCCTATTTGGGATTTGCCAATAAAGCCAAACTTCTGTCTCTTGTTGAGCAGTGCGAATACGCGGCTGAGCATGCAGAGCGGGATCTCGAAAAAGTTCGAGAAGGGCTCTGCAAGGCCAATGAGGCATGGGTGGCTGGGAGGCCATCGCGAACGTCACGCGAGTGGTTGGATTATTGTCGAGTTATTGTCGCTCGCTATGCGGCACAGTTGGAAGCTTCATCGACACCAGGTTGACGAGTCGACTTGTGAAAAAGGGGTCGACATTCTTAACATGGACGTGACTTGAGCCAAGCTGAAGAGGGAGATTCCTGGCATGTTTAGATTTTTTATCGCGTTCGTGTTTGCGGTCGGCCTCACAGCGGTATCAGGTGCGGCACGTGCGGAAGCCCCTTCGCTGAGAATACCGGGGCAGGTTGTTGGTTCCCGACCCGCATCGCTGGGTGGTGCATTCACCGCAGTTGCAGATGATCAAAATGCACTTTTCTACAATCCAGCGGGTCTGGCTCGATTGGATTCGACGTTTTTCTCGCTCTCTGACTTTGAATTATCCGCGAGTCTTGGCAGTGGAGGAATCGGCGATCTTGTTGATGACGTCAACAAGGTTTCTGATGCCGCGAAGAGTGTCGCAAGCGAGAGTGATACCTCAAAGCAGATCGACAACATCACTAAACTGGGTGAACTTGTTTCTTCGCGAACAGCGTTTGCTGCTTTCAAGGATCAATTGTATCTTGCGCGAAAGCATTGGGGTTTTGCTGGTACGGTGAATTTGGCAACTGGACTCGGTATTCATTCAAAACTCCTGCCTGAAGTTGCCGACCTTGCTTTGCTGGGCGATTTAGATGCCCGCTTTGGTTATGCTCATTCGTTCTTAGATGACAAGTTGAGTGTGGGGCTTGCGCCCTACTACAAGATGCGAGCTCAGGGCGGTCGAGCGAATCTCTCATTGTCAGAGGGGTTGGATCCTGCAAATTCACTTTCTAACATTGTAGGCATTGGACAGGGTTTTGGTGTTGATTTTGGTTTGATGGTGACTCCTATTGAGGCGATGTCGCCGACCTTTGGCTTGGCCATTCTTAATCTCGGAGATACGCGTTTTCGTTCAACAGGCTCTTCCGCATTTTCCAACTTGGGAGCCTTTAAGGGCGCCTCTGTGCTTGGAACACCTGATCCCATCAAACAAATCGTTAACGCTGGCTTTAGTATCGCCCCCGTCGATGGCCCTGGGTTGGTGCGCCTCTCTGCCGAATTGCGCGAGATCAACCGACCATCCGCTGCCGCTCTTAGACCTGCCTTTGGTATTGAGGGTGGTTTCCGTTCCCGCTTCGTTCGAGCACTTGTTGACGCTGGCTGGGGAAATGGCAATTGGAGCGCAGGTTTTGAGCTTCGTGCGTTAATTAAGTTGCGATTTGCATCGTATATCGAACCAAATTTGTTTTTTGATCGCAAAGACAACCAGCGCGTTTGGGTGCTTTCTTTCGGTATCTAAGAAGCGGCAGCTGTCCATACTCATCCACAGACAGGTGAGCTAGAAAAAAGGAATTCATAATGAAGATCAACAAAAAACTTCAAATGCGTCGCTTCACAGTTGCAGTTGCATTCGCACTTCCGTTTGCTTTTGTGCTTCAAAATGCTCATGCGGAAGAAAAGACTCAAACTGAGCAGACGCCGGCCGAAGCACCTGCGGCGAAACCCGCAATTGAACAAGGGAAAGAAGAGCCTTCACAACCAGCAAATGCGAGTCCCACGGCAAAGCCCTCTCAATCAACACAAGTGACTTCGAATATAGAAACAGCCCAGCGAGCTTCTGAATGGGTCTATCAAATGAGGGCTGGCTTTGGTGCTGGCAAATCAACCGCGGTGAATAACTTTAAATCGGATCGCTTGGGGGCAGCACTCTATGCTGGCCGTCTGCTGCCGAATTTAGAGTTGCCGCTTCCTTTCATCAAAAGCAAAGGACTCAGTGGCGGACTCACTTATCAGACTTTTTCGGGTGTCGACACATCTGTTGATTTGAGTTGGGTTATGCAGAGCTTGGGTGCACAAGTGCAATTCATAATTGATCCAATTGCAAATAATATGGATGTTGCGCTGCAGGCTGGATTGGTTTTACAAAGACAAGTGGGCGAGGAACCTAATCATCGCAACGAAACACGCAAATATGGTGCGGGCTTGAGTGCAGGGGGATTTTTGAGAATTCCCGTCCTGGAGAATATCTACGCCATTGGCGGTGCTGATTTGGTTTTGGGATCGTCGAGTTGGTTTTCCATTGCAGGTGGCTTAGAGAGCCACTTTTAATCGATTTTGCCGCTGGCTCAAGGCGCAGTCGCTGCGTTTTTTACGTCACTGACATTTTGTTGTTTGAACTGGTTCAAATCTACGGATCCCTCAATTGCTTCGCCGCCACAGTCTAATGTGCCGCCATCTCCGAGGCCTGCATTTGTGAGTGAAGCCCTTGTCCCTGTCGAAAGCAGCACTTTGCCATCTTCAGGAATCGCAATTTTCGTGACGTTTGCAGAATCTAATCCATATTGCTGAAGCGACTTTTGAATGTCGGTGTTCTCAAGAGTGAGATTTTTCAAAGATTGCAAAATTCCGTTTGCTGATTCGTAGACAAACAGGTTTCTAAGTTCACGGCCATTGTTCAGAGTGATCGAAAATTCAAACCCCGCCGCTTTTTCATCGTTGATTACATAGAACTTGCGATTGCGGTAGTCGACTCCGCGGCATTGTCCTTGGCAGGCAACACGAACGCTTGCTTTAGCGTCTCCTGAAACTGAATCGAATCGTGGGGCAACAAGCGAGCACATTGCAACTTGAGTCTCTGCTCCGCCAACAAGGTCTTTAAATTTTCCTTGGTTGTAGTTTCGCGGTTGACAGGCGAATATCAAGACCATGGCGCTCGCAAGTGAAAAAACCCGTCCCGAAGTCAGAATTTTCATATCTTTCTCCCTGTCGAACTTATCGAGATTCTGAATCCATGAAGCTTCCATCGTCCTGCGCGAAAGCTTTCCGGATGGAAAAAATTGCAGGATGTCATCAATCGAGGCCATTGCTATATGTCGAGCAAAAGGGGGAAACCCGTATGCTTTTGGGTGGCGATCAAATGTTAAGAAAAATCTGCGATTGCGGCTTTCTGGTTTTGGCGTGCATCACGCTTGTCAGCGTTGGATTCAAGCAGGTGAATGCGGCGCCAGGAGCAATTCCTCGCCCAGGACCGTCACCGAATCCATCGCAGCCCAAACCTCAAGTGCCAACGCCAATTCCTTCGCCAGACCCGCAACAGCCGATCTGGGTTGTTAAAGGCGAGGTGCAAAACGTTGCGGGTGAATACGTTTGCCAAATTCGTTGCAAAGAACACTGGCGCGGTGAGGAAATGCAGATTCTTCAGTCGACACGCGGAGGAGAAGATTGGAAGTCTGGAGACGGCGAAATGAGTACGTGCATGGTATACGGTGGACAACATCCTTCATTGATTCTTCATGGCGGGCACTGGGATTCACCCCCCGATACTCCCGAGGACTCCCTGTGCTTTTTGGTTCTCTCAGAATCTGCATCGCACTCTTGATACACTGAAAATTATTCATTGCTGGGTTTGGGAGATATTCCGATAGGGATGAAGTTACTCTGAGGAAACTTTCGACCCAGGCGATACAACATGATTTCGTTTCTGAAATTAATCTATCTTCTTGGCGCAGAGATCGCATTATTCGCTGTTTTCTTTAACAGTGAAAGATTGCGAAAATGGTCGGATGTGGCTTGTTTTGCCTTCATCGGTCTGTTTATTCATGCACTCTTGATGCAATACGGAAATCTCAATTTGGACGAATGGAGCGTATTATCAGCAACGGTTTTTACACTGAGTTTTGCTGTGATGGGATGGGGTCTGACTCGCTCTGAAGAGTCAACTGCATCTTCACTCATGTTTGGTGATTCCACGCGAGATGAACAAGCAAAAGATGAACATCTGATTCGTTCCAATGCAGCCTTTCATGAAGACCGTTTGCGGACGATAGGCGAAAACTCGGCTCGATTCATTCATCAACTGAATCATCCTGTCAGTACGCTGTTGCTTCGCGTTCAAGAGTTGCGCCGCGCGAAGAACAATATTGATGCTGAAAGTTTCCAAAAGAGTATCGCAAGCCTTGAGCGTCAGCTAAATTATATAATCCAAATGACAAGTGCTGTTAAAACTTTTGCTGCACAACAAGATCACACGCAGAATGGTTTTGTTAAGATTGATTCGATTTTTGAGCTGAGTCGAGATCTCTGCGAAGCCTGGTCATCGAATCAAAATTTAACGATTCAATGGCCAAAGAACCTTCCACAGATCGAGGTGCCGGGAGGACTCACGGTTCAAACCCAGGTTCTTGTCAACCTTCTCAAAAATGCGATTGATGCTGTGACAGAATCGACTGACAACAATCAGCGCTGGATAAAGTTGGAGGTGAATGAACGAGGCGGGGCTGTTGAATTTTCAGTGAGCAATGGTGGACCTGCCTTGAGTAAGCGCAGCCAATTGAGTTTATTTAAACCATTCTTCACGACAAAAAAAATAGGCCAAGGGCTTGGCCTTGGGCTCGCACTTTCCCGTGATTTGGTTGAATCCGTGGGTGGTGAGATATGGTATGATGAAAGATCTCGTCATCCAAGGTTTGTTGTGAGATACTCTTTCTTGCCCTCAGTTTCAGAGTCAACCGAAACCAAACAAGACCTGGATGAAAGCCAACAAAAATTATTTAAAGTTGCCTAGATCTCTCAGCTTGCCAGGCTTGGCTTAGTAACGAATTCCAATTCCTGTCGAGAATCCAACAACTTCATATTGGGCTTTTGTGAGCTGTTCGTTGATTAATGGAAGCTGCATTTGAATGAGGCGATAGTCGAGATTGATTTCTGCAAAGAGCCAATCGAGAAAAGGTAGATGAACCCTCGCTGTGGCGTACAAAGGCAGCCCATTGAGTTGGAATTTCTCTGCTGTATTGGTCGATTCTCCGTCTTCAAGAAGAGGTGTGGTGATGGAAGTTGCAAGGCCGATTCCTCCGCCCACTGTGAGGCTGGCGCTGCTGCCAATCAAGATTCCTTGCTCTGCAAACAGACCAAAGCCTTGCCCACTTATGTCTCGGATCACTTTGAAAATTTGATCAGTGCTTTCACTTCCGCTGGCCAAAAGACTTGATTGCGTTCGAAAGCTGTCAAATAAAATAAGCCCAGCACTCGACCAAGCTCTTCCAGAAAATTCGGGGATGTACGCACCAGCACGAAGCTGGAGATTTTGGGTTGAAAACGATTGGCTGCCGAGAACTTTGCCATTGCGCACAAGATCCAATGGGGGCGTCGTGGTCGCGGTTGACCAAAGAAGATCACCCATTGCGCGCAATTCGAAACTACCAACTTTCATTGGCTCTCTTGGGAAGATACCAGCAGTTCGAAGTGCGAATCCTCGCTGCGTGTATCCGGGGTTCAGGAATTTGTTGAGAGCTAAGCCAGGCAGGCTGTTTTGAGTGAGCAGATATTGCGGAGAAATATGGATAATCGTTTGTTTTGATGAGGCTGCAGAAAGTTGATTTGGGTTTGCATCAGTGCTCAAGGGGCGAATCTTGAATCCAGCAAGAGAGGTGCATTTATCTTCGCCTGACAAAACTTTTGCGACGAGTTTCGCTGAAGATTGATTCATTTTTTCAAGTCGAACAATTGCAATTCGGGTTGAAGAAACATCAATGACCTCTGCCAAATCACCAAAATTTAGACCGTTCTGTTCCACTGGCAAAAGGCAGGTTTGTCGTTGAATTTTTTTTGAACCACGCCCGATGCGTCCTTCGGGTGGTTGAGCCTTATTTTTGGAATTACTGTCAGCATGAGCTTTCTGATTTGAAAAAAGCAATGCGAAAGCAAGACACAAAAAGATCTCAGAAAGAAAAGATCGCGTTTGTGCTCGATAATTGCTTTTAAAAATCTTTTTAGACCTCTTCGCATTCATACAAGAGTTTTCAATTATCGGTGAAAATTTAACAAGGTAAAAAATTGCAGCGTCCGCCTCGAATAGCTTGGATAACATGGTGTTCAAGAGGTTTGTCATGTTGTTTTCCAATGCTGTCCTTGCTCCTGCTGTGGCTTCAGCTTTACTCGCGAACTCGTTGCAGCTGACAGAAGGTCGGAGGCAAACCGAGTTGATGCCATTCATTGGAAACCCAGGGCCAATGTCGAACACGTCAGATGGGCGAATTTTGCAGGCGGGGCATTGGCAATGGAACGGTGTTGAAATTTACGGGACACCATTCAAATTGACTCGCAGTCCGATGAGCGGTGAAGTGCAGTGGTTTGCAGGATTCAGCCCTGTTGATAAAGCAATTGTTGATGCCATGGAAAGCGCCCAGCACCATGCCCTTGATCGGCTTCAAGCACGAAGTATTTTTGCGGATTTTTTGCGAATGGGAAGCTGGGAGATTGATCTTCCACAACCCATTTTTCAGTTCAGCGGAAATTCAGCCGAGGCGTGGTGGAGAATGAAGCTGGCTCCTTCGGGGCGAATTTTTTGGCTCCGCGAACGCGATTCATTTTTTGCTGAACAGCCCCCCATTCAAATGGGAGCGCAGGGCACGGCTCTTGTGTACAGAGAAAACAAAGTCGCGTCGGCCGGCAAAGGTCTTGAGGAAATCCCCCTGACAGACCTTGTTGACTCGAGTTATCTTAGGAATCAATTCTTTCGAGTGCTGAATTGTTTGGGGCTGCCTCAATCTTTTGTGAAATGTGGCAATTACGCGCGCTCAAATAGCGGTCATTTTCAGTACCCTTTCGAGTCTGATGAGTATTCTGAAATGGTTGGATACTATTCTGTTCAAGAAGCCATGCGCTGGCATAGGGGTATTCAAAGCGACAAACAAAAAGTCTATTTTGAAAACTTTGCTCTCAAGGGGCCTATCGATATTTTTGTCCGAGCAGATGCAGCTAATGCGCCTTTTTACTCACCCAACAGCGGTAAGTTGGACACAACGAATCCCGTTATTGTTGTTTCAACCGGGATGGAATCAGACAATCTCCCGGGCGTTCTCTCCTTTCTTTCGAAAGACTCCGATGTCTTTTTTCATGAGTTCAGCCATCATGTGATTTATCGTTCCGTTGAGCCGACAAGAGCGGCGAGTCAGCCGAGGGCTTTGCAAGAGGGTTTGGCAGATTATTTTGCTTATGCAATCACAGGAAATAATAAATTAGGCGAGTCGACGTTTGGTGGAGTTCCTCTGCGTCAGGGGAACAGCGAAAATCCTTTTATGACTGAACTCTTTGTGCCTGAGTTTGCCTGGAGTCCCTATGATGTTGGTGTCATTGTCAGCTCAATCGGATGGAGCCTTCGAGAAAAAATAGGCGATTGGAAGAACGGTTATAAAAGAATGGATAAGATTATTTGGGATTCGGTCGATCTTCTGCCTAAGCTTGCAACCATTTATCAATTTGGTTGTGCTCTGGTGAAGCAGTCTGAGAGTTTTGAAAAAAGTGAAAATATTCCAGCGGGGCAAATCACCTCGCAAGTGATTAAGGAACTCGCAAACCGTCAGGTCTTTGCAAACGAAATTCCGGGAGCCAATGGATGCCCTGCAATCAACGACGTACTTAAAGCCATCGATATACTCGAACAACAGCCGAGTGACCTCTTGCTCAACGAAACTCCACGCAATGCAGTTGTTTTTACCGGTGAGGGAAGAGCCGCGCTGCCGCCGTTTGGTGGTAGTTTGTATCAACCCCTTCAACCTCGGCGGGTGGGTTGTGGAAGTTTAACAACCTCAAATCCACTGACTTCAACCCACAGCGCGCGTGTGCTCTCGCTCATTCTTTTGTTTCCGCTGCTCTTCAGCGGATTGCGGCTTCGTAAATCTGGCCAATCGCCGCGTCGGCTCCAGTAAAGGCTCCTCGCTGTTGAATCCATAAGAAATCAGGTCGGGCTTCCTGGAGCCATTCTCCACCGCGAATTGTTCCTTGCGCATCGAGCTCAAGCCGATAGCGGTAAATAACTGAATTGGTCATTGGCCGTTCAAGGGTTTGTCCAAGTGCATTCCATGTGGGTTCAATTTCGATGGTGTAGAAGACCTGTGATTCAACAACCACCTCTTGAGTTGT
>RGDM01000076.1 GCA_009918675.1 bacterium
CCACCCACAACCACATCTTCAAAGTCGCTCACTCCCAACTGGTCTGCGAGGTCGACAAAGCTGATATTCTGAGCAACGTTGCGAGCTGCATTATAAGAAGCCGCAAGGCTCATGCTTGGAGCTTGGTTCACGGCATCCACGCGCACCTTCAACGCTGCTGTTGCGCTTGAAGTCGCAAAGTTATCGAAGGCCTTAAAGCGGAACGCAGCAAGTGCGGTGGTTGCATTCGCACTCACCACGTTTGTTGCAGGAGTCCACACCACGCTTTCGCCAGCATCAAGAACAATTGGAGTCGAAAGCACACCGGCTGTTGAGTATTCGGTGGTGACATAGGCGTTGGAAACATCACGCCGGGTGACGCTCAACTTACCAGAGTCAAGCTGAGTGATTTGGATTCTTACAACCGTGCCATCGCTATCTGCTGCACCCGAGAGTGTCTTGAGCGTTTCATAGGTCACGGTCAAAGGCACATTCTGTTGGGTGCCTGTGGTGCCCGCATCAACACCTAATTGGATATTGAGTTTAGCAGCATCCAAAGTTGGAGCTGTGTTCGAACCGCTCACATTAATCTTCAAGTCGCGGACTGTCGGTGAACAGCTATTCGAGTCGCACAGGCGCACCTGAGCAATCACAAACTCGCCAACACCGTTGGTGGGTGGAACCCAAGTGAGCGAAGTCACTTTGTCTCCACCAGCCGCAGATGCCAGACGGGTGGTTTGTGCGGTGATTGCTGTGGTGGTTGTGTTGTTCAAATACAAGCTGCCGGAGCCAATACTTTCGATGCGGTATTCCGCCGAATCAGCTTCCACATCGCTGTATGGAATTGCCGCAACCACATTCGCATAAGTGAAGGTGACATTGGCGTTCTTCGCACTGCTTGCAAGGTTCACAATCGGTGAACCGTAAATAGGTGTGTCATTCACCGCAGTCATTGTCGCCTGCACGACCTGCGATGTAGCGCTCAAGGCACCATCGCCGTCTTTCACCTTCACCGTGAAGATGGTTTGAGGTGATGTGTCGGCATTGAGTGGTGGAGTCCAGGTGATGGTGTCACCAGGGTTGATATCCACGGGAGCCGCAAGAATAGTTGTGGTTGTACCACCCGACTTCTTCACATACGTGGACGAGTTCGCTGGCAACGAAACGATTTGGTAGGTCAACGCGCCCGTTTCAGCATCGGTTGCACCGTAGTAGGTGGCCAAGTCGTTGTAGCTAATAATCAGCGGAACATCTTCAACACCATTTGGAATTGGCGTGTTGCCCGCGGTTGCGCTAAACACAGGAAGTGCGTTCACCTTACTTGCAACAAAGTTCACATCCACACTGTTAACGCTTTCCAACGCACCACTGCCGTTTTGTTGATAGGCTTTGATACCAAAGCCCTTGAAGCGGCCATATGCACCCGCCGTGGGCGAGAACAGCAAGCGTTCATCTTTCGCGATCATGTTGTTGGAGGTGGTATCAAGCACTTGATACGTTTCGGGTGTCACACCCACAGCGCTTGTCACCCGTTTCAGCGTACCGCTGCCGGTTGAAGTGATCTTGAACTTCACTGGGTACAAGCTATTTTCGTCAGGACTCGAAAGGTCTGTCTTGAGCTTTAATTGATCGTAGTTGAAGTAGAAATCTTGACCTTGGATGAGTCCCGTGAAGTCGTTGACGGTTGTAATCGTAGGTACCGTGTACGCTGCACCGAAATTCACGCTCACACGAACGTTGTTGGAGAAGTCGACACCGTCGTAGCCACGCACCTGGAAGATTTCGGTGAGGCCAACCGTTGCAGCGTCAGGAATAAAGGTCAATGTTTCACCGACAAGCAAGCGTGTGCTTGAAACAGGTGTAGGAGTTTGGTTCGGTGCAGTAGTGTGTGCAGTGACAAGGGTTGCGCCGTTGTACAGCTGACCACCACTGATGTTGGTGATCACAAACATCTTGGTTGCAGAGTCATTGTCAACGAGGTTCAATGCACTCGCCAAAGTTGCATAGGGAATAGAATAAGCTTGCTTCTGAGCGCCAGCAGTCGACAACGTCGCAGTTGAACCAGCCACGGTTGGCGGTGCATTGTTGCCTGACACAGCTACGGTCACGGTTGCAATCTGTGATGAGCCCAAACCGTCTTTGTCTTGCACGCTCACCTTGAAGGCGGTGATAGTTCCGGTGACGTTATTCCCTGCGTTGTAAGAGATTGTTTCCGTCGCATTGAAAGTACCGCCCACGCTCATCTGCGTGCCACCCTTGCTGATGGTACCGTTCATGATGTCTTCAATGCGGAACTTCATGCCCGCGTTGTACTTGGGCGAGCCACCCACAACCACATCTTCAAAGTCGCTCACTCCCAACTGGTCTGCGAGGTCGATGAAGCTAATGTTCTGAGCAACATTGCGTGCAGCGTTATAAGAAGCCGCGAGGCTCATGCTCGGTGCCTGATTCACAGCTTCAACCAACACCTTCAATGACGCTGTCGAGTTCGACGACGCGAGGTTGTCATATGCCTTGAAACGGAATGCAGAGAGAGCTGAGGTGGCATTTGCACTCACCACATTTGTTGCCGGTGTCCACACCACGCTTTCGCCGGCATCCAAAATGATTGGAGTTGCAAGCACGCCAGAGGAAATGAACTCGGTGGTTGTATATGCATTGCTAACGTCGCGGCGAGTCACGCTCAACCGACCCGAATCCAATTGGGTGATTTGCATTCTTACAACCGTGCCATCGCTGTCCGCTGCACCCGAGAGTGTCTTCAGCGTTTCATATGTCACAGTCAAAGGAACATTCTGTTTGGTGCCTGTAGTACCCGCATCAACACCCAATTGGATATTGAGTTTAGCTGCGTCCAAGGTTGGAGCTGTGTTCGAACCGCTCACATTGATCTTGAGGTCGCGGACTGTTGGTGAACAGCTATTCGAGTCGCACAAGCGGACCTGCGCAATTACAAATTCACCCACACCGTTGGTGGGTGGAGCCCAAGTCAACGATGTCACCTTATCCCCACCAGCCACAGAAGCCAGGCGGGTAGTTTGTGCGGTGATCGCTGTGGTAGTTGTATTGCCCAAGTACAAGCTGCCCGAACCAATACTTTCGATACGGTATTCCGCCGAATCAGCTTCCACATCGCTGTATGGAATAGCTGCAACCACGTTCGCGTAAGTGAATGTGACGTTCGTATTCTTTGCACTGCCGCTGATGTTCACAATCGGCGAGCCATAAATGGGTGTGTCATTCACTGCAGTCATTGTCGCCTGCACAACCTGAGACGTAGCACTCAAGGCACCATCGCCGTCTTTTACCTTCACCGTGAAGATATTTTGCGGAGTTGTGTCGGCATTGAGTGGTGGAGTCCAGGTGATGGTGTCCCCTGGATTGATATCCACGGGAGCCGCAAGAATGGTTGTGGTTGTGCCGCCCGACTTCTTCACATAGGTCGATGAATTCGCTGGCAGCGATACGATTTGGTAAGTCAACGCGCCCGTTTCAGCGTCGGTTGCACCATAGTAGGTGGCCAAGTCGTTGTAGCTAATAATTAGCGGAACGTCTTCAACACCATTTGGAATTGGCGTGTTGCCAGCCGTTGCAGTGAACGAAGGCAAGGTATTGACCTTGCTTGCGACAAAGTTCACATCGACAGCATTCACGCTATCAATTGAACCAGAGGCATTGTCTTGCACAGCCTTAATCGCAAAGCCCTTGAAGCGGCCATATGCTCCTGCGGAAGGAACAAAGACCAAGCGATCATCTTTTGCGACTATGTTGTTAGCGCTTGTATCAATCACCTGATAAGTTTCTGGTGATACGCCCACATTGCTGGTGATCTTCTTCAACACACCACTTCCCAACGAAGCAATCTTGAACTTCAATGGATAAGTACTATTCGCATCAACGCTCGCAACATCGCTCTTAAGCTTCAGCTGATCGTAGTTGAAGTAGAAGTCTTGGCCTTGAATGAGACCGGTAAAGTCGTTCACCGTGCTAATCGTTGGCGCGGTATATGCTGCATTAAAGTTAACACTCACACGGACGTTATTTGAAAAGTCGAGGCCATCGTATCCGCGCACCTGGAAGATTTCAGTGAGACTTACGGTCGAAGAATCAGGAATGAAAGTGAGAGTTTCGCCAACAAGCAAGCGAGCACTTGCAGCTGGGACAGGGGTTTGGTTGGGTGCAGTTCCGTGTGCTGTGACAAGGGTTGCACCATTGTACAACTGGCCACCACTGATATTGGTGATAACGAACATTTTGGTCGCAGAATCAGAATCTGCCAAGGTCAAAGCATTCAAAAGCGTTGCATAAGAAATCGTATATGCTTGCTTTTGCGTCCCTGCTGCCGACAAATTCGCGGTTGAAACAGCAACCGTAGGTGGAGCGTTGTTACCAGCCACCGAGATGGTTACAGTTGCAATTTGTGCCGAACCCAAGCCACTCTTGTCTTGCACACTGAGCTTGAATGCAGGAAGCGTGCCTGTCACGTTGTTACCCGCCGAGTAGCTGATTGATTCCGTCGCAGAGAACACACTGCCAACACTCAACTGCGTACCGCCCTTGCTGATGGTACCGTTCATGATGTCCTCAATACGGAATTTCATTCCAGCGTCGTACGTTTTCGGCGAAACACCCGAAACATCTTCGAAATCCGACACGGCCAATTGGTCGGCAAGATCGGTGAACGAAAGAGCGAGAGATGTGTTGCGCACCGCATTAAAGGAAGCGGCCACTCCCATTGTTGGCGCTTGGTTCACCGCATCAACAACCACTTTCAACGCCGCTGTTGCGCTGGAACTTGCCAAATTGTCATAGGCCTTGAAGCGGAATGCTGCCAACGCTGGAGTTGCCAGCGTGCTAATCGCATTCACCGCGGGTGTCCACACCACGCTTTCACCTGGGTCAAGAATGATAGGAGCGGCAAGCACGCCAAGTGAAGAGTAGTCAGTGATTGTGTATGCATTTGACACATCGCGGCGGGTGACTGTCAACTTACCCGAATCCAATTGGGTGATCTGCATTCTCACAACGGTGCCGTCGCTATCTGCTGCACCTGAGAGTGACTTGAGCGTTTCATATGTCACGGTCAGAGGAACATTCTGTTTGGTGCCTGTGGTGCCCGTATCAACACCCAATTGAATATTTAGTTTAGCTGCGTCCAAGGTTGGCGCTGTGTTCGAACCGCTCACATTGATCTTGAGGTCGCGAACTGTCGGTGAGCAAGAATTCGCATCACACAAGCGAACCTGCGCAATTACAAATTCACCCACACCGTTTGTTGGTGGAGCCCAAGTCAATGAAGTGACTTTATCGCCACCAGCCGCAGATGCCAGGCGGGTGGTTTGTGGAGTGACCGCTGTGGTGGTTGTGTTGTTCAGATAGAGGCTTCCTGAACCAACGCTGTCAATGCGATATTCAGCAAGATCATTTTCAACATCGGCGTAAGGAATCGCCGCAACCACATTCGCATAAGTGAATGTCACATTGGTATTTTTTGCGCTGCCACTCAGATTCACAATTGGTGAGCCGTAAATTGGCGTATCGTTCACAGCGGTCACTGTGGCCTGAACCACCTTGCTGTCTGAACTGAGTGCTCCATCACCATCTTTGAGCTTAACGGTGAACAGTGTTTGCGTCGATGCATCCGCGTTCAATGGCGGAATCCAAGTAATGGTATCGCCTGCATTGATATCCAATGGCAGATTCGCAGCAGTGAACGCAGCGCTTGAGCCCGACAAAGATTTCTTCACATAAGAAGCTGTTGTCGCTGGCAATGCAATGATTTGATAGGTCAGCGCACCCGACTCTGCGTCGGTGCCACCGTAGTAGGTCACAAGGTCGTTGTAACTAACGACCAGTGGAACATCTTCAACCGCGTTGGGCAGAGGCGAAGCGCCTGCATTGAGGGTAAATTCTGGAAGTGAATTTACCTTTGTCGCAACAAAGTTCACATCTACTGCATTTACGCTTTGCAGAACGCTCGCGCCAGCTTCCTGATATGCTTTGATACTGAAGCCACGGAAAGTTCCATAAGCATTTGCCGCGGGTGAGAATATGAATCTTTGATCCTTGCTCATCAGCTTCAAGGACAACGTGCTCAAATCCAGCGTTTCGGTCGTTTCAACGGCCGCGCCAACCGCACTTGTGATCCGTTTGAGAGCACCGCTACCGGTTGAAGTGACAATGAATTTCAAGGGTGCAGCACTGGTTGCATCGAGGCTGATTGCGTCGCTCTTGAGCTTAAGGTCGTCAAAGCTGAACCGGAAGTCTTGCCCTTGAGTCAAACCAAGGAAGTTATCGACTTTCGAGATTGTTGGTGTGCGATACACTGGGTCAAAATTAACGCTGACAGAAATGTTATTCGAGAAGCTCATTTCATCGTAAGCGCGCACTTGGAAGATTTCCTGGACGCCCTTCATGGATGGGTCTGGAACAAAGATGAGGCTTTCTCCCACGCGCAATCGAGTATTCAACGCAGGAGTTGGCGTCTGGTTGGGTGCCGTCAGGTGAGGAACGATCAGTGTGCCGCCATTGTACAACTGACCACCGGTGACTTGGGTGATCACGAACAGCTTGACCGCGGAATCGGGGTCGCTCAAGCTCAAAGCAGTTGCTAGGTCAGCATAGCTGATTGTGTAAGCTTGATTTTGCTTACCTGCAGTTGCCATTGTGTATGCGGCGCCTCCGCCTGCAACAGTCAAGCTTGGCGGCTGATTGTCGCCGGAAAGAACAACATTCACCGAAGAAATACTTGCAGAACGCAAACCGTCTTTGTCCTGCACGCTAACCTTAAACGCGGCCTGGTTTCCGGTGACGTTGTTGCCAGGGGTCCAGGTGAAACTTTCTCCGGGTTTGAAGGTGAAGCCCACGTTCAGAGCCGTTGCGCCTTGGCTGATGGTACCACTGGTGATCTCCTCAATGCGGAGGATCATATTCGCATTGTAGGTTTTTGGAGTCACCCCACTCACATCCTCAAAGTCGATGACTCCCAACTGGTCTGCAAGATTTTGGAAAGTAACTGTCACCGGGTTATTTCGCGTTCCAGTGTATGACACGAGCGAGTTACTCAATTGCGGTGCTTGGTTCACAGGCGCAACATAAACACCCAAAGTTGTCAGCTCTGCCGATTCGTATTGGTTATCGAAGCCACGGAATTTGAATGCAGCAAGAGCCGTTGAGGAATTAGCACTGACTGCATTGCTTGCTGGAGTCCAGACAACGCTTTCACCTGGACCAACCAACGCTGGAGTATTTAATGCACCTACATTCGAATAGGTGACCGTTTGATACGTTGTTCCATCGAAGCGAGTGATACTCAGAGTACCGCTTTCAAGCGTGTAGATTCGGAACCACACAGGCGTGAGGTCGCTGTCGGTTGCACCTGATGCCAAGCGAATTGTGTCGTGACTGATTTGAATAGGCGTATTCTGCTTGGTCCCGGTCGTTCCAAGATCAACTCCCAGTTTCACATTTGTATTTGCCAACACAGGAGCTGCGTTGTCGCCTGTGATTGTGATCTTGACCTCGCGGGTTTGTGGTGCACATCCACCCGCATCGCATGCTCGCACAACCATCACGGTATATTCGCCGGTTGCGTTGAGGGGCGGAGTCCAGTTCACTGACGCAAAGGTTGTGGAATTGTCGGCGCCCGTTGAAACCAAGCGTGGCATCGATTCAGGCAATCCAGCAGTAATTTGCGCACCGGTTTGGCTTGCACCTTTGCGCAGAACACCCGAGCTCACCGATTCAATGCGGTATGCAATAATGTCGTTTTCTTGGTCTGTTGCAGGAATTGCTGCAGCCACCTGCGCCCACGTGATCGTTTGGCCGTTGCTTACATTCTTGGTTGTACTTGGAAGTTTGTAAGTGTTCGCTGCATATTCAGGAACATCATTGACTGCGCCAACCAATACGTTGATCGATTTTGTTTCAGCGCTCACCGCATCGTCTGAATCCTTCACTTTCACTGTGAAGATCTCTTTGGTTCCCGAATAGTTCAATGGTGGCGTCCACAAGACAGCTTCACCAGGCAACAGCGGAGCGGGTAGATTCGCAACCGTCAATGCAGTCACCGAAGCACCGCTTAATTTTTTGTAGACGCCATCGTTTGGCAGCGACTGAATCACATAAGTCAGGACACCCGACTCTTTGTCGGTGCCCGGATAATTTGCCAGCAAGCGATCGTACGAGAGAATGAACGGCACATCTTCAAATGCCCCAGGAATCACCGTTCCAGCGCCAACGAACTCGGGAGGAGTATTGACCCGCGCAACGTTGAAATAAACTGGAATAGCAAGAACACTTTCTTCCAACGTGATACCACCGACGGGAGCATGCTCAAAAACAGCCGTCACAGTAAAGCCAAGCATGCGGCCATACCCACTACCGACAGGCGACCAAATCAACCGGTCTGTGGAAGAAATCAGTGAATTTGTTGTGGTGTTCATTTCCTCGGTCGTCACAGCTGCGCCCACAGGGCTCGTAATGCGATAGAGTTTTCCGCTCGTCGCAGGAATGCTCTTCACCTTGTACTTGAGTTTGTTTGTTGGAGTTTCGTCAGCGCTTGCAAAGCTTATCGATTTGTCGCGCATATTTGTATAATTAAAGGTGAAGTCTTGGCCCTGTGTGAGACCCGTAAAGTCGTCAACACCCGTTAAAGTTGGAGTTTGATACACAGTCTGAAGCTGCAACTGCACGACAACTTCACCCGAGTACAGGCTGCCGTCGAATGCGCGCAGTCGAAGAATTTCTGGCGAACCAACCGCACTTGGGTCAGGCAAATAAACAATCTCTTCACCGTACGAAATACGCGATTCCGTGGGAGCTTCATTGGTCAATGAGCCCAAATAAGGCACCAAAGACGTCGAGCCCTTCATGATGCTTCCGTAGCTAATGCTGGTTGCAACAAAGATAATGTTTTCAGAATCCGCATCTACGGGGTTCAGTGCAGTCTTGAGCTCAGC
>RGDM01000077.1 GCA_009918675.1 bacterium
ACCTGGTTCACTTCGATCAACACGAAAAAGCGTTTGTCCGGCCTTGACAGGTTCGCCCTCGCGCACGGCCAACTGCGTGATGCGTCCGGCAACCTTTGAATAAACACTGGTTTGTTTGCGACCAACCAGCGAAACAGGTGCTTCCGAGGTTTGCGCAATCCGCTGTTTCTTAACCTGCACCGTTTGTACAAGAGATGGCCCACGTTCGCCTCGGCCACGTTTTGCTCCCGCTGCAGGCGCAGCCGCGGCAGTCGAGCTTGAAGTCGTTTGCGACGGAGACGAAGATCCGCTTGCATCGGGCGACTTCGTACACTTGGCAGAGACCAGCGACAACAGAACCGCGCAAAACAAAGGCAAGGATTTGCTGCTAAAAAAGTGCTTCAAGATTTTTTCCTCCCAGCGATTCGGCAGCATCGATTGCCGCAGAGTAAAGGCTCGCATTCAACCGCGCGAGCTCGAGCTTGTTTGCAAGCAAGTCGTCTTCCGTTGAAGTCAATTCCAAAAGCGATGCGCGCCCAGAAAAATAGCGGTTGCGCATCATTTTTTGATATTCGAGCAATGAACTGATCTGTCGCTTCTGCAGGTCGATGGTGCGCAACAAACCATCGGTGACGACCTGGGTCTGCAATCTTTTATCGCGCCGCGTCTTCATATCCTCATCATAAGCCAACTCATTTTCCTTCAGGCGAGCAAGCAAAGCATCGCGCTTGTTGGCCCGCGTCGCACTCAGCGGCAGCGCATATTGCAGGTTGAGTTGGGCCAAAACATCGGGCTTGACTGGTTGCAATTGACCCACGCCCTGCAACGTTGCACCCGCAGCAATCAGCGGCGTATTGTCGGCATCCAAAGATTTGAGTTCCGCTTGCAATGAAGCTTTATTTGCGGCAATGCGCGCAAGCGATGAGACCGAGGAATCAATAGAACTTGCGAACCAGCGCTCGAAAAATGTGGCCCACTGCTGCTCGCTGCGCTCGGGAAGAGGTTGAATACGCATCACCAACTGATTTGGTAAATTCTGTGCCGTGCTATTTGTTGCCAAATAAAGTTGCGCCGTGAGGGCAGCAAGCTCTTCTTTCGATTTGTTAAAAAATAATTGCGCCTTTCCAAGCTCAACCTTTAACTTAATAACATCCGTTTCCGGACGCTCACCGCGCTTGTATGCGGCAATCACGGTCTGTAATTTACTTTCTGCGTTTCTCAACTGCTCGAGTGACAATGCGAAAATAGATTCTGCCGAGGCCAAGCCAACGTAATATCGCGCCGTGCGCAGTTTAAGAAGATCGTCGTTTTCTTGCCATTGAGCGCGTGCGAGCTCGACTTGTGCTTGAGCTTTTAAATCAAGCGCTGCTTGCCGACCAAAATCCCAGAGTGTTGCACTGAGAGAAATGGCATGAAGCTGCTTTGCACCGAGTGATTTTTGATAACCCAACGTTTCTCCCCACTGCAACGTTGGATAACTTTGCTGAGCAACCGCAGCGCGAGAAAATTCAGACGATTTTTGCAGCTGATCATTTCGCGCAACCGACAAGGACGCTTGCCTGACCCGCTGCAAGACAGATTGAAAATCCAACGAACGAGGTTCCATTGGACGTTCAGCTGCGCGAGTTTGAGGCGAAACAAAACTCATGAGGGCAAAAAAAACGCACGAACGTAAGTTTCTTGGCCAATCCATCGACCTGCAACCCTCACCGCTTATTCCGAAATTTTGCGCAGCAAAAAGCTACAGCGGAGTGCCAGGTGAGTCAAAAGATGCTAAGGTGAAGTTTTGAAGTCGATCTCCTTTGCCATGAAAGTCAACTCATGCAGCCGCGAGCGTCAATCCCAAAATTCTTTCAAGACCTCGCCCCACAATGGGCGCAACTGGGATTGTGGCAAAAGAAATTCACCACCGCTTTTGAACGTCTGCGCAATTCAACCGTACAAAAGATATCCGCATCAGACGATGGGTTTTTGTTGTTGAATATCTACAAACCAGCAGCGCCGCGCGAGCCAATTCTGTTCAGCATTCAACGCACGGGTTCAGGCATGAGCGTGGCAACCGCACGGCCGCAATCGCAATCAAAACCAAACTCAGTTGTTCAGGTGGCACGCAAATATTTACAGGGCCGTCGAGTACAACAGGTGCTCTTGAGTGTTCATCCCGTGGCCGTTGTCATTGAATTCGCACCACCCGGAGACAATTTTGAAGACGCCAAGGATTGGCCTTCGGATGCGCCCGATTGCCTTGTCCTCGACCTCGACTCGCGGCCCGCGCGTATCTGTGTTGCTCGCAAACATTCGAACGTTCCCGAGCGCTATGCTGATCAGTGTTCCGATTTTGCGGTGGGCGACTTCTTCTATGAGAGCGCCTGCGAATGGTCGTTGGACAACACCAAAACCAAGCGCAGAGCCACCTTCACTCAGCCGTTGGTCTTCTCCTGCCTACGCTCGCCTGAACTTGTTAAAACCGACGCGGTGGAAACTGCACTGCAGGAAGTAAAACAGACACAGGAATTCATTTTGCCGGGTTCTGCAACCCTTCCTGCAGGTGCAGAGATTTCGGAAATCTCACCACCTCATACGGCTGCGCACACAACCGTCGAAATAACACTGCAGGCCGCACTCAATCTCATTCCCACTCATGTCCGCCGAGCTGCGCGCACTCGCCTGCAATTTTTCGAGCGCAGATTACAAAGACAAAAAGCCGATCTTCCCTCTGCAAATGAAATGGACATGTTAAAGAAACGTGCTGAAGGCTTACGGGCACACATCTACATGTGGCCCAAAGGTTTTCCGCAGTGGCATGTACCTCCACAACTCATTGAGGAAGCCTCTTTACCTGCCATTATCTCGCTCAAACCAGGACAATCACCAGGCGATGTTGTGAGTTCGGCGTTTGATGAACTCGACAAACTTTCGCGTCGACGCAGTGAGCTGGAGAAACGAGTTGAAGAGAGTCGTCTCGCGCTGGAACATTTCGAGCAATTGATTATTGCCGCTGGCAGTGACATCCGTGCTCTTCCCGATGAAACCCGCACAGCACAACTCGCGCTCGCGCGCGAAGCGCAAAACTTAGTGACTGTTCAGCGCCTGCTCACTCAACTTGAAGCAACCTGGACAGCCGGGCAGCAAAAATCTGCGGCATTGGAAGCAGAACGTGAGCGCCGGCTTCCGTACCGTTCCTATAAGTCGAGCAGTGGCGAATTCATTCGCGTCTCAAAATCTGCAGCTGACGCTGATGCCATGCTCAAACTCATGCCATCGCATCACACCTGGGTCCACGTTGTAACCGGTGAAGGCAGCCACGTTTGGCTCGAGAAACCAAAGGGAGCAAAACCTTCCGACATTGCCCTACGGGAAGCAGCGATACTTGCTATTCATCACTCGAAGCAGACACGTGCGCAAGAAGCCGATGTTTACGTTGCTCTGCGCGGTGACCTCGACAAGCGCAAAGACCTTCCGCCCGGAAAAGTCATCGTCCGCCGTAGCGAACACCGATTCGTGCGGTATGCTCAGCTGGAGCTACAAACCTTTTTGGAGAAGCAAGAATGAGTTCGGTGGCACAACTTGCTGAACGCACCCGGCAGATGAAAGTTGCAGTCATTCATGATTGGGTATTCGTGCGCCGTGGCGGAGAACGCGTGCTTGAACAAATCCTCAATCTGTTTCCGCAAGCGGATCTGTATTGTGTTTTGGGTGAGCCTGAAAAAGTTCTTAAGCCCCTTCATTCGCACAAAATAACCACATCATTTCTGAACAAGCTGCCTGGAATCAAGTCTATCTATAAAATGCTGCTCCCGCTTTTACCTGTCGCCGCCGAGAGTTTTGATCTCTCTGCCTACGACCTTGTGGTGAGCAGTAGCAGCTGTGTTGCTAAGGGAATTATTCCGGCGCCGCATGCACGACATGCGTGTTATCTGCACAGCCCCATGCGCTATGCATGGGACCAGGAACACAATTATTTCCCCAAGCCCCCCTCCTTCAAATCACCCCTCGAGATCATCCGGCGGATGATGCTCAAAACGTTACGAATGTGGGATGTCGCGGCAAGCGCGCGGGTGGATATGTTTGTTGCCAACAGCCATTTTGTCGCACGACGTTGCGAACTTTATTACCGCCGCCCAGCTGTGGTGGTGCACCCCTCTGTGGATTTGAGTCGATTTCAAAATCACTCCGGCACACCCCGCCAACCACGCATTCTGCTCTTCGGCGCCTGGGTTCCCTACAAAAAAATGCTGCAGGCCTTGGAGCTGTGCGTGGAATGGGGTTTGCCAGTGACCGCCGCAGGGCAAGGTGCCGATATCGAAAAAGCCGCCTCAAGATATAGCAATCATCCGCTCGTACGCATTGAAATCGAACCTTCAGAGCCCCAGGTCGCAGCTCTTTATGCAAGCCATAAAGTCCTCCTCTTTCCGGCTTTGGAAGATTTTGGCATTGTGCCGCTTGAAGCCATGGCCTCGGGATGTTGGGTGGTGGCCCCCAAGCAAGGGGGAACGGGTGAAACCGTTGTCGACGGCAAAACGGGAACATTGTTTCAGTTGGGCGACGCCAATTCCATGCACCAGGCATTAAAAAAGGCTCTCGCAATTGATGTCCCGGAACGTGAATTGAGCGCTCATGCGAACACGTTCACGCATCATCATTTCGCTGAGAGCTTGGCCGACCATCTATTGACCCTGCTCGAAAAAGGCTGAGCATGCGCATTCACCGACACGCACAAATCCTAAATATTTTTCGCGGCGGCTTTGATCTCCTTGCAATAATACTCTGCTGGCTGCTCGCCTACCTGTTGCGCTTTAAAAGCAACTTGATTGAACTCACCAAAGGCACAGACACCCTCTTTAACTACGGAAAACTCATTCCAGCACTCCTGCTGGCCTATCTGCTGGTGTTCGTTGCGCTCGGTGTGTATCGCCGCAGCCTCGACAGACGCAGGGTGTGGGAAGAGGCCTTTGACCTCACTCGCGCGCATGTGATGGCGTTTGTTGTGTTCGTAACGTCGGTTTATTTTATCTATGATCACCGCTTCAGCCGTGTGACTTTAGGGTTATTTTTTCTGCTCTCCCCGGTCAGCTTGGCACTGGCGCGAAGCTTAGTTCGCAAGCTCAACCGGTGGTATTTGCGCCACACGCACACCCGCGGTCGAGCGGTTGTGGTGGGCAGCGGTACGGTGGCCGAACGCATGGCACGCATGATCCGCGAACGCGATGACTGGGCCCTGACGCTCGATTCCCGACTCGAAATTTCCCATCTCCCCGAGGTGCGTGCACGCCTCAATGCCGGTGATGTCGACGTGGTGTTTCTTGCACCCGCAACCCACGAAGCTCACAAACTGCACACCATCTATGAAGTTCTTGGCAATACCCTGGCGGATGTTTTTGTGATCCCGGATTTCGAAGCGCCCGAGTTCCTTGCACCACGCGTCATGCAGCTCGATGCACTTCCGGCAATCGTCTTAAATGGCTCAAGCCTCGACAGCTATGGGCGCATCACAAAACGAATTTTTGATGTTGTTTTCTCTTCTCTTGCGCTTATCTTTTTGAGCCCTGTGTTCGCCTTGTGCGCGCTCGCCGTGCGCCTTTCGAGCCCCGGGCCTATCTTTTACAAACAAGAGCGCATGGGTCTCGACGGCAAAACTTTTGCCTGCCTGAAATTCCGCGGCATGCGTGTGGATGCTGAAAGCAGCTCAGGCCCGGTTTGGGCAAGCAAACACGATGCGCGCGTCACCCGCATTGGCGCTTTTCTGAGAAAAACAAGCCTCGATGAAATTCCGCAATTCTGGAATGTTCTTAAAGGTGAAATGAGTGTTGTTGGGCCGCGCCCCGAGCGCCCTTATTTCGTCGATCAATTCCGCCACAATCTGCCGGGCTATATGCTTCGCCACAAAGTTAAAGCCGGAATCACCGGATGGGCTCAAATCAACGGCTGGCGCGGCAATACATCTCTTGAAAAAAGAATTGAATGCGATCTTTGGTACATCCAGAACTGGAGTCTTTGGTTGGACCTCAAGATCTGCGCGCTGACACCACTCAAAGGCTTTGTTCATCCCAATGCGTATTAATTTCGCTCAGCAGCGCATGAGCGACTTTGCAAAAAGCTTATGATAGACTTTAAAGCAGTTCACGGACCCGACGGAGCTCAGCTTGCACAAAGACGCGCACACATCCTTACCACATGCAGCTATTCCAACCTTTGAACTGGAATTGCACGACACCGCCACCGACGGACGGGGTGTGGGACGTCTTGCCAACGGCAAGGTTGTTTTTGTTGAGGGAGCTTTGGGTGGCGAAGTGATTACCGCGTCGCTGCTGCACGAAACCAGCACAATGGCAGAAGCTCAGGTGGTCGGTGTCAGCAAGAAATCCGACATGCGCCAGAAACCCCCGTGTCGACACGCCGCACACTGTGGTGGTTGCCAACTCCAACACGTGAGCCCCGCAGGGCAGCTCGCACTCAAAAAACAATGGCTCATTCAAACCCTGCGGCGGATTGGCCAATGGCCCACCGAGCAAATTACCCATGCAGGCCGCATGCTGCATTGTGAGCAAGGCGTCGCATCGCGCTACCGCCAACGTGTGCGCTGGCATTTCAACGGCAAAGATCTCGGTTTTTTTGCTCGCCGCTCGCACAACGTAGGGAGTGCGGACGGCTGTTTGATTGTTGCTCCGCAACTGGAGCGCGCGCGCACTGAACTGCAAGCCCGCCTGACCTCAACCGAGATGAACGATGTTTTTACCGCAGCGGGTCTTGTCGACATGCAGATTGAAGCGACGCTGCTAAAGAACGAAACTGTGACTCTTTGGCTGAAAGATGTGCGCTGCACGGGCGGGAATTCTGTTGAAGCCAAAATCCGTGAAACCATGCATGCCTATGTGAAACAATGGAACGGCCGGCAGATCGACGAGCGTGGTTTCATTCAAGTTGCGCATCCCGATCTGGAATCCTTTTCAATGGCACCACAGGGTTTTTTACAGCCGCATCGCGACGCGATGGAATTGTATCGCGGCGAAATTGGCAAGCAGCTGAAAAACCTGATCCGTCTTCCCGCGCTTGTCGGTCTGTCTGCGAAACGGAATTGGACCGCGTGGGATTTGTATTGCGGTGCGGGTGCATTTTCAGATCTTCCTGGAAAAGTGGGTGGACCAACCCGGCATGTCACCACCTGGAGCGTTGAGGGCGTGTCGGCCGCAATCAATGCCCTGAAGTGGAATCACCCTTCGCTGGCTGCGCAAGCCACTGTCGACGACGTCCGCGAGTTCATCGCTGCGCGCGTCAAGGCCAACGAACTCCCCGACCTGCTGATGTGTGATCCGCCGCGCGACGGAATTGGTGCACCCACCGCCCGTGTTTTAGCAAACGCATTGGCAAAGAAACCGACTCCCTCTGTGGTCGTCTGGATTGCCTGCGACATGGCAAGCTTTGCGCGCGACACCAAACCTTTTCTTGATGCATCGTTTCACATGCATTCACTTGCTCTTTTTGACTGCTTTACGCATACCATGCATGCGGAAGTCATCGCTCTTTTTTGGTATCCAGGAGCGCAAGCGAAGTAAATTCTTCTGCGCCCAAAAGTCCTGCAAGGATCCTCACAGACATGAAAACGAATCGAAAAACTGTTTACGTCTGCGGCCAATGCGGCTCTCAGCAACCCAAAATGTGGGGGCGCTGCCCCGACTGCAATGCCTGGAATTCGTTTTCTGAAGAAATCGTCTCCGAAAAAGCCTCAAGCTTGCGCCCCGAAACTCAAGGCTCGCGCCCGCAAGAGCGCCCTGTTCCAATCACACATGTTCAGCGCGAAACCGTACCAAGAATCTACTGCGGACTCCCCGAGCTGGATCGGGTCTTGGGCGGAGGCCTGGTGCCAGGCAGCTTGGTTCTCATCAGCGGCGATCCGGGCGTGGGCAAATCAACCTTGCTGCTGCAAGCATTGTATGGACTCGCCTCGCGCGGCTACAATGTTTTGTATGCCAGCGGCGAAGAAAGTCGCGAACAAATCAAATTGCGCGCCGACCGTTTGAAAACCGTTCACCCGAATATTCTACTTTTCAATGAAACAGATCTGGGAACCATCGTTGGGCAAGCGCTTCAGCTAAAACCCCATGTGTTGGTGGTTGACTCGATTCAAACCGTTGCTCACTCCGATTACCCAAGCAGCCCGGGCAGTGTGACTCAAGTCCGCGAATGCACCGCCCGCCTGATGGATGTTGCTAAGTTGCATGGCATCACCACATGGGTGGTTGGGCATGTCACCAAAGAAGGTGCGATTGCCGGGCCGCGCGTGCTCGAGCACTTGGTCGACACTGTCATGCATTTGGAAGGCGACTCGGCCAC
>RGDM01000078.1 GCA_009918675.1 bacterium
ACAAAACTTGGCAACGGCTCATCTTCTCCAAACATGCCTTGTTGGAGGCTGCCATCGGCACCGACCAACGATGTGAAAGTTCCCCATTCATGGACGGTGAAACTTGCCCAGGCCTGCGATGAACTGACCATTGCCAGGGTAAACAAAAATTTGAAGCGCATGTTGTTTCCTTCCGTGATTGAGCTGCCAATCTGCGGAAGGGGAGGCGAAAGGACAAGGAACAAGATCGACACGACCGTTTCCCAAACGGCAACGATCGACGGGGACGTTGCTGCAGGGCAAGAGAAACCGTTGCAGGCCGTGGTTCAACTTCCGAATGGGTGAATCAGTTGGGGTAGAGGTCGCTGCCTGTGAACGAGTGACTGTTTGAAGCTGTGTCACTCTCGCTAGGTCTTTTTGATGGACCTAAAATTTTATTCTTGCGCGGTGGTGACCAGTTTAAACTCTTTGCCCTCAGAACCGGAAAATTTCAGGAACGATGTCGCCTAAGAGTCAACTGATACGCCGACTGTTCGCTGTCCTAGCCGATACCTCGGCTACTTTCAACCAATTCAAACGAACAAACTCAACCTTTTTGCAATTTCTAGTTTCACCTGACCAACGATTCGAATGACGTTTTTTTGCTGCTTCGTATACTTCTTTGCGCTTTGCTAGAATTTCAATATCTGGCGCGAATCTGGCGTTGTAAAACCGATTGCCGAGTGAAGATGCACAGTGTTGTACCACTTAACAAACGCGCCCACCCAGTCACGCGCAGCCTCAATTGAAACAAAAGGTTTAGAAGGATATTGAGGACAATATTTGAGCGTTTTGAAAAGTGATTCCGAAAACGGATTATCGTTGCTTACTGAAGGCCGAGAAAACGATGGAACCACTCCTAAACGTTGCATGGTCACCAGCATTGTTGCGCCTTTCATTGGGCCTCCGTTGTCGGAATGCACAGTGATTTGATTTTTTTGAATACCCTCGGCGAGGCAAATCTTTGTCAGGAGCCGGGATGAGTGCTCTGTGCACTCGCAATCGTGAACCTCCCAGCCAACAATCTTTCGGGAAAAAACATCCAAAAAGAGATAAAGATAAAAAAACTGGCCTGCGACGTAACTTCTTAAATATGTGATGTCCCAACTGAATAACTCACAAGGCTCTGTCACTTCATAAGCGCGAGGTCTGGCGACTTCGCGAGGCTTCGAACGGCCTCTGTATGCCATAAGATTCTCGGCTCTTAAAAGCCTGTAGATGGTTGCTTCCGAAGCCAAATATTCACCCCGATCAGCGAGACACGGAACGATTTGATGAGGACTCGCGTCACGGAATTCTGGACTCGTTGCAACAGCGATCACCTTGGCCCGCTCTTCGAATGAAAGCTTATTGGCAGGTTCGCTCTTCGGACCACGACGATTATCTTCGAGTGTCGGGCTGTGCCGCCAACGTTGGACCGATTTTTCTGTGACACCGAGATACTCGCAAGCCGTTGCCTGGCTTGCACCATCAGCTACGGTTTCTTCGACAAGTCGCAGAATATCTGCGCGGTCGCCAGCTGTCATTTTTCGTCCTCGTTTTTGTTCCCCCAAATAAGGTCGATTTTTTTTGAAGGATCAGCAGCGCCGATGCTTCGGCGAGTGCCCGATCTTTTCGAAGCAGCTCACGCTCAAGCTCTTTGATCTTTCCATCGCGATCATCCTTTTGGAACGGGTGCTTTCGAGCGATTGGAGACAAACCTTTGAGAGTATCTTCACGCCATTCACTCAGTTGATGACTGTGCAAACCCACACGACGCAGGTACTCACCCAGATCGCTCTCGTTCATTGCAGCGGTCTCGATAATTGAATTGAGCTTTTGTTCCGCCGTCCACTTTTTTAACTTGTGATTTTTTTTCATAACCCCGACATTAGCATGATTTCGAAGCCATTTGTAAGCAGTAGAATGACCAATGCCTTCTCGCGCGCAAACTTCTTCAATCGTTTGCTCCCCCCGATTCAAAATTTTTGTAACGATTGCGCTCCTGAAGTCAACTGAAAAACTTTGACGCGGTCCCATTTGTACTTCCGATCTCAGCCCCCTAACTCTTCATGTAGGAGGCGACATCTTTCCTGAAACAGGGGGGCGAGCTATCTTCAGACGATTTGTATCGAACATTTTTTTCCACGTGCATAGATGTTGGATTGGTACTCGAGAAAGCGAGAACGATTTCCTGACCCTCGAAATAATAGCTTGCATTTGCCTTCAATCACCAGAACCTTCTTTTCGGTTCCGGCATTGGCATCCGATGCCCGAAGATTTACCTCGACATCGTTACCTGTAGTTTTGTATGTGCCTACAATCTTTTTTCCATCAGAAGTAATGCAGCCAGTCAATCGGCCATTTTCGAAAAACTGGAGGCAGTAAAAAGAATGAAACCCCTCAGAGCCGTAACTGGTGCCACCAACTGGCACTCCAAGATCTCGAAAGTACTCTTTACCTTCCAACGAAAATGACACATTGCGACCCGCATCAGCTCCACCACGAGATGAAACGTCGCTTTTGATGTAGTGACGTTTCACACACGCGCATGCGAGCGAGAGACCTGTCAATGCGAATCCTTCAAACCCGTTTCTTATGCGTGCGCAACGGATCTTTGACTCACTCAATTCTTTTGTCGTCGTCTTTGTCCTCAAGGAGTGCTGGTGGATTTGAAGTTTTGCTCCGGATGACACAGAGACGTTTGTGTTTTCAACCGTCGTACGGCCTGCCCTGTGTTTGCGGCAAAGGCGATACGCTGTGTGGCACTGGCTGCCCTGTGTTCGCGCCAAAGGCAATCCGGTGCGCGACGCTCGCCGCCTGAGCGGGAAGGTGAACATCTTCATGGGAGTGTTGACCTGATTCGTTGAAGATATCCTCTGTGTTTCCAACGAGCACCATGTCTTCAACTTTTTCGAGGTATTTTTTTCTGATCAGGAGATTATTGGTTTTTGTGGCGATGTTGCTCACAAGATTTTGAATTGTTTCATTGCTCGGCGCTTGCGCGGGTAAAATTTCAAACGACCGGTTGATTTCTTTTCATAGACACCGTCAAGTGCAATGACGTGAAAATGGATGTTCAAGTTTGCGGCACTGCCGAATCTCTGGATGAAGACCACGAGACCAGAGAGGCCGTCTTCGATACCTGCGGCATGTTGCAGATGAGCAGTGAGCTCTGCAATTCAATGAAATCAGGTCATTGTGTGAGTAGATGTAAAACAGGCTGTGGTCTGTAATGGATTTAGCGCAAGTTTCAGGTTAGCTTTCTCTGTCCACAAAAAAATCTCACCAATTCAAAAAATTCAGAGAGGAAGTCATATTTGAATCAAGTTTCCTGATATAAACCGCTGTCGTCGAAATATCCTTATGGTTTAATAATCGCTGGATGTGCACCACAGGCACTCCTTTTTCTTGAAGTGACGTTGCAACTGTGATCACGACGAGGCCATTTTAAGGCTGGCCTTTCGGGCTGCAAAATCCGGTTTCGATGCCATCATCGAAACCGACATCGCGTCTAAGAAAGTACGAACGGGCGGCTATCAGCACTTGGTTTGAAGAGCCACGGCAAGACCAACCAACGCGCGGCGAGATCCATAAATCGGTAGCCGTCGGGCGTAATTCCCAAAATTCGATTGGCGAGCGAGTTAATAAAGTCGAGATCGTGGCTCACAAATATGAGCGAACCTTGAAAAAGTTTGAGAGCATCGTTGAGCTTGTCTCGTTCGGGGCCGCGGAAAAGCATTCTCCCAAAAAAGCCTCGCAAATATTCGTTTGTCTCTTGAGGCGCAAAGCTTTCCAGCCATTTGTAAGGAGCTATGCCTTTGGGAAGGGCTTCTTTGTGATCCTGCGGAAAGTATCCCAATTTTGTGCTTATGTTCGGATGCCTCACGGAATTTGACCTTCAGCAAATCTCAGCGTTTTTTGAACCAAATCAAAAAAGCGCATTTCCGACAAGTTGTGCATGCTATTGTTCCAACTCATGCTAAGACAAGCTCGCTGTCCAGTCCTCCAATCCCATAATTAAAGCTTTTGCTCTTTTTTCACAGCCATGATTTTCGGCGCGCCAAAAGGAGCAATTCGGAGGCAGAAATAAATTCGCTCAAGAATGGACAACCACGATTCGGCAGTGCGGAAATTCACTTGAAGATCTTGAGACAGGTTGTTCACAGACAACGGTGATCCAATGCGATCACTCAAAGAATCAGCGAGCATCTCAATTCCAGAAATGTCGCGTACCAATTCCAGATCACGGACATCATCCCGAACGACGAGGTAAAGCCGTTCTCTAGCCCAAAGCCTCCACTCTCTTTCGCTGGCTGCAAAGAATGGTTCTGGAAATCCCCCAAAACGAATTAGGGTCTGGAGGTCATCAATAGACGTGATTCCCAATTCGGTCACTGACAGTGGATGCAATCGCAGATAGCGATAACGACCCAACAATGAATCACCACCACGACGATAGTACTCAAGACGAGCAGAGCCAGTCACGAGAAACCTCTGTACATCCATCTTCTTATCGTAAAAACCTTTGACGAGGTTTCGCTAGTTTTTGAATTTATGAATCTCATCAAGAACAACCTGTGGCCCGATCGGAAGAAAACCTTCACGCAGATTTTTCCGGTCTGCCAAATCATCCCAGCTCAGATAATACGGATTGCTGGCCTTTGGCGACTCAAGGATCCTCAGACAGAGAGTAGTCTTTCCTACCTGGCGGGGACCGCCGATGAAGACCATCTTTTTCTCAATAAATTCGGTGACCGTGTCAGTCAAATACCCGTTTTTAACAGAATTTCTTGGCAAAAATACCCCAAAGCCCGGCCGAGGAGATTTACTGGATTCTGTAGTGCACTGCAAAACACTCCAGAGTAAATTATACTTCACTACAAAATACTGAACTGACGAACGTCGCAGAGCAATCGATTTGATGAGCTGACTCGGTTTTTGGGGTACGATCAAATTCAACGCATCTCTTAGGGTTCAGTTGCCGGAAACGTCCATAGACCTTTTTTTGATTTCACACGGGAGACTTTGTAAAAATCCATTCTCTGAGTTTGGTCAAAAAGATTCCCGAACGCGCAAAAGTGTTTATTTGAACCTATATGTGATTTTATCTCTGCGATGTATCCAATGCAGTCATCCTTTGTGTGAACGACTGACAATTCAAAACGTACCGGTTTTGGCAACGTGACAATCTCAAACCCAGTGATGAGATTTTGTTTCCGTCTGCCATTTGCGATCCTTCGGCAGCGATAATGAACACCCTTATTCTCAAAACACATCCAATGGCCCCAAATCTGGTGTGGAGCTTCTCTTGGTAAACGATTATCGAGAAGGTACTCTTCTTTGCTCTCTTCTTCGGTCAGAACTCCAAATGTTTCGAATGCGTTCCCCCTGCATGACAATGAAAATGATAATGATAATGATAAAACAATGATTACAGATTTATCCAGAATCAAACTATTTGCACTCTCGGAGTTTTTTGAGTGATTCATCGAAATTCTCCATATCTTTACTGGAGGGAGCGAATGCCTTATAAGCTGCAACGGCATCTCTCCACGTGGCTTGTGGATTTTTAGCTCGAACAATTTGCCTCTTCCTGAACAACCATCTGATCCCAATTGAGATGTTTACAGAGGGATCCCACAAATCATCTGGCTGCGCGGAGATGTATCCTCGTTTCATTTCACCTTTAACGTCACCAACAATTTTCCGGGTATCGTCTCGGATCTGCATGAGACCGCGAACGTTCAAACCACCGGATTTGGTTTTTGCCTTTGGATTAAAACTGGACTCTGATGCAATCAGTGCCTTTACGATGTTAGGATCCAATGGTTCATCTGGTGTTAGAACTTCATTCCAATACTGCGTCCAACCCAGAATGATCGAATCAAACTCCGAGCCTCGGCCGTAGCCGATATTGGAACTACACAAGCCACCCTTTAATACTCCAAATTGGCGCTCGGTTATCTCGGCGATCTCATCAACAGTCAGTCGGTCCGTTCCTGAAGGATTTCTCGCACAATGTGCCCTGACTGTAACCACATTTCCTTTCGGTGTGGTTCGTATGTGTTCACGCACCCAATGGGATCCGATTTCACAAAGACGCCAAGGGTGAACTTTTCCACCCGCATCCGCCGATTTCTTCTTTGACACAGAAATTCTCCAAAAATGAGTTCAAAGAACTGCATCTGATCGACTGTCTGTCATTCGAAAGTCTGCCTATTAAAACTAGCATCACGGATTTGAAATTTCATGATAAAAACAGAAATACTTATTCAGAAAATTTAGCAATAACTCTTAGGCAAATTTTGATTGTCTGATAAATTTTTTACACGTGTGTCTATTTTCGATCAATCATCCTCAAACCAGCAGACCCTCTGCTAAGAAAATCATGCTACTTTCCTGCGGTCAGCGCGACAGAAATTTGCCACCCCAAAGTTCTTTCAAAAAAACTTCCCATGGATAAATGTACAATCCATCAACAAGCCTCTTTTCCTTTTCGCGACAGACCAAGATATATTTCTCAAATGCGCCTTCTTCTTGCAAAGCCTTCAGGCCTTTGAAGTGTTTTTGCGAAACTTGTTGCGTTGACTTCACTTCGATTGCGATCTTGCTGTCCAAAATAAAATCAACTTCAAATGCACTTGTGCTGCGCCAATAATGAAGTGTTCTTGATGGCATCGTATAATCAATCCAAGCTCGCAATTCGAGAAACAAAAAGTGTTCAAAAAAGTCGCCAAAGTCTTTGCTTGCTTCCGAAATGGACTCAAGTCTTCGGAGTGCCCTGACAACGCCCATATCAAAAAAATAAAACTTTGGCGTCGCCATGGCCTTGCGTTTTGTGCTGCCAACCCAAGCGGGAAGTTCATAACCGAGAAGGGTGTCTTTCAAAATTTGAAAATAGTTTTGAACCGTTTGGCGAGAGACACCCGCATCACTTGCAACTGACGTGTAGTCTAATTGCTGAGAATTGCATGCTGCAGCAACCTCTAGAAAACGCGAGAACGCCGGAATATTGCGAGATGCGCCCTCCGCGATGATTTCTTCGGCGAGGTAACGTGAAACGTAGCTCTGAAGAAGATCATCAGCGTCGTCTGCGAAATAGTGATTCGGAATCAGTCCGTTTTTCATTGCTTGATTGAGACTGAAGCCTGAATCGATCAGCTCTTTATAGACAAAGGGGTGAAACGCTCTGTCTCGCCCCCTTCCGCCGAGCAAATTCACCCCGGTTCGTTTTAGTGAACGCGCACTTGAACCTGTGAGCAGAAAGCGTATGCCCCGCTCCTCAATAAGATGGTGAACCTCGTCAAGCAACTCGGGACACTTTTGAACCTCATCAATGACAATGACGCAATCACGCCATCCCTCTGCCTCGACTTCTTGACGAAGCCGCGTGGGATCGGCCTTGAAACGATGGAGCAGACCGTGGTCGAGGAGGCTATAGGTCTTCACGGCGATCGGAAGAATCTCATGACGGATGTATGTTGACTTGCCCGTTTGGCGAGGTCCAAACAAAAAAACAGTACCCTTGCTAAGCAGGGGAGCTATCTTTAAGTGCCTAGGAATATAGAGCATATTCATCCTCGTAAGCGCAGTTAGCGAATCTCATGATATTCGCCAACTGCGCTTACGTCAATGAACTGGGAAGTCGTGCTTCCGCTCGCCATTAGCACCCGAAGTGCTTGAGGAGTTCTTGTGTCAGGTTCTGAAGAGGCCAAACGCCAGCCCGAGCCAATCTCTTGCCACCGAGTTTCGCGGGGGTCTAGGCCGAATTAAGCCCATTGCTCGTTGAATCCTTCCGA
>RGDM01000079.1 GCA_009918675.1 bacterium
GAACAAAAGAAGTTGCGGCGCGGCCGTTTAAAAAGAATTCATTGGCACGAGGAAATCGATTGGTGAGTCCAATCACTTTTTTACCAAAAAGCTCACCGGCATGACATGTTGCACAGCTAAATGTGATTGCCGGACCCTCAGGAGCATTGATGAAGCTCGTTCCCATTTTGTACCAGGGCTTTTTACCTTCTGGCATCGGCACATAATAAGCGCCAGTGCCTTCATCTTCGGGATAATCGACAAGCCCAACCATGCGTTCAACATCTGAGAACTTTTGTAAATGAACGATGCGTTTGAAGATGCCTTGCATAAAATTAAGCAAAGGATTCAAACCATTTTCGCGACTAAAAAACCGCAGTGCCAAATCTCGTGGAAGAACTTCGCCCGTCATTGCGACAGGGTAATTCAGCGCATGCTCGCGACCTTTTTTCGACAAAATTTTGAGTTTATCTGAATTCAACTCAAGTGGATTATTACGTCCTTGAGGAGGAATCTCTTCGCCCCGAGACCACGTCGGATCTGCGTGTGCCACCCAGCTGCCAACATTCCAAACAGCCCCGCCAATCAAGACAATGGCCAGCGATGGAACACTTCTCCGCAGTCTCATGCCTTAAATCTCCAGCAGCAGCAGAAAAAAGGAGCCGTTCAAAACGACTCCTGCAAATCGAAGGGATTGACTCATTCGATTAAAATTTATCTTGGCCAGTTCACGTGCAGGTGGTTGTCATGCCCATTTGCCGAACCCACAAATCCGTTGAATCTCGCCTGTACGTTGCCGTCGTTGAGCAACATACCCGTCGAGCCACCCATGTTCAATATTTCATTTATAAGGGTGATCTGTGCAGGACGCGCATAGCAGCTTTCCCAGATCGTGAAACAACTGACTGTTGGGGTGTTGCCCATAATTGCAATATCCACTTCAACTCCATCATAGTGACCTGCGTGCCGACCCGAGTTGCCACCCGAGCTGTTTGAGATATCGCCTACAAAGAGTTTCAAGCCAGTCTTGTTGAACACACGCACAGCCAGTTCCTTAATGCGTGCGATAGTTTTGGGCTGTCCGTAACGCATATATTCTACATCGAACGTTTGATACCCGTAGCCTTCCGAGGGAAGCTTCATGAGGCCACTGCCATTCGCTGGGTTAAATGGTCCGCTGTGAACCGAACCATCACAGTGCTTCTTGTAGCAGCCATTGCCACCTTTATTGTCAAGGCATTTATCCAGAGCTTCCATGTCACAGAATTTATCGCTGGGTTGAAGATTACACCGAGTGAAGCAAGGAAGGCCGCCAGCTGATTCGGTGCAGTCGGTGATTTGCTTCGCAGAGCACATCAAACCTGTACTGGGCGGTGCGGTGAGGACGCTTGCAGCCTGCTCTTGAGATTCTGATTTGGTGCATGCCGCAAATGCGGCCAAACCAACCAGCGTAGCGAAGAACATCTGTTTCATGGCACAGCCCTCTTTATTTGCTTGAATGTAAGCAAAAGGCCTACACCCTCACCTGAGTGAAGCATGCCGTGTGCCAATCTTAGGCTGCAAAAATCACGGCTCTTTCTGGTGCGCTTGAATGTCCAAAGATTAGACACCGAAAAATCTTTGGGCGATGCAAACAAACACTCTATTTCGAAATTCAATTCAATTTGTCTTCAGTTGTTGGAATGTTCGCCGGGCAACTCAAAGAAATCAGCAAATCCTCCGATATCTACCTAGGAGAAAATAAAATGAAGATACACCATGGCACAAAAAGAGCTCAATCAACGACAAAGGGCTTCCTGCTCTCTTTGGTGAGCCTGATTTTAACTTTTGGATGCTCACGGAACGACTACAGCAGCCCGCCTCCACCTTCGAGAAAAGCAACGTCGGTGAAATCGGCAAGCGAAGGCGCAAAACCGAGCCAAACCCCACGTCCGGGCGATGAAAACGTAACCCCTCCCGGCTTTCTTCAAGCGGGAAAATCGCTCGACCTTTATGTGATTATGGACAAATCAGGTTCACTCTTCAAAGACCCAATGTCGCCCCTTCCCGGCACAGGAAGCGATCCGAACTGCAAACGCTTCGACGGACTTTTGGACCTTGTGGATTCACTGAAAACAAAGCTCAAGGCGAATGAGGAGGTCCGCTTAACCGTTGTGACTTTTGCAGCAAAAAGAACTTTACTGGGTTCTCTCGAGAATGTTCTAAAACTCTCACGTGACGATGTGAGCAATAAATTTCGCTTTGGAACCTGCAACACCCCCGACGGAACAACCAACTACGCTGAGGGAATCGAAGGCATCCTCTCTGAATTCGCGAAAAATTCAGGGAGGAAGAAACTTGATCTCGAATCGGTCGTCTTCTTTTCGGATGGAGCCGCAAAAGACGATGAAAACACTTTAAGAGCGGCAATTGATAAATTGAACAATACATTTCCGCGCCGCACCTACGGGGTGCTGTTGGGCCAAACGAACGACACGTGTAGTTTGACAGGTGCGACCGGCTCGAAGCTGCCAACCGCAGATTGCATGGCGCTGGTGGTGGGAGCAGATCTTTCCAAAGTTCTGAAGGTCGGCGATGCCAACGGACTCTCCGAGGCACTTTCGGGACTCATCAACAAGTAATTTTGATCCACGTTGTTTTCAGGGTATTCTTATCTTAGACCCTGGAGACATCACCACGTGCCAGCTCGCCCGGATATCCAAATTGAGCTTCTCCCAGCTTTTTTGCTGCTTGCAGAAAGGCTCAATATTTCACGTGCTGCTCGACGGATGTGGATGGCAAGCCATCGGCTTAAGGGGCTGAGGTCATGATTCAGGTTAAGTCGCTTTTATCGCTGGGCACAGCTGCCGACAAAGGTAAATTGTGGTCAAGAGTTGAGGCGATATTCTTCGAATCGTCTGTGAAAAAAACCTTTGCAAGTGCAGAAGAGCGCGATGCATTTCGATTCAAATATCTCGATTGGTATGCGAAGAAGCATTCAGAATGCTTCTTTTTGGCTGTTGACCCAGATCTCAAAGTCTTAGGGTATATTTGCGGCTCTCCCCAAACACTCAGTGCCCCCGAACTTGCAGTTCTTCATCCGTGGTTCTCTCTTTTCGCTTCCGAGTTCGCAGAATTCCCAGCCCATCTTCACATCAACTGCTCGGAAAGTGCGCGCGGAAAGGGAATAGGCAGCACTTTACTGAACGTGTTTGAAAACTACCTGCGTTCCATGAGCGTTGCAGGGGTTCATCTTGTGACCGCGCCAGATGCGCGAAATGTTGGCTTTTACGAGAAAAATGGCTATGAATTCACCAAAACTGCTGAATGGAAGACATCTCAGCTGTTTCTGATGGGCAAAAAACTCTGAATCTTTGGAACCAAAAATGCGATTCACTCAACGACTCATTCCCGCTGCGGCCATCACCCTTTTTCTGACCATGGCATGCGTGAGCCCAGCTCATGCGAACAAATTCTTTTCCGGACGCTATAAAGTCAATTGCCCTAACAGCCCCGAGGGCTGTTTGTGCGCAAAGTCGCCAGAATCAACTGAGGGAGTTGCGCTTCTTCTACACGCTCAACCTGTGCAGGGTGTCAGCGGACAAGATGCTCACCGCAACGGCTCGAGCTGGGTCGAACTCAAGGCTGACAAGGGCACCTGCTTTTATCCGACGCAAAAGCTGCGTTCAATCTACTGGGAAACTGATATTTGCCCAGATCCCGCAGCCGAAGCGCGAGTCCCGCTCAGATCACTGAACGAGATGCTTGCCAAGGGCTCGGCCGATGGAGAGCAAGTTGCTCTTGGCAGCCTTTATCCAACTTTTTACAACATCGCTGATGAAGAGTTTCATTCGGGCGCAAAAACCGAAGAGCTGTATGAAGCCGTGAGCGGCAAATTGATAGCACGGGTGAGCAAGAGCTTTCGTGAAGATCTCGACATGGAAGGAACCGGCACTTTGCTTGATGGCCGCGTCTTAAATGTCGCCAATTATTCCGGTGGCATCTGGGACTACAAGATCCTCCCTCAAGGGGCATACGGCATTGGCATTCTCGAACATAATCTTCACCCCTATCGCTCGGTCGCCGTCGATTTTGTTCATCTCTGCCAACAAGCCGGACTCGACTTCTGCGAGTTGTCAGAATTGGAAATCAAAAAACGCCTTGTCGGCGCTTTGCTTTACATGCCAAAATTACGCGGCATATCATTGCCCAACGGCAAAACACACGATGGATTTATGTGCGCACAAGATGTCGGGGGCGCTATCGAGCGTGATAGAGTTGATATTTTTGTTGGACCGCTGGGAGGCGGTAATCCTTATCTCAACGATTGCCGACAACGCAACCCATTCATTGCGGGTGGTGTGCAATGCATCGTCCCAACCGATTGGCGTAGCTACCAAAGCGATGGTTTTGATGCGGAGGGAATTCCGAAATTCAAACGAACAAAAGAATTTGAATACAGAACTTTTGCTTCACAGAAGGCACTTGAAGCCTACTTGGTTAAAGGGGCCTTCTGCAAGCCATGAATTTTCGGCCTCTGCACCGCGCAATCTTACGTCGGTCAGCGTTTCAAAAAGGATGCGCGGTGATGAGCAAACCAATTATCTTTATCACAATACTCATGCCATTTGCTGCATCTGCAGCGCAGGCCAAAGCCGCCCGCTGTTTAACTGAAAAAAACTTAAATCAGCTGCTCATGGCCTCTGTTCAGTCAGTTGACTTTGATCAGGTCGTTGATCTTGGCCCTGCATTCACGGAAGACCCATGCCCAACAAGCGAGCCCGCGTGCAAGCACGGCCGCGCACCTGTTGGCAAAGAACGCTTTCCGCAAATCGATCTCGCGGTGATCGCATTTCAACCCGATTGCAAAAACAACGTTGTTGGAAGCAATGTGTTTTACTCGCGTAGTTTTCCAAGTGGTTTAAGCGCACAATTCGATAAACTTTCGGGTGAGGTCAGCAACATCCGTTTGCAACGCTGGACTCAAGAACGCTTCGACGAAGGGGTCATCAAAAAAGGAACTCCCGTCTTCGACATCAAACCAGGACGTTGGAAGCAACCTTTCCCGCCCGAAGATCTTCTGAACGCCGATGCCAACAAAACCAACGCAGATTTCATGTCGCCCTACCCTGCGTCGATATTCAAATTGCTGGTTGAGATTAGCGTTTTGCAGGTGCTTGAAGAACAAGGACCACTTGAGCAGCAGCTCGATGGCAAATACACCTACGATTTTGGCACACCCGATCCAAAAGACGATGTCACACTCACTTTCCGACAATTCCTACAAGCAATGATCCAATGGAGTGGCAATAAAGCATCTGCAGCAATGATTCAGTTCCTCCACAAACGTGGAAAGATTATTGAATCAGACATCAAAGACGCAGCGGGCTATCCGGCTGCTGCCGCCAAGTTCAACAGGCTGAATGAGCTTTTCGCAAACTTAGGACTAGGCACTCTGCAGATGAACCGCACCCGCAGCAAAGATGGACTGTGGGGAAACCGCGATACAATGTATTTGAAAGAGAGCTCAAGCATCAGTCATATATCGATGCCATCGTGGGATACAGCGCGTCTCCTTTGGATTATGCGCACCCTTAAATCGACCCCCGTGAATCAACGCCCAGCTTGGATGCTGAGCAAAAATCTAAAAGTGAATCCATTCCTGATTTCGGACGAAGTGAAGCAATTCTTCTGGGCCGATCTCAAAAACCAATTTTTTCATGAAGTGTTGAGCAATTCGCTGCATTGCCAGCAAAACCTTGGTGGTGTTTTTGGAATCCCGGCATTGATGGCAGAAACTTGGTTGAGTCCTGAAGGCCTACTGAAACTTCCAGCCAATGGTTTTCCGTTTCCTTTTGCTGCAGACGAGCTCAAAGGCGACTATACGTTTAGCGGCAAAATTGCTGAATGCCAAAAGTCCGCCGAAGTTGAGTTTGCAAGCAAAACTGGGCTCACCTCAGTGTCGGGAAGCCAAGCCGGCCTGGTCAAAGGATTGTCGGAGCGCGGATTCAAACGAGAGTATATTGTGGTTCTGAACTCAAGCCTGGGAAGCCGATTCACGGACCTGGATCGCCTTGATGGCGACAGAGTCATTCCCTGTTTCGACAAAACGATGTGTTATACAAAACGCATCAACCAGCTCGGTGCCAATATCGACAATTCACTCAAAGGATGGCTGGAAGCACATGACAACACCGCATCTGCAAAAAGTCGAAACCTCGGCAAAACAAAAGGCAAATGAATTTCTCGCAATTGCTGGGCAGTTTCGTTTGGGTGATCTCCCCACCGAATCACAACATCCAAAAACAAAGAATCTATCTGAACTCTCTTTAAATAAACTGCCACAAGCGCTGCGCGTGCTGCGGGAAGTGGATTGTGATGCACTGCGAACAACTCTTTCTCACAGCGACGATATTTTAAAACTTGCTTTGTCTATGCGCGACGCGCTCAAAGCAGGTGGTCGGGTGTATTTTATTGGCTGTGGCGCAACCGGCCGTTTGTCTCTCAGTATCGAAGTTTTGTGGCGAGAAGCCGTGGGTGAGAAACACCCTTGGGCAGACAGTGTTCGTTCACTTATGGCCGGCGGCGATGTTGCGCTCATTCGCTCCATCGAGAACTTTGAAGACCATCCTGAATTTGGTGCACGGATGCTTGAAGAAGCAGGCTTCCGAAACGGAGACGTTCTCGTTGCGTCAACAGAAGGAGGAGAAACTCCTTATGTGATTGGTGCAGCATTGCGCGCTCCGCAGCTTTCAAAGAAAAAACATTGGTTCCTCTATTGCAACCCGGACGAACTTCTCACCCAAAAATTAGAACGCTGCCAGCAGGTCCTGGGTCATTCTGAGCTTGAAAAAATAAATTTAACCGTTGGCCCCATGGCTATTTCGGGCAGCACACGCATGCAGGCAAGCACTGTTCTGATGCTTGCAGCAGGAACTGCGCTTTTTGAAACTCTGAAAGACCATCCCACATTCGATTCCATCGAAGAATCAATAGACTCACTTTTACAGCACCAAGGCAACATTGATGTTGCAAGTCTTGCGCCATTTATTGTTGCTGAAAGCGAGAGCTACCAAAAGGGTGAAGCACTGGTTTACGAGACAGTCGATTTCGGTATCACAGTCTTAACCGACACAACTGAACGGTCGCCTACTTTTAGCTTGGCTGCCTTTGAGAACCGTGCCGATTCAAAAGCAACCCCAAGCCTTTGTTACCTTAGTATACCAGCGCAGTCGACAGCCAAAGATGCTTGGAACCACCTGCTCAAACGTGAACCTCGCCCTCTGGTTGGATGGGTCGATTATGAATCAATCGCTGGTCCTGCGCGCCTTCAAGGCTACGACTTCTCAGCAACGCTACCAGCCTGGCGGCAGAGTATCCGCCCCAACCTCATCCAACACACATTCTCTATCAGCCGATACGCCTCTGCGATTGTTTTTGCTTTTCAAGGCCTAAGTGCCTCCTTCTCCACCGTCGGGCTTTCACTGCTCAACGAGCACCTCATGTTGAAGATGCTTCTCAACATGCATTCAACTTTGGTGATGGGTCGGATGGGCCGTTATCATGGCAACGTGATGACTTGTGTGCGACCAAGCAATTATAAACTCATCGACCGCACAATCCGCTACGTTCAGTTCTTGCTCAATCGCGATTCTATCAATTCATTCAGTTATGAAGAGATCTGCCTGCAGTGCTTCATTGAGCTCGAAACTGCCGATGTCAATGAACCGGTTGTGCTGCGCACTTACGAGTCGTTGAAAAAACAGCTGCTCGCAGCACGCAACGCAACTGGCGGAACTGGCCTCGCAACAC